>NZ_QULD01000035.1:0-582 GCF_003481425.1 Blautia sp. OM06-15AC | reverse complement strand
AGTAAGGGGATTACCCATAAATATATTGTAGTAGTGATGAGTTAGACGCGCAAGATTTTTGATAAAAATGAGAACAAATGTTTGATATGTTCCTATGTATATGGTATAATGTTTTTATGGGAAAAGATATGTTTACAATTAATAAAAATGATCTTTCATATGGTAGAGGATATGTATACTCTCTGCAGTATCATCTGGTCTGGTGTACCAAGTATAGAAAAAAGGTTTTAAAAGATGGAATTGATGTGGAATGCAAAGAAATGCTGGAAGGTCTTGCACAGGAATATAAATTTCAAATCCTGGCTATGGAGGTTATGCCGGATCATATTCATCTGCTTGTAGATTGTCGACCACAGTTTTATATTTCAGACATGATCAAAATCATGAAGGGAATCTTGCGCGCCAGATGTTCCTTTTGTATCCAGAGCTAAAGAAAGAGTTGTGGGGAGGGCATTTGTGGAATCCGTCTTATTGTGCTGTAACGGTCAGTGACCGGAGCCGTGAACAGGTATTTGCTTACATAGAAGGGCAGAAGGAAAAATCCCGTTAAAACCCGGAGGAGAAAGCGAATGAAAATCATAT
>NZ_QULD01000034.1:214-598 GCF_003481425.1 Blautia sp. OM06-15AC | reverse complement strand
TTCAACGCTTCATAGGTGTAATCGTCTGCGTCAGCCCCCAGAAAGTGCCGCAGGCAGAAACGGATTCGTTCTGTCCCGTCCCACACAAGGGTATTGAGATAGTCCCGGATGGGATGGTACTTGTTTTCATTCGCCACAATCCCGATGGCGTTATCAATCTTTTTCTCATTGGTAAGCCCATAGGTTTCTTCCAGATAAAGAAGCAGATACTTCATGTCCGTATCGTTCAGGGCGGTGCTTTCCCTGTGAAAACCGATGGGCTTTATGATGTCCTTGCGGTCGGTCAGAATGTTGTATGCGATAGCCCCGGAAAGCAGCGGGTCACGCTGGAATACGGTCAGGCAGTTCCGGATGCTCTGACGGACACCGCCTTTCTCGGTAGTT
>NZ_QULD01000034.1:0-204 GCF_003481425.1 Blautia sp. OM06-15AC | reverse complement strand
TTTCCAGCCCCGCCTTGATTTCCTCAATGCTCTGGGGCGGCTGCATAGCGTTCATGGTGTTTTTTAGTTCTTGCTGCGTCTGCGGCTGCAAGCTCTGCCATTCGTTGTTCAAGCTGTATCACATCCTTTCCGTAGTCCGTAATCAAAGCCGCTTTTTCCTCTGTCTCCCCGAACAGCAGCACATCCAGCAGATATTCCACTTGG
>NZ_QULD01000033.1:0-840 GCF_003481425.1 Blautia sp. OM06-15AC | reverse complement strand
CGCAGACTGCCGCTGGCTGCGCTGAACAATCGTGATTTCGTTGTGTGGGCAGGACATTTCGTGTCCCTCCTTTCGGTAATTGGTGGATGGGGTGGCGTTTTACCACCTCATTTCGGGCAGAAAAAAAGCAGGCAACCTTTTTCAGATTTCCTGCTTGGTGTGCCGCTGTGTGGGCGGCGGGTATTAAGTTGTAAAAGTTCGGGACAAGTTGACCCGATGTGTGAGTGGCAAACTGGAAGTTCTTACGCTTATCAATACCCCCACGTCATTAACTTCCATTCTCCACCTTCACACCGTGCAAGCCACCATGACCAAGTGTATTCTTCGTTCGCCTCCCATGCACCGCCGCCGTTTTTTGGCGAACGGAAACTACTTTTAAATGCAATACATTGCGTAAAGGCTTCTTTATTATCTTCCGTTCTTAAATCATTCATCCATTCAATGTTATCTGCATTGTTGCATTCTTCATCTGGCATATAAGAAAGGCTATGCAATTCACAGCCCTCAAACGAAGCGAACTGCTTTTTTATAATCTCAATGGCAGAATCTATTTCTTCTTTTGAATAAACGGAAGATGCTCCATAATCAATTTCCACTTTTGATGTATCGCCGTTCTTTCCGCATCCGGCAAAGAGAAGAACCAGCACAATGCAAAGCGTTACGGTTATAATCTTTTTCATAGTGAATACCTCCAACTCCCGATTTCTCATTGACTTCATTATACTTTATTCGACCCTCAAAGTACAGAGAGCTTTTGTAAAACTTGTCGGCTGGGAACAGCTTACAACGCAAGGTGTCCCCAGATGGCAAGTCCACAAAAGGGTAGCTGGCGGCAGCCAG
>NZ_QULD01000032.1:0-1099 GCF_003481425.1 Blautia sp. OM06-15AC | reverse complement strand
CTCTGGCACGTCAGGAAAGAGAGTTTGCCAGATATGATCTCGATCTCTCCACAAAGACTATGGCGAACTGGATCATAAACTGTGCAGACAGATACCTGAAACCGCTGTATCAGCTGATGAAAGAGGAACTTCTGGAAAGCAGATATATCCATTGTGACGAAAGCCGGATCCAGGTACTCGGAGAACCGGATCAGAAAGGGACGACCCAGAACTGGATGTGGGTATATCTCACGGATGAATTCAGTGGTTCCCCGCAGATGGTACTCTTCGATTATGAAAGGACCCGTGCGGGATATCATCCTGTAAACTTTTTAGGGGACAGGTTTCATGGGTATCTGACCTGTGATGGATATCAGGCTTATCACAGTTTAGGAGAAGGTATCATAGTAAGCGGGTGCCTTACCCATGCAAGACGACGTTTTGATGCAGCCCTCACAGCATTAAAAAAAGACTTTACAAAAGAACAGCTGAAAGAGACCATTGCATATCAGGCGATGTCAAGGATCGGGATCCTCTATAAGATCGAGGAAATGATCCACAATAAAGCACCGGAAGAAAAATATGAGGAGCGCCAGAAACAGTCCCGTCCAGTTATGGATGCCCTGTTTGAATGGCTGCATACGATGGAAGATTCTGTAGACAGGTCTTCCCTTATTGGTGATGCCATTTTGTATACGCTTAATCAGGAAGCATATCAGAAACGCTATCTGGAAGATGGCCATCTCAGTATAGACAACAACAGTGCAGAACGTGCATTGAAAAACTTTGCAGTGGGACGCCGCAACTGGCTGTTTGCCAAAAGTGTACGGGGAGCTGGTGCCAGTGCCCTTGTTTACAGCATTACAGAAACGGCACTTCTGAACCATCTGAAACCATACGCATATCTGACTTATATATTGGATGAACTCAGAAAAATGGGAGCTTTTCCTAAAGAGGAAGAGTTAAAGAAACTGCTTCCATGGTCAGAAGATCTTCCGGAATACTGCCGTACTAAACTAAAAAAATAATACTAAGCCATCTGATATAGAATTTGGCAGACAGCCAGAAACAGTATCAGATGGCTTTTATAAAATGTCAATATACGGATGATTACCTACTT
>NZ_QULD01000031.1:0-1159 GCF_003481425.1 Blautia sp. OM06-15AC | reverse complement strand
CTGGATTACCGAGCTGGGAGAAAAACGGAAAGAACTGCTTGCACAAAAGGCGGCGGAGGAAGCGACACTTCTTCCCAATCTACTGATGAAATATATGGAGATACGAAAGGAAGAACGGAAGGACTGGACGAGGTCTGGACAAAATCGGGGGACTTCACAGGACTTAAAGGCAGTCAGCGAAGCCCTGTCCTATCTCCAGCAAAAGGGGCTTTCCACTGTGGAGGACTTAGAAGCATTTCTGGAATCTTCCGGGAAATCAGCCGCAGATTACCGCAATCAGATGAAGCCAAAGGAAGCCCGAAGCAAAGTGATTGACGGGATTCTTGCCAGCCGGACAGACTGCAAGGAATGTAAGCCTGTCTATGAGAAGTACCAGAAGATATTTTTCAAGAAAACAAAGGAGAAATTCAAACAGGAATACTCGGAGGTTGCCCGGTATGCGAAAGCCGCCGCCTACCTTGCCAAGCACCCGGACGATAAGGACAGTACCCAAAAGGAGCTGCAAGAGGAGCAGGAAACGCTTCTGGAAGAAATTGCAGCCCTGAAAACACCGCTGACCGAGGTACAGGAGGATTTGAAGAAGCTGCGGGACATTCGCTACTGGGTACGGAAAGCCACCCCCGGCACAGAAGAAAGCAAAGAGCCGCCCAAGAAACAGCCTATCAAAGAAGTCTTGCAGGATAAGGCTGACGAGAAAAAAGCACAAAGAACTGTCCCGGCACAGACGAAACACAAACAACAGGATATGGAACTTTAACAGGCACTTGCCATTTTCAATCAGAGAATGTCAGGTGCTTTTCTTATTTTCAAGGAGGGATAGATTTGAATGTATTTGAAGCTGTGAAGCAGTCCGTCACAACAAGACAGGCTGCGGAGCATTATGGAATCCATGTAGGTCGGAACGGGATGGCTTGTTGCCCGTTCCATCACGATAAAACCCCAAGCATGAAGCTGGATCGGCGTTACCACTGCTTCGGCTGCGGTGCGGATGGGGATGTGATTGATTTTGCCGCCGCCCTGTATGGGCTGGGAAAGAAAGAAGCCGCCGTACAGCTGGCACAGGACTTCGGGCTTTCCTATGAGGACTGGAAACCGCCGGGAAAGGCAAAAAAGCCCAAGCCCCGGCAGAAATCCCCGGAGGAACAGTTTCAGGAAGCAA
>NZ_QULD01000030.1:0-1642 GCF_003481425.1 Blautia sp. OM06-15AC | reverse complement strand
GAAAGACTAACTATTAAAAGTCAAGCCTTAAAATGATATTTTTTGAATAAAGTACAGAAATGTATTTTAGATATATTTGGAACTCAGTTAGAGTTCATTGAACCTTGAAAACTGCATGACAAAAAGAGCATCGTGACAGGTGCTCAAAAAAGAGTATTGAATTAGAAAGATTTAAGCTGCTTTTATGTATTGCTGCTTTGTTTTTTCAAGATGATAAATCACTCGAACCAGTTTTTTTACAGCGTGTGATATGGCAACATTGTAATGCTTACCTTCCGCTCGTTTTTTAGCAAGATAGGCTGCAAATGTTGGATCCCAGTGGCAGACATACTTGGTGGCATTGTACAGGGCGTATCGCAGGTATCTGGAGCCACGTTTTTCCATATGTGCGTAGGCACCATCCAGTTGTCCGGATTGATATGTTGATGGCGAAAAGCCGGCATAAGCTAAGATTTTATCAGGAGAATCAAAACGATTGAAATCACCAATCTCGGCAATAATCATAGCGCCCATGCGATAGTTAATTCCGGGAATGCTAAGAATTGGAGAGTTGATTTCATCCATGATGATTTTGATCTCTTTTTCGATTTCATCAATCTCTGAATCAAGTTCCTGAATGAGTTTGATGGTGTGCTTTAATTCAAGAGATTTGGCTGGCATATTTGAGCCGATAGAAGCTCTTGCAGCATCTCTGAAAGTAATAGCAGTATCTTTACCATATCGACCTTTGGAAGCTTCGGAAAGAAGATTTGTAAGTCTGGTAAGGTGTGCGGTGGCTATATGTTTAGCGCCGGGAAATTCAGAAAGCAATGCATAAACAGATGTTATATGGAGAGTTGGCACAAGTTTTTCTAATTCGGGAAATAAGATACAGACAAGTCTTGAAACGGAGGTTTTCAGCTTGGCACGTTCTTTCACTTTGTCAAAACGATAACGAGTTAATGACTTTAGCTCCTCGTTGTGGTAAGATATGTCTGAGTAGGACTTTAAGTTCACATCAGACATGAGCATGGAAGCAATCGTGCGGGCATCTACTTTATCCGTTTTCGTCTGTCTAAGGCTTAGACTTTTTCTGTACAGATTTGTATGTAACGGATTGATAACATAGGTGGGCAAACCTTTATCAATGAGATATCCGAGGAGATTGTAACTGTAGTGTCCGGTGGCTTCCAGTCCTACTTTTACTTTTGTCACATCATCCATAACGGAAGCAATCTTTTGATGAAGTTCATTAAAACCATCTAAGTTGTTGGTGATGGTAAATGCTTTAAATAACACTTCTCCATCAGAGTTGGTGATAAAGCAATCATGCTTATCCTTAGCAACATCAATTCCTACGTAAATCATAATAAAACTCCTTTGAAATGAATTTGATACTGTTTTAGAACCACAGGGTGCTCTTTGCGATTGTAACCTCGTTCTAAATAAACCGTCATGCGGTATCTAACTGATTAACAAATGGACAAAGAGACTGTGGTTGGAGCCTTTCGTAAACCATCTAGTGGTAGGAGAAATTAACCAATCCACAGCATCTTATATATCATAGTCGAACCTACAGAAGAGGTAAAGAATGGACTATGACTTTAATGGTTATAAAGACCTTGGAGAGGGTCTCTAAAAACTACTACTATATAATACGAGG
>NZ_QULD01000003.1:37410-371198 GCF_003481425.1 Blautia sp. OM06-15AC | reverse complement strand
TAAAGACCTTGGAGAGGGTCTCTAAAAACTACTACTATATAATACGAGGAGAAATAATTATGAGTGAAATGAGAAATCCTATTACAAGAGAAGAAAACTTTAGCAATCCAGCTGGTAACGTTATGATGGAGCTGCAGGAAGCAGATTTAAACAAATTTGTAGCAGGAGCTGGTGAAACCAGAAATTCCGGCGGAGTTTTATGTACAAGTACAGCAGAATGCTATTTTGGTACTTTGCTGAAACCTTGCTGCCCTAAGAAATAAACACAGGTGTTGATAAAGAGGGTAAGCGTTAATTGAAGTTTGTGCAGTACAGATACGAATTGTGAGTTGAAATGGAAAGCAGAATGGGGTGTTTAAGAACATGAATACTGAGAGAGCATCATATTTTACAGAAAGAAGTTATACAACATCAGAAGCAGAAAATAAAAAAGATATATTTGAATATTGGAAAAAGATTTTAGGAGAAGATACATTAAGAGTTGCTGAGAAATGTTATGGTATTGATTTAGTAAAAGTTTTAAATTCTGAAAATTATGTATGTGAAAACAATCACGTGATGTCAGAAATGGAAAAGGTAAAAATAGAATTATTTGAAAAACCAATCAATTATAACTATTCCGGATTCAAAGGAGAAAAATTGGCATTTGATAATTTTTTTATACCTTTAATCAATTACGGAATAGACATATTAAAAAATGGAACAAGTCTTTTTTTGACGGATTCTATTATAGATACATACGCAAATACCTTATTAGAGAGATTAGGGAAGATCAGTCTTGGAATATTAATGTTTGAAATGTATCTTTGTAAGAAGACGGGAAAACTGAATGGAAGAAATTCAGAGGAAGAATACGATTATTATAATAATAATTTTTTAAGTAAGAAATCGTATAAACAGGAGCTTTTCAATATATATCCATGTTTACTACGTTCAGTTACAGAAACCGTAGAAAACTTATCTTCTTATTATGTACTTTTATTAGAAAGACTTAATAAAGATAAAAATGAAATTGCGAATAAATTTTGTGGAGGTTTAGAATTTAAAAATGTAGTTGAAATAAGTTCTAATATCTCGGATTCTCATAAAAAAGGGAATGGGGTAAGTATTCTTAAGTTGGATAATGGCACTAAAATTGTGTATAAACCACGTTCATTAAAAATTGAAAAAGTGTATTTCGATTTTCTGGGAAAGATAAATGCTGGTTGTAAATATGAGATGTATGAACCAAAAATATTAGATTGTCAGGAGTATGGTTGGGAGGAATTTGTATATTATAAAAGTTGTAAAACAGAGGATGAAATCAGACGGTATTTTTATAGATTTGGAATATTGATTTTCGGTAGTTATATTCTTAATACAAATGATTTACATGAAGAAAATGTGATTGCCGCAGGAGAATATCCAATTATTATAGATGCAGAAACTATACTAGATAACCGTAGAAGAGGGAGAACAAATTCTGCAAAGGAGGAAATAAATTATATCCTTCATGAGTCAGTATTATACTCAGGTTTATTGCCACACTATAGGTTTTCAAATTTGGGCCAAGGCGTAGATATGAGTGCAATTAAAGGTAGTGAGGGAAAGGAATATCCTATAGTTATTCCTAAAATAGCGGATTTATGTACTTCAAATATGAGATTTGTATATGAACATCCTACAACTGGAGTAAATCAAAATCTTGTTAAATTAGATGGAGAAAATGTATCAGCATTTCATTATCTAAAAGAAATAAATGCAGGATTTGAAGATGCGTATAAATATGTTTTGGAGAACAAAGAAAAGTTTCTTGAATATGCCGATATGTTTGGTAATTTAAATATTCGCCATTTAGTTCAGGATACCCAAAGATATTCTATGTTATTACACACATCTTTTCATCCGGATTTTATGCAAGATGGAAGAGATAGACAAATGTTTTTGTGTAGTTTATTTAAACAGTATGAAGCTACACAAGGAGATAAAGGTGTTGTGAAATGTGAGATAAAAGACATGTTAAACATGGACATTCCATATTTTTATCTCAATACATCAGGTAAATCTCTTTTCGGATCAGAAGGTGAGAAAATCGAAGACTATTTTGAATATACCAGTTTGGAACACTTAAAGAAAAAGATAGTATTGTTAGATGAAGATGATTTAAAAAGGCAATTAATGTTCATGAATATTATTCTGACAGAGATAAACGAATTTCAGGTTGAGGATAAAAAGATAGAGCTTCAACAAATGAAAATGATTCCGCACAGAGAAAAAAATAAGGCTCATCTGTTAAAAGCTGTTCAGAAATTGGCTGATTCTCTTATAAAAACTGCTGTTTTTAATAAAGATAGAACAGAAGTTAATTGGATTGGTGTTACTCTAATAGGAAATGAAGATGACTGCTCATGGGATATAAGACCACTTGGTACCTATTTATATGAAGGAATGTCTGGGCTAGCAATTTTCTTTAACGCATTGTATACTGTTGATCCCCAAAAGGAGTACCTTATTATATGCAATGCGATTGAAAAGGAATTATTTACATACACAGATGAGATGTGTGAACGAAATGAGGGAATAGAAAATGAAAGCAGTGGCGCCTTTGGTGGAGAAGCGTCTATAATGTACACTTATGAGGTACTGTATAAAATTACAAATAAAGAAAAATATTTGGATTATGCAAAAAAGCACTATAAAATATTAAAGAAAGCGATTACCAGAGATAACAGTTTTGATCTTGTCTATGGTAATGCAGGCGCAGTTATTACATTGATCAATATGTATCAGCTAACCGGAAATAAAGAGTATATCGCTTCGGCAGAAATAGCAGGAGATATAATAGTAAATGCTCAGGAAAAGGAAGGCTCTATTAAAGGCGGATGGAATGGAGATGGAAGAACTTCGCCGTTAGCGGGATTTTCACATGGAGCATCTGGAATAGTTTTAGCACTGGCAAAACTATGGCAGGTGACTCAGAAAGAGGAGTATTTATTATCACTGCTCGATGGCATTAAATTTGAAAATTCTTTATTTGTGAAAGAAAAAGGAAATTGGAAAGACGAAAGGGTATATGCAGGAGAAAAAGCATCTGATGGAGGAAGTTTTACCGTTGCTTGGTGTCATGGCGCTGCAGGCATATTGCTTAGCCGATCTAAAGTAAATGTCATATTGAATGGGCGGTATTCGGATTTGATAGAAAATGATATAAAAGTAGCAGTGAATACAATATTAAAAGAGGGAATTTTAGGAAACAATTGTCTATGTCATGGTAATTTAGGTAATACAGAAATTTTATTTGAATATTTAAAAGACCATTCAGATAAAAAGATAGAAAAATATTATGTAGATATTCGTGATATTATTGCTGAGAATGTATGTAATGGTGTATTTGATTGCGATAATGCGTATCTATATGGATATAAATTGCAAGGATTTATGACAGGACTATGTGGCATGGGATATTCTTTGCTGCGAGATATAAAAAAAGATTTACCTTGTGTAATTGCTCTGGAAGTCTAAAATGATAGTATTGGAAATAATAGAATTTATTATTTCCAATACTAATTTATTATACTAGGGAGGTGTATTTATGCACAAAAAAAGTGTGCCATTGATTCGCCAGATGGGGACAACAGACTGTGGTATAGCAGCATTGACAATGATCTTCCAATATTATAAATATAAGATAGATATTAGTGAATTAAAAGCTACAACAAGTATTGGAAGAAATGGTATGTCTTTAGCAAAAATGAAAGAAATTACGGAAGAACATAATTTTTCATTCAAGGCGTATGGAAACTACGAAACCGAAGAAAATTTGATAAAATGTTTACCGATTATCATGTGTTCAAAAGAAAATCATTATGTTGTAGTTGCGGAGAAAAAATATGGGAAATATATACTTTTAGATCCTTTAAAAGGAAAAGAAAAGGTTGATTATTCATCTATTAAAAAGAATTTTTTAGATGTACTTGTATGTGTTCGACCAACAGAAAAGAATTATAAACGTGAGAAACGTGAGTCTTTTCTTATACCTATAAATAAAAGCAAATTATTTCTGGCAAGTATTCTAACGTTGGTTACACAGGGAATTATATTGATTCCACCGCTCATTATAAAAAAAATAGTCAATGAAATAACGTATGATACATTAGGCTTCAATTTTGTAAAATATGCGTTACTGATATTATCAGTGGCATTAAGTTATTTACTTGCAAATTTAGCTAAAAAAAGGGTAATACTTATTTTACAGAATAATATATACAAAGATACTATATTTTTAATGCTGAATAAAATATTTGATATTGATTTAAGTTATTTTGAAAGCCATTCATCAGGAGATATTGAAAATCGCTTTAATAGTGTCAGTGATATATACGAATTTATATCAACAGCTCTAATTTCAACAGTGATAGATGTGGTTACTGCTGTTTTTTGCGGAATAATGATGATAACACAGTCAATACCATTGTTTGCAGTTATAATAGTAATGACTGTTATACAGATAACAATAGTAATGATTTTAAATCAAAAAGCTAGAATAAAGGTTAAAAATTATATTGCAGATCAGAGTGCATTACAGGCACGAATGGTAGAAACTTTGACTAATATCCAGCAAATAAGGTGCATGAGAATAGAGAATATGCTGAGTGATAGTCTGAAACAGGATTATAAGCATTTAATTAAGAGATTACGTGAGCGTGTACAAATAAGTGATATTATGGAGTCGGTGGTGGGGGCTTTTTCAATAGCTTCTTCATTGATACTTTACGTTATAGGAGGATACTTGGTTTGTGATAATAGGTTGGAATTAGGAACGTTAATAGCCTTTGTCACACTTGCCGGATATTTTACAGGTCCATTTCAAACTCTATCTTTGGTGGTACCTCAAATTAATGTTTTAAAGGAAACAATGATTCGTTTAAAAGAGTTAATGAATTATAAATCTAACCGTAAAAATGGTACTCAGCATATTAATTCATTTGAGTCTATGGAAATGCAGCAAGTAACATTTTCTTACTATGGAAGCACGAAGCCAGATGTAGAGAATGTTAGTATGATGCTAAAAAAGGGGGAGAAGATAGCATTTGTAGGAAGTTCAGGAAGTGGAAAGACTACAATTACAAAATTATTATTGAACGTCTTTTCTCATTATCAAGGACAAATTTTAGTAAACGGGGAAGATATAAAACAAATATGCAAAGAGGATATAGATCGGATATTTGCCATAGTTACTCAGGTTCCAATGGCAATGAATGGAACAATTAGAGAAAACGTGGATATTACAAATACGTTGACAGATGAGGAAATATATCATTATTTAGATTTAGTAGAACTGAAAGATGATATAGAAAAATTCCCATTGGGACTTAATACATTTGTGGGAGAAAATGGACAGAACATTTCAGGAGGACAAAAACAGCGTATTGCTATAGCAAGAGCATTGGCACTGAAACCGGAAGTTATTATTTTTGATGAAGCCACAAGCAACTTAGATCCTCTTACAGAACGAAGAATATGTAATAATTTGAAACAACTACATATTACCCAGATTGTAGTTACACATAGACTGAATGCCATACAAGATGCTGATACAATATACGTAGTTGAAAAAGGAAAAATAATTGAATCCGGAACACATGTGGAACTACTTCAGTTAAAGGGCGCATATTATGATAGTGTAAATAATTAAGAACAGGTGAAAGTCAGATAATGGCTTTCACCTGTTCTTTTAAGAGATCTTTTCTTCATACGGATCAATATGTTCAATAGGTATCTCTAATATGACCTTTAAGCCATGAGGAAGTATATTTTCATATTTGATATTTCCGTTATGGGCGGTTAATATTTGGTAAACCAATTTTAGACCAAATCCATGAACAGACTCCCCATTTGAATTGTACATATTATTAGGAAAAATACCACTATTCATTTTTTCTATTTGTGTAGAAGTCATACCGCCACCATTATCAATGACGGAAATAATACAGGTATCATTTTCTTTTAAAATTTCAACTGTTATTTCACAACCATGAGGATTATGATTAATACAATTTTGAATTAGATTGCTTAGCATTCTTGAAAAAAGTTCCGTATCTCCTTTGATCAATACTGGAATCGTATCAGATGATGAATGAAAGTCAAAAGAATATTTGTTGTCTATTGGTCCATTCATAAAGCCAATGATTACTTGGCGGGCAATTTCCACAGGAGAAAAACTGGTTTTTATTAAAGGCTGCATAGAGTATTCTAGTCTTGAAGTTAAATTTAAATCTGCGATTAGGCTACGGAGTTTTTCGCTTTGTTTACGAATTATACTTGCTTGTAGTTGTACAGGTTGCGAAGCATCTTCATTTTTTTCGATTTCAGAAGCATATCCCAAAATAATAGAAAGAGGTGTCCGGACATCATGCGAAACACCATTAATCCATTCGGCACGCGCCTGTTCTTTTTGTAGAAGATGTTTTCCAGCCTTATTTAGTTCAGCATTTATACTTGAAAGTTCACCTGTTTCTGAAAGGGTAATGGGTTTTCCCTGAGCAATAGAGTCAATACCGTCAATGATTGGCACTATAGATTTTTCTATTTTATGTGTATTACGCCAGAATAATATAAATATCAGTAATATATTAAAACAAATCATTAAAAAGATACCGACTATTAGGCTGTGAATATAATTAATATCTATTGAAAAATTGTATTTTGTTATACTATTAGGTTCGCACCCGATAACCAATAAGCCGGCAGAATGTTCTTGGATAAAAACAGGATATTCTTGTAAGTACCACCGACTAAACTTGGCTATTTGTAAATTTGAATAGGTTCTTGGCAATTCTTCGGGTAAAAATTTTTCCCAAATGACATTTCCTTGTTCGTTTAAAATCATCGCCCAGGCACTTTTATTTTTTAGAATATTTTCTATATAATCAGTAGAAGAAATTGTTCCATCTACATTGAGCGTGATATTTTTGCTAATGGTTTGGACGGGTATATCTGGATCAGTAGAATTATTCCATGCCATGAGTAAAGTCCCACATATTAAAATAATATTTAGTACAAAAAATAAAATCAATATAATAAGGGTGGAAAGAAGATATTTTTTAAAAAAACGCTTGGCAAGCTTCATTATTTTACTCCTTTCACTAGCAATTTATATCCTAGCCCCTTAACTGTTAGCAGTGAAACAGGAGAAGAAGGATTTTTTTCGATTTTTTCTCGAAGATGCCGAATGTGTGTCATGAGGGTAGTTTCATACCCTTGCCACATTTCACCACAAGCAGTTTGGCAAAGAGTTCCTATTGTTACAATGTGATTGGCATTATCTACAAGTTTTAATAATATATTGTATTCTTTAGCAGTCAAAGGAATAATTTTATTTTCACGATGTATTTCTGCCTTATCAATATCTATAAAAGAATTTTCTAATTCTATAATTCGTTTCTCTGTAGGATAACTTCTTTTTAAAATAGCTTGAACACGTAACAATAGTTCTTTAGGCAAAAATGGTTTGATTAAATAATCATCTGCTCCCAATTCAAAACCAGAAAAACGATCTTCGGCTGCATCTTTGGCGGTCAGCATAAGAACCGGAAGTTTACTGAGGGCTCTGATTTCTTGCAATACCTCAAATCCGTCCATACCAGGTAACATAACATCAAGAATAACCATGTCAGGTAGAGTTTCTCTTATTATTTGTAAAGCCATTTCTCCAGATGTTGCGGTCATTATTTTTGTATAGCCTGCTCTTTCAAATATTGTTTTAATAAGGGTGAGTAGTTCTTGTTCATCATCAACGATAAGTATAAATTTATCATACATATATTTTTATCTCCTAAAATTTTATAGTTTAAATTATTATACATCTTGTGGAAAAAGAAGTATAGAGAAAGAGGAAAATCTCAAGGTTACCTCAAGGTTACTTCAAGGAAATCTCAATGTAGTTGGTATATAATTACAGTATAAAAAAAGGAGGTATAAAAAAATGAGTGAATATATTATTCAAACCAATAATTTAACAAAACAGTATGGAGAGCAAAAGAGTGTTTCTGCAATGAACTTGCATGTGAAAAAAGGAAGAATTTATGGACTGTTGGGACGTAATGGAGCAGGAAAAACGACTACAATGAAAATGCTGTTAGGATTAACAAAACCGACATCGGGAAACATAAAAATATTTGGGAAAAGTATGGAAACCAATAGTAAAGATATTTTACCGCATATAGGTAGTTTAATAGAATCACCAGGATTTTATCCTAATTTGACTGGGACTGAAAATCTTCGTATTTTTGCGGAGCTTAGAGGATTAAATAAAAGTAAGTGTGTAAGAGATGCTTTGGAAGTTGTCGGTTTGCCCTATCGTGATAAAAAGTTATTTGCGGAATATTCACTTGGGATGAAACAACGACTGGCCATTGCATTGGCAGTTATGCACAATCCCAATTTGCTGATATTAGATGAGCCTATTAATGGTTTGGATCCTATAGGTATTGCAGAGGTACGTTCGTTTATTAGAGAGTTATGTGATGTTCAGGGAAAAACTATTTTGATTTCTAGTCACATATTATCAGAGATAGAATTACTGGCAGATGATATAGGGATTATTGATAAGGGAATTTTACTTGAAGAAGAAAGTATGAAAGAATTGGCGAAAAAAAATAGTCGCTATGTCAATTTTATGGTATCGGATAGCCAGCGCGCAGCGGAAATTTTAAGAAAAGAATTTGAATGTGATGATTTTCAAATATGTGATAAAAATAGACTTCAATTATATAATACAACAATCCCTAGATCAGAAATTACTTATGTTTTTGTAAAGCAAGGATTGGAAATTACAGAAGTTCATTTATGCGAAGAAACATTGGAAGATTATTTTAAAAGGGTGACCGGAGGTGAAGGAATTGCTTAAATTAGTTAAGGTTGAATTTCAAAAACTGAAAAGAAAAAAGTTTATTCTTTTAGTAACTTTAGCTGCATTTATGTTTCCGCTTCCATTGGCTTATTTAATGACAACACCAGCTATGATGGAGCAATATATTGATAAAGCGGACGCATTTGACGGACTATTTAATATGGTATTGGGGTATGGAATCCAATTTTTATTACCCTGTATTATCGGAGTAGTAGCTGCTATGTTGTTTTTTATTGAACGTGATAATGATACATTTAAAAATATTAAAACAATCCCACTATCCAGTACGCAAGTAGTTACAGCAAAAATTATAGTGCTATTTATTATAGGCGTTGTATTTTGCATAGCATCAACGGTAGCAACAGTTCTGGTTGGTATGTTTACGTTAGATGTATACGGTTTAGGATACAAAATATTTCTGGCGGTTGAAACAGGAATATTTATTACCGCAGGAACATTACCATTGATTGTTATAGTGGTATTTTTTAGTCGTACTTATGTTTTCTCTGTTTTATTATGTATTTTTTATAGCGTTTTAAATATGAGTGCAACAGCACTTTTCGATGCATTACCAAAGACAATATTATGGTTACTTCCTACGCCGCTTACAACATTTTGGAGTGCTGGAGATATGAAAAGACATGGAATTAATATGAACCTTGTACAAATGAATGGATTAATTCCTTCAACTTTTCAAGTAATATTAATTCTTGGGATTATGGCAGGAATTTCAATACTATTAATTGACTGTTTGTACAAGAAAAGGGGGGAATAAAATTGAGGACTATTGTAAAAACAGAATTATTGAAATTAAAACGTTATCATATTATATGGGCGGGGATAGCTCTTATGCTACTCTCTGTTCTATTGACACTTTTTACTTCTATGGCTAATGATGGATCTGTATGGGATTTTCGATACTTAATAGAGCAGGTAATCAAAAATAATATGTCAATGATTTTCCCAATGTGCATAGCTTTGATTGCTGGATATATTATATCGCGGGAAGAAAAAGACGATGTTTTGAAGAATATTATTACCATTCCAATTTCATTTAAAAAGTTGTTGGTAGGAAAACTTATTGTATGTGCAATGTTATCAATATTATTTGGGCTTATTTGTACGATATTTACGTTAATTGCAGAGTGTATAGTTGGTTTTCCTGGATTTACAGTAAATTTGGTAATCCAAGGGCTAGTACAAATAACATTGGAAAATTTACTTTTGTATCTAGCGGTATTACCAATTATTGTTATAACAAGCAGACTATCAGGCGGCTTTATGATAGGTGTCATTGTTGCTTTTGTGTATGGATATGGAGGTATGTTTGCAGCAGGAAATATGACATTGGCTAATATATATCCTATTACTGCAAGTCTGGGATTAATTGGGTATAGAAGTTATGATACATCCGTACAATGGAGTTTTCCATTGTGTTTATGTAGCTTGATAATTATTGTCGCTATTTCTGTAATTTTAGTCGCAACAATGAAAGAAAAGGAGAACAAAAAAACTCGTACAAAAACAAAAAAAGTCAAACCAAAGAAAGGGTGGTTATAAGTGAAAAAAAGTTGTTTCTTTATTCTAATGTTTTGCTTGTTATTGTCTGGGTGTTCAAAAGAGGAGGTGTTGGAAAAATATAATGCAGTAGTCGAAAAGGTGGGAGAAGTACAATTAACCAATGATATAAACCTGCAAGGGAAAAGAGATTATGGGGAAGATTATTATACGGGGACATATCAAGCAGAGTACAAAAAATTTTCTGATACAGAATATCTTTTTGGAGGAACAACAATAGAAAGAGCGGCAGGGAAGCAGGTTGAATTGTTTTGTAACCTAGAAATAACAAAAGGAGAAGCTGAAATATTCATTATTTCTGGTAGCAATGAACCTAAAACTTTAATAAAAACAACAGGTACTTATGAAAATACAATAACATTACCAGATGGCAGTAATTATATCGGGATTGTAGGTAATGATTTTTCAGGAACAGTAAAAATAGAAGTGAAATAAAGATAGAAAATGCTAAAAATGGGTAAATTTGGAAGATACAGGTTTGGTTGCATTTTACTGTGGTAAAAAGTATATGAAGAGTGGAATGGCGGTTGTTTAATACTGCCATTCTTTTTTTTGAAAATGCCTCTATGGGAATTATTACACAGGGAATCGAAAAAATTACATGTAGATGGGATAGTACATTAAATATGGTAAAATATAATCATAATATGAGATCGGAGGTATATTCTATGAAGAAACTATTTAAAGTATTCAGCCTAATGCTGGTGGTGATAATGGCTTTTCCATTCTCTGTTATGGCAAGCGAAAATGACCAGCAAAGAAGTGATTTGATTGGTGCAGAAGAAAGGGATTTTGAAAAATTGATTGCAGAAATCCAGAACATTAAGGCTACTCACCCAGATTATTCAGAAGAAATGCTCATGTCTTTTTTGGAAGCCAATCATCAAGATGTGGAAAGGGGGATTATAGATATTTGGAATGCGCTTACAGATTCAGAAAAGAAACTATGTATTCGTTATCCTTTTGATGCCCTAAAGGTAAATAAAGCAAAAAATATTGCTACTTCGCAGACAGAGGCAAAATTTGGGACAAATGGTTTAGGAAATAGAAGTGATGCTTTTCGTCATGGAATTTGGAATGCTGAAATGACTGTTTTAATAGGAAAAGAAAGAGCAGAGTTATTTGCAACTGCTCATGAAGACAAAGATGTTACAGGAACAGAATCAGACGGATATCCAAAAACAGCACATAGAGATATGGACTTACATAACAATGAAGTGGGAAGAGAAATAGGAGAAAAAAATAAAGAAGCTTCTGAAAGTGAAATGGCGGATATTATTTATCAGGAAATATATTCCGCAACAACATCATTTATATGGCTACATGAATAAGATTTGAGCAGTGCGATTGCACTGCTCGTCTTCGTATTTTGCATATTTTGCGTAATTGATTACTTCTATTATTTGTATCGCTATGAATGAAATAGGGTAGCATGATAGTACAACATGATTAAGAGGTAGGCAATTATGGAAAGTCGTATTAAACAATTACGTGAGAAAAGAGGGTTAATACAGGAAATCCTTGCAGTAGAATTAGGGATAACACAGCAAATGTTGAGTAAGTACGAAAGAGATGTTACGTTAATAAAAGTAGATATTCTGAAAAAGATTGCTGCTTACTTCAATGTAACAACAGATTATTTGCTGGGAGTTTCAGATGTAAAAAGAGATTTGAATGGGCAGATGAAAATGAACGAAGTACTAGACGAATATTACGATTTAGTGGAAGTGTATAAAGAGTTAGATCCATGTGATCAGGAGATGATTTGGTCAATTATACAAATAGTAAAAAAAACGAGTGAGAAGAAAAAATCAGCAAACATGCAGAAGAGAGTGGAGTGAATGTTAAATATAGCAATTTGTGATGATGATATTCAAATAACTGGAAAAATCGAAAGACTTCTCCAGGATATAGCTAAAAGAAATTTTGTTGATACTGAAATAGAAGTATTCTGGAATGGAAAGAGTTTAGCAGATGCTATCGCAGCAGGTGAGAGGTATGATGTTATTTATCTGGATATAGAAATGGATAAAGAAGATGGTATTTCGGCAGCTAGAAGAATTAGAACATACGATAAAAATGTGCGAATTATTTATGTTACGAGCCATGAAAGTTATATGAGGGAATCCTTTGAGGTAAGACCGTTTCAGTTTCTTGTAAAACCTGTAACAGATAAAATAATGGAAAAGTGCTTTAAGTCGGTATATGAAGACATTAATAGTGAAGATTTTTATTTTCGCTATAGTTATCAACGTATGAATCATAAAGTACCAATCAAGGATATTTTATATTTTGAAAGCAACAAACGAAAAATATTTATTGTAACGGAACAAGAAATCCTTGAACTGTACGGAAAACTTAATGAGATTGAAGAAACCCTTAAAACATGTAAAATTTCTTTTTTGCGAGTTCATCAGTCTTTTCTGGTGAATTATAAACATATATCCGGACAATCTTATGATTCTGTAGTAATGGATAATGGACAAAAAATTTCAATCAGTGAAGACCGGAGAAAGATAATTAGTGAACAATATTGTTCTATGGAGGATACGTTTTATGTGGACGAATAGGGTATTAATGTGTGGGATAGATATATTGCTTTGCCTTTGGGCAGTATATTTATTCTTTTTTTATTTCGATATATTTTTTGCTCGTAAGAGAAAAAGGTATTTGTCGGTGATCGGTATAACGCTGTTCGTGATTTGGCAATTTGGAATAACAACGATTATTAGTTTTCCTGCCTACATCAATATTGCTGTGACGATTATGTTTACGTTTTTGGCAGTTATGATGACTTATGAAGGTAGATGGTGGAACAAAGGTGTATTTGTAATTACCTTTAATGCGATTTGGATGTTGATGGAAACCCTGTGCAACTATATTTTGCTAACATACTGCCCTCAATATGCTGCAGTTCGCCAAGTAGGCTCTTTCGTTTCAAAAATATTTTTTAATGCAGTAATTCTTGCATTAAAGAAAGTGTTCACAGATGATGATATTAAGGAATTGCCGGTCAGATACAGTATTTTACTTGTGTTGATCCCAACAGGAAGCATTTATATCATGAACAATATATTTATGCTTGGATTTGCAAATAATAATGGACGTACTCGTATAAACTCTACATTTACTGTACTTATTTTACTTGGTATGAACATATTGATATTTTATGTCTATATGAAGTTGGCTGATGATTTGCGGTTAAGGAGAATGGCAGCAGTATATGAACAGCAACTGGAATTATGCGAACGTCATCAGCAAGAAAGAGAACTTTCAATGTTGCAGTTGCGGGATATAAAACACAATATGAAGAATAATCTTATTTCCATTCTTGCTTATGCAGAAAATAAAGAATATGAAAAAATGACAGGTTTTATTGAAGAAATTATGGGAGAGGGCGGTATGGTGATTGCCTCAATATCGAATAGTGGGAATATTGTGATTGATTCACTTATTGGATATTGGTATGTAACTGCCCAAAACAAAAGAATAATTTTTAAAACGGATATTTGTATTCCGATGATAATGCCTTTTAAAGGAGCTGATCTGAGTCTGATATTGGGAAATTTACTGGAAAATGCAGTGGAAGCAGCAGAGAAGGTTGAAGAAAATAGATATATAAATGTCAAAATGAAATTTGATAAAAATAATCTATTATTGTTCGTAGACAATAGTTATAAAGGGAAGCTGTTAAAAACAAGAGATAACCGCTTGAAATCTACAAAGTCAGATGCAGAAAATCATGGAGTAGGTTTAGCCTCTGTGTATCGGGCAGTAGCAAAATATCATGGATCAGTGGTAATAGAGGATTCAGAACCAGGAAAATTTAAAATTCGGATAGTCTTATATAGTAATGTGCAGGAATAATTACATGAACACTCGAAATAATTACATAAAAAATAATGAGAAAGGAAAGAATGGTAAAATGGAAAGATAAATTTGGTATGCGGTATGGGGACTGATATATGGATAGCGTGAAAATATTGCTGTTTAGTGATGATGAGAAACTGTATAACAGTACTGAAAGGATTATTGGGAAAAAACACCAATTAAAATGGTGTACTTATCAACAGTTGGAAAACAATAGATATCCAACGGCAGATGTTGTGATTTTCCATTTTACTAAAGAGATAATAGAGAGGGAAAGGGCATTTGCGGCTATTATAAAAATAAAAGGGAGTTTGGGGCATTTAACGCCTATTCTTGCTATTAGCGAAGGGGGATCAATACAGGATATTTTTTCTATACTGAAAGCAGGAGCTTACGATTATATAGAAACAATAGATAACACACGAAAATATAAGAAAAAGATAGAGAACCTGATTTTATGGAATTGGTATATAAAAAAACATACATCAGCAAAAAAGAGGCAATGTTGAGAAAGAACCGGAGAAACATTGCTTCTTTTTTGCTGCCTTTTTGGGAAAAATTACATCAATACTCGGTTTTTTTACAAGAGAACCGAATGGGAGATTTTTTGTAGTAATGTATTGGTAAACAAATGAAAGGAGATTTTAATTATGAAATCTAAAAATTTAAAAAATCAGCCAGCAAAAGTATTAGCAAATTTATCTCTGAAACTTGGTAAAATGTCAGCGGACAGTGCTTGCTGTTATATTTATCATCAGCCAAAGATGCCAGAAGCATTGAAAAAAATGAAGAAACTTTAATTTCATGGGAAGATTATCGGAAAAAATAACAAGATACGTTATTGATGCCGGTGCAGTTTCAGAGGAATTGTATGCAGTATATCAATATGGATTTCAGATTGGATTAGAGATGTTAATTTGCCTATTCGTCTGTATGAGTATAGCGATATACTTGCATACAATCCCAGAATTCCTTGTGTCTACAGGTGTTTTTATGTTTTTAAGAACCTATGCTGGTGGTGTACATCTGAATAGCTTTAAGGCTTGTTTTATATGCTCTGTTACTGTTCAAGTTATGATTTTGCAAATTAATAACAAATATCCATTAGAGCTGTTTGTGGCTTGGGGGATTATTTTGGTCAGTTCCATTTGTATATGGAAACTTTCTCCTGTAGAAAACATTAACCATGAGTTGAAAAAAGAAGAAAAGGAACATTGCCGAAAAGTAACAGGTAAAATACTAGGAGCTATTTTCATTGCTGCTGGCTGTTGTACAGCTTTAGGTATGAAAAAATATTTATCCTTGATTGCGTTGACAGCGTTGACCGTTTTTATATCACAATGTATCGGCATCATAAAGTATAAAGTTGAAAAAGAGAAAAATTAGCGGGAATGATAAAATATTATTGTTTCCGCGTTTTTTATTTAAAATGGTAAAACTGTACAGAAATATAGAAAAGACTGTTGTGGGAGGAAAAGATGCAGAATATTTTTTCGGAATACAAAGATACCATAATTGTTGTTGACCTCATGAATCATCAAACAACTGATTTACTTGCCTGTCTCTGAATTAACCTGTATACTGCCATCAGCATACAAAAGGAAAGCGTGTGAAGAAACAGTTAGTCATCCGTCAACGCATCGATATGCACTGTACAGGATGTAAGCAAGAGATATTTACAACCAAGGCATTGGATGAGATCCATAAGGCATCTGCAGGAATCCCACGGATGATCAACCGTGTCTGTGAAAAAGCTTTGATGTATGCGTTTCAAAATCAGAAACGATTGATCGATGATTATATGATCAAGTTCGTTGTGGAACACGAGATGCTTAGGATGGTAACTTCATAAAGCAGGTACCGCCTGGAAACAGGCGGTATTGCCTAACTGACTGGTGACAGAAAGTTAACCAAACGAGCGTCAACTGATGTGAGCAATCTTGTGACATCTCATGAAATCACTAACACATAATATTGAGAAAAGAAAGGGAAAACTTTAGCTTGCTTTTATACCTTTTAGCTTAAAAATCAATTTTAGAAGGATGCCGCGGCTGACAGTCAGCATAAAATTGCTTTGAAAGATAATGGACATGGGATAACAAGATAGAGAAAAAATTATAGAGGAAATTAAGATAGATGTTGACTTGTACAAAAAACATCTGGTAAGTAATAGAGCTTTATATAACGATATCAAGAATTCTTAATAGGATTATAATTAAATAGCACGAAAAGGCAGAAGTGTTTGTATATATAAAAGTTCTTATGAAAATCTTAATAGTTTTTAATGAAAATCATAATGAATAAATAAAGGAAATTTGTTATAATTCAAATTATGGAAAGAGGGTGATGATGGTATGTGCGAAAAAATATTAGTTATAGATGATGAGAAGGATATAGCAAATTTACTGGAAGTTTATTTGCAAAATGAAAATTACATTGTTTATAAATATTACTGTGCTAAAGATGCAATACCTTGTATTGAAAAGGGCGATATAGATCTTGCTATTCTTGATATTATGCTCCCGGATATAAATGGTTTTTCCTTATGTCAGCGTATTCGTGAAAAATATACTTACCCCATTATTATGCTAACTGCCAAAATTGAGGAAACAGATAAAATTACTGGACTTACATTAGGTGCCGATGATTATGTGACAAAGCCATTTCGTCCTTTGGAAGTGGTTGCCAGAGTAAAAGCCCAGCTACGACGCTACAAAAAATATTCATCCGTTACAAGTGAAGAAGGAATAAAGCCAGAACTTTCATACAATAAATTACGATTGAACGTGCAGACACATGAATGTCTATTGGATGGTGAGAATGTGTCGCTGACTCCGACCGAGTTTTCAATTCTTAATGTTTTGTTGGAAAATGCCGGGACGGTTGTAAGCATTGAATATTTATTTCATGCAGTATGGAAAGAGGAATATTATTCAAAAAATAGCAGCACTATCACAGTGCATATCCGACATTTGCGTGAAAAATTAAAAGATACTTCTGATACCCCGAAATATATCAAAACAATTTGGGGAGTAGGTTATAAAATCTGAAAGGAGAACCCATGAAAAGAAAGCGAAAATTTGGGGTGTCAGTTCTTTTTTTGATTTATCTGGCACTTTTGGTTTGGATAATATTATTTAAGCTGCAATTCAATATCAATGATTTAGACACTGTAAGAAAGATAAATATTATTCCATTTTATTACGATAAAGAGATTGGAGTAGATTTTCACATAAAAGAAGTTCTTGAAAATTTATTGATTTTTGTCCCAATGGGCATATATCTGCAAATGCTTTTGTTTAAGAGCAAATCCTATTTGAAATTATTGATAATTGCTGGAATAAGTCTATTGCTGGAAATTACACAGTATATACTTGCTATTGGTAGTTCTGATATTACCGACCTGATTACTAACACAGCAGGCGGTCTTTTGGGTATTGCTTTATATTCTATTGTGGCTCGATTGCTAAAAAGTCGAGAAAAAGCAGATAAATTATTTTTGGTTATTGCTGTAATTGTGAGCACCTTCATAATCGGTCTGTTGGCACTTCTTTTATTTTTAAATTGATTGGAGGCGTGCTTATGAAAAAAAAGCAACTTACTACGGAAAAGCGGCTTGGAGTACAATTATATTTAGTACTATTTTTATATACTGTAACTGGTATAGGACTGGAAATTTTGGCACAATTCATTTTTCCGAAATTCGATAGCAAAATTTTATCATGGCTATACTGGCGTATAGATATGATTTTTATTTTCTATCTAATCATTGGTTTTGTATGTATATTTAATTACTTCTGGAAAAAACCATGGGGATATTTGGATGAAGTTATTTCCGCAACACAGACAGTTTATGAGCAGAATGATCATCCTGTAGCATTGTCTGATCCCCTTAAAGAATTAGAGGAACAACTTAACCAGATTAAACGGTCTGTGTTGTTAAGCAAACAGGTAGCAAAAGAAGCTGAGGATAGGAAAAATGAAATTGTTATGTATCTGGCCCACGATATACGCACTCCCCTAACAACAGTGATTGGATATTTAAGTTTACTCCACGAAGCACCGGATATGCCTGAAAAACAGAAAGAAAAATATGTTCAAATTGCATTAAGTAAGGCTGAACGACTTGAAAAGCTTATCAATGAATTGTTTGAAATTACAAAATATAATGCACACACTGTCTCGTTAAAGAAAGAAAAGGTAGACTTACAGTGTTTGTTGGCACAGGTAGTTGATGAAATATATCCCTCTTTATCTGCAAAAGGCAATTCGGCTGCTTTTACGGTTGATGATGATTTAGTTGTATATGCTGATCCGGAAAAGCTGGCAAGGGTTTTTAGTAATCTTTTGAAAAATGCAGCGGCATACAGCTATCCTAATACAGAGATTATTATAACTGCAAAGCGTTGTGGTAATAGCGTTCAAATAAACTTTGAAAATCATGGACGGACTATTGAACCTGAACAAATTTCTGGCATATTTGAAAAATTCAATCGCTTGGATGAAGCCCGCCTTTCTGATACAGGCGGTGCAGGATTAGGACTGTCGATTGCAGAGGAAATTATACGATTACATGGTGGAACCATTACTGCGTTTAGCGAAAATGAGATGGTGTCTTTTGTGATTATGCTTCCCATTTCTGATTAGGCATTTAGAAGTAAAATCTTAGGAATTTCTTAGGAGATTTTGTTCCATATCTTTGAGATTAAACTGTTTTTGTTCGGTACAATAGTTACTGAACAAGGACAGTTTTTTGTTTAAGAGAAAGGAGTACACCTATGGAATTAAAGATTGAACACATCAGCAAACAGTTCAAAGATAAAACTGCAGTCGATGATGTCAGCCTTACATTAACAACTGGCGTATGGGGATTATTGGGGGCAAATGGGGCTGGAAAAACCACTCTCATGCGAATACTTGCAGACATTATGACACCTAGTAGTGGTCGTATATCTTTGGATGGGAAAGACATTCATAAAATGGGAGCAGATTATCGCAATATCTTTGGCTTTTTGCCACAAGATTTTGGCTATTCCCGCGATTTTACGGTCAAAGACTATCTGGAATATGTTGCTGCACTAAAGGATGTGCCGCTCAGAGAAACCACAAAGAAAATCAACTATCTGTTGGATATTCTTACCCTTTCTGATGTGAAGCGAAAAAAAATTGCACAACTATCTGGTGGTATGAAACGTCGTGTAGGAATTGCACAGGCCATGCTGAATGACCCTAAAATTCTTGTTATGGATGAGCCAACAGCAGGACTTGACCCTGGAGAAAGAGTACGGTTTAGAAACTTCATTTCGGAATTTTCCCATGACCGTATTGTGTTGATTTCTACGCATATTGTTTCTGATATTGAATATATTGCAACTCGTAATGCGATTATGAAAGCTGGAAAGATTATTGATGTGGGAACAACAAGCGATTTGGTAAAACAGATTGAGGGGAAAGTATGGAGCTGTGCGATTCCTGCTCATAAGATGATGGACTATGAAATGCGTCTGAGGATTATCAATCAGCGAGGCGAGGACAATAATCAAATATCTATTCGTTATCTTGCAGAGCACTCCGAAGTAGAGGGTTCCATTCTTGCGGAGCCGCGTTTGGAAGATTTGTATTTATGGTTGTTTCCACAAGAAGATGTCGAAAGGGAGGAAAAATAATATGCGTTTATTTTGTTTAGAAGTAAAGCGTGTCCTGAAATCACGACGCACACTTATCTTAATTGCTGTGGCTCTGGTTATGTCTGTTGTTATGGCATATCTGCCGATTGCTTTTGAGTCCATAAATCGTCCAAACCCAGATGGAACAAAAACAGAACTTGATGGTATGGAGGCAATCGAATTTAAGCGTGATTTATATTCTGCTATAAATGGCGAAGTTACTCCAGAAAAAGTGAGTGAGGCTTTGAGAATTTATCAAAGTTTGATAAACGAATATGGTCCTATGGAAAGTGACACATTTCCGCTTTCTGTCAGTATTAAACAGATTGTACCTATTCGTCCATTGCTTAAAGCGTTGCCAGAACTATATGCTGATCCGTTAACTGGAATAGGACCTGATCTTATGGATATTGATCCAGAAGATGTTGCACAAAATTATTATCAGAAATGTGAAACTCATCTGGCAGATGTTATGAGGAATGAGCAACGCAATCATCCGGCCGCACAACAACAAGCCTTAGAACAATATAAAAAAGTCGATATGCCATTTCAACTTTATGCAGGATATTCCAAAGACGCGTTTGACTATGTTGAGCTTTATATTATGATTTTGGCAATTTTATGTGTTTCCATTATCACGCCTATTTTTTCTGGTGAATATCAATCAGGCGCGGATAGTATTTTGCGTTGTGCAAAGCATGGTCGTACCAGATTAGCTATTACAAAGATATTGGCTTCCAGTATGATTGTGATGGTTGTGTATACTATGTGTATTACACTGCACTTAGCAATTTCAGATATCACATTTGGAACAAATTGTTTACAATCTTCTGTTCAAATGTTGTTTTCTATTATTAACTTGCCAAACTGGGACTTAGCACAGATGCAGATTGTTATTTCGTTAGTAGGGTTGATATCTGTTTTAGCTTGTGTTTACTGTACTTTTTTTTTATCAGCAAAATGCAAAGATACATTGACGGTATTGTTGATTGCTATTGGCATAGTCCTTATTCCGACTTTTGCTTACACAGCATTAGGGGTAAATTGGATTTCAGCTATTTTTCCATCTGCGGGACTTGGTATGCAAAATAATTTTCTGTATCAACTTATCAATTTTAATTACCTACATATTGGGGGAATGAGTTTTTGGACACCGTATACTATATTAATTTCCGCATTGATTGAGATTCCTGTTTTCTTATTTCTTACAGTTCGAACTTATTGTAGGCACCAGATGTAAATATAAGGAAAAAGGGCTATATTCATAAAGTATAGAGGATTTATTACATCAAGTATCGAAATTGTTACATCAAAATATATTTTGGGGGATTTATTGATATAATCGGTTCATAATAAAAAATCCAAATGAAAGGAGTGTTTAGAGTGAAAGAGCAGAAAAAAATATCTTTAGAATCGCTGGTATCTGAAATCGAAAAAAATGGAAGAATTGGGCGCTTGGGTAAAGTTTTTAAGACAGAAAAAAATTATTATTTTTATGATACAGGAACTGGAAAAGTTGCCAAATTAAATTCGAACGTTTACATTGTACTGAAAAGTTTATTGGAGGGAATGCCAGTCGAAGATATTAAAAATCTTCAATTAAGTAAAAGTGAGTTTGAGGATGCAATTTCAGAAATTAAGTCGGCAATGGAAAATGAACATATTTTACAAGCTCCACCATTAAAAACGCTGACAGGTGATGCAGTAACAGAGTTAGATGATATTCTTGAAAATAAGGTTGAGAATGTTACTCTTGAAGTTACTGAAAAATGTAATTTACGTTGCAAATATTGTATTTATCATCCTTCTCATCCAGAATACAGGGCGTTCGGACATGAAAACATGAAATGGGATGTTGCAAAAAAAGCTATTGATTTTTTAAAAGAGCATTCCCAAAATGCAGAAAATAGGCACATTGGATTTTATGGTGGAGAACCTTTACTAAATTTTGAACTTATTGAAAGAGCAGTTGAATATGCTAAAAAATTATTTGGCGAGGATATGTCCTTTGCAATCACTACAAATGCAACATTGGTAAATGATAAGATCGCAGAGTATTTTGCCAAAAATAATTTCAATATTATTATTAGCTTGGATGGTCCTCAGGAAATGCACGATGCAAATCGGCTTATGGTTAATGGGACAGGTAGCTTTGAAAAAACAGTTATGGGAGCAAAAAAACTATTTGAAGCATTCCATAAGGAAGGAAAGAGTTCTAAGATTGGATTTAATATGGTTGTATCGGGACCAGGTTATCTTGAACAGTATACAAAAATTCAGGAGTTTATCGAAAAAAGTGAATGGATTCCCAAAGACGTTATGATTTTGACTGCAACGGTAGATCATGGACCGTCAGAGAGTGATTACTTTTTACCGCAAGGAAAAGAAGATAGATGGTTTATGGAAGAGTTTTATGAACCTTTAATGAAATGGGAAGAAGTGTATAAATCAAATCCAGATAATACAGAAAAAACTTTGTTTACGGATGGTTATATGGATAAGGGAATGATGATTATACACAAACGCTTGTTGACAGAAACACCTATTCAACAGTATGGAATGAATGGATGCTGCGTGCCGGGACAAAGAAGGATTTATGTCACTACAAAAGGTGAATTTTTACATTGTGAAAAAGTAGGAAATATACCTTGTTTAGGCAATGTGAATGAGGGATTTGATAAAGAAAAAATTAAGAAACTTTATGTTGAAGACTTTATAGAAGAAGCAAAAGAGTATTGTAAAGAATGTTGGGCAGTTAATTTATGTACATTATGTTATGTTAATTGCTACGATGCTAATGGATTACATCTTTCATATCGACATAATTCATGTCGAAACGAAAGAAAGTATTTGGAAGACAATTTAAGACGATATCATGCATTAATGGAGGCAAATCCAAGCGAATTGGAACAATATAATGAAATGGAAATTCATTAACAAAGGTAAATACGTTTATATTTACATAGATGTATTTAAATTACAAAGAAAGGAGGAATCGTTATGAAGTTTGTAAATCCAATTGGAAGAACACCTGGATCAGGAGTGCAGCCGAGAGCATGCATGTGTACTGATGGATATGCAGGTTACAGAGGCAATGATGATGGTTGTGTTCATTGTGGCTGTGGCTGTGGTGGCGAAGGAGAGTATCGTACAGGTAACAGAGTAAATGCTGTTGCTACATTCCGTTCTAGTACTCTCTAAGAGGTAGTAAAAACGAAGGCGTAGTACTATATGTGCTACGCCTTCACTATATAGGAGAAAAATCATGCTAAAAAAAATAAAAAGGAATATTTTTTTGATTTATTATACGATAAGATTAATTTGTAAAATATGTAAAGCAAAATTTATTCTGGCATTTATTTTGTCTATAATAAATGGAATTCTTCCTGTTTCGTCCTTATTGGTAATGCAACAGTTGTTAAATGAAATACAAAACAAGACACAATCATATCAATATGTGGTGTATCTTTTGATTTTATATTTCGGGCTAATTATCTCGGAATCGCTTTTACAGAATTTAGCAAGCTATAATTTAAACAATTTAAACAATCATTTAGTTTATGGAATAAATTACATTCTTATGAAAAAATGTGGGGATTTATCATTGGAAATGTTAGAGAGAACAGAAACATATGATATGATAAATCGTTTAGAACAAGAAATTGGAAATAAACCATATCAGACCATGCAAGGGGTATTAGGCTTAGCATCTAATTTAGTTTCGTTATTTTCAGCCGCAATGATACTACTTTCATGGAATCCAATTCTTGTGATTATAATGATTGCTGTGTCAATATTAATGTTTATAGGACAAATTTATGTTGGTAATAAAGAATTTCTAATGAGATATGAGCGCAGTGGAAAAGAAAGAAAAGCGTGGTATTATACATATTTACTTACACATGATACAGCATTTAAAGAGGTAAAAGCATATGGATTAAAAAAATATTTGCTGGATAAATATTGTAGCTTAGTCAAAACTTTCATAAAACAAGCCAATGAAATTGAAAAAACCAGAGCTGTTTTAAATATGATTATTTCGTTTATACAAGATATAGTTTGTATAATTATAATGATTATTGCAATATATTTGGCTTACGTAGGGAAAAAAATGATAGGAACCACTATGTCATATTTAAATGCTGTGTCCATGATGCAAAATGCTACAAATAGCATTGCCTCTAATGTTTATTCTATTTATAACGCAAATTTATATATACAATTACTAAAAGATTTTTTAGAAATAAAAGAAGGGGAGAATGCGTTAGGTGGTACAAAAGTAGATAATATAAAGACAATTGAACTAAGAAACGTATCTTTCGATTATCCTCAATGTAAAATGGCACTATCTACCATTAATTTAAAAATTAAATCAAACGAACAGATTGCAATTGTAGGAAAAAATGGATCTGGGAAAAGCACTTTATTTAAAATTTTATGTGGGTTATATAAACCTACTAGTGGGAAGCTATTTGTTAATAATCTTGATTTGGAGAATATTGATGTAAAGAGTTACAGGAATTGTATATCTGTTCTTTTTCAAGATTTTTTAAAGTATGAAGGTACATTGGAAGAGAACGTTTATATAGGAGATATTAGTACAGAAGTCGATGAAAATAAAATTAAAAATTCATTGTGCAAAGCAAACGTTGATTTTTTAAAAACCGAAAGAGGATACGAACTAAAAAGAGGATTAGGAAATTGGTTTGATGAAGGAGGTCAATTATCAGGTGGTCAATGGCAGAAAATAGCGTTAGCAAGAACCTATTATAAAAATGCAGATTTATATTTGTTGGATGAGCCTAGTTCCGCATTAGATGTAACAGCAGAAACCAAAATTTTTAAGAGTTTTTTTGAGGTGAGTAAAAATAAGATAGCAATATATATAACCCATAGAGTAAAAATTGCACAGGATGCTAATAAAATAATTGTATTAGATGGGGGTAAAATAGTAGGTATAGGAACACATGCAGAGTTATTGAAAAATTGTAGTGTATATCAAGATTTATATAATCAAGAGAACCTAAAAAATAAAGGGTAATGCATGATGCCTACTCTCCTTTTGGAAATAGAGAGAAATGCTGCTGTTCTAACATTTCCCAACAATTATTTATAGGATGAATATTCGGTGGATATGCACAACTTTAAAATTAGGCGCTTGCATAAAACGGAACATATCTAATCTGAAAAGTAAGAAGCATATTCATATTATTGTGAACTTCTGTGAAAATTAACGCTCGATTGAAACAACTGAGTGTTTTCAATGTTTCCATCGGATTTAAAGTAAAATTCTGAGAGTTAATTAACTCTACGAGGAATTTATAAAATTCACTGTAAACGGCTGAAATAAACTATTTTTAGAAAATGAGAGTTAATTTTTCAGGAAGTTCACAATTATAGAAAAGATGGCAGAGATAGAAATTATGTAAAAAGTAAAAATAACTAAAAAAGTGCCGGATGTTGGATATTTCGTTCGGTATTTCTTTCTGGAATGGGAACAGTTAGAAATTTATAAATCAAGAGGAGGCATACAGATGAAGTATGTTTTTCCAGAATATAAAGAGAATGTAGTTTTGGGCGATGGAAAACTGCAGTTAAATCCAATGTCCTATCAGGTTATTTACGAAGGAAAGGAAATAGATTTAACGCCCAGGGAATTTGAAGTTCTGTATCTTTTAGCCCAAAGGCCAAATTGGGTTATTCCAAAGAAGAATATCTATTGTTCGGTCTGGGAGAGTAATTATTATGATGATCAGATTCCGTACAAAACAGTGGAACACGTAGTATGGAAGATACGAAAAAAGATGGGGCATGATATTATAGAAACATTGATCAATGTAGGGTATAGACTAAAAAAGATGTAAAGGCAGGATAGTGTGAGTAAAAGTTTTTATATTCTGATTGAATTTTTGGGAGATACGCCATATAATATTGGCAACTATAAGAAAGCGCGTACATACGTCATTTGACTAAATATCACGTTGTAACTAGAAATTGAGATAAACTCTTACAGAGCTTTTGTGGACTATCCAAAGAAAAAGGAGGCTGACTATGAACGTATATGAAGAAATAGATCAGGAAACAATGATGTTGCTTTTAGATTCCTTGTGTAAACGGACAGTGGAGGGAAAACAGATATGGGAAAATATGGAGTATAATCCTATTTCCTTTTTACAGAAAGATATTTATGAAAAAGAAGGTACCTGTATATCACAAATGTTTGAAGCAACGACAGTGTTCAATAACATTGAATATAAATTAGAGCTTTCAGAGTCAATCGAACTTCCGTCTGGCAAGGGAGATATTTTTGGAACAATTTCTTATGAAACAGAAGACGGAAAAGAGAATACGTATGATTTCTCTTTGTCTTTTGATGTAGAGAAATATGATGATGCGAATGCGGAAGAATTGCAGGGGATTTTTGGGAGCTCAATCATTGTACAGTTTACAGATGCAATAGTGGGAATATTTGAAAATTCAGATGCGGTAGCTGAGGGATTTGCTTATGCAAGATACTATCATCAAACAGGAATTGATTCGGAATGGGAAACCAATCCTCTTGTGAAACTTGGTGAGAAACTGATGCAAGAGCACGCAATGCTGGATTTTCATAAAATAGTATTGGATACAGCTTCTAGGGAGCGTTTATTGAAACGGTAAGTAACGGGTTATAATAAGATACAACCAATCAATTTTTTGTGGAAACTATTGATATTTCTTAGGGTATCGCATATAATATAATTAAGCCAAAAGGTTTCGTGTAGCGGCACGTAAAAGCTGTACTGTGCCCGGGCAGGGTAATTACTGGGACTATTTGATACTCGGAAGGGTATTACGCCCACACCAGGGAGATACGGTGAGTCCGCGCCGGGGACTCAATGATACCGGCGACATTTTAGACATTCGGAAGGATGTCGCGGCTGACAGCCAGCATAAAACCGCTTTTTAAGATTATGGGCACTGGATAACAAAAAAGTTGTCCAGTGCTGTTTTTTTATACTATAGTGATGATTGGGAAAAGATAGATGGGAAAACAACAGGATAGAGAGAAAATTGTACAGGAGATTAAAGTAGCTGCTGATCTGTATAGGAAGCATTTAGTAGGTAAAAGATTTCTATATGTATTTGAAGGCAGATATATTGAGGTGCTTTATAAAGCTGCCAATTTTAGGCACTTGACAGGTGTGGCCACGAACCTTTCAGCAAAAAAGTTTTATAGTTATGCAGCAAAAAAAATGCTTCAGGCTTCGCAGATATTTTTTACACCGCAGCACCCTTTTTCATTGTGTAAGCGTAAGATTAAGCATATCGGACAGATTGCAATGCTGGCTGGCTCAGAAGGATTTATGCTGGAAGAGATTGTCACAGACACGAGAACTTATAAGTTTGGCACAACAGATCTTAATTTTACTCTATGCTTAAATAAAGAGTATGATGATAAGGGGCAGCAAAAGGGCGATTGCTTTGTAGTAGAATCGCTGCGAGATGAAGATTGCTTTTCTAAAAGTAGAACAGCATATACAGTAACTCATATTTTTTCAGCGCCGAATGATGCGAAAAAATATACAAATTTACTGTTTTTAGATGAAAATGCAACGGTAGACGGTCTTCCAGATGAAATTAAAAACATGCTGGATCAAACTTTACTACATAAATAAAAATGGAGAGTACAGGTCTTGGCGTATAGAAAATACTGCAGGATCTTCTTACGAAAGAATTTTTTAAGATATGAGAGAAAAGAGGTGCTTTCTATATGGCTACATCAAGTATCCTTACAGAGCTTGTGATTGAAGACCCCAAAAAGGCAGAAGCATTTATTAATGCACTGGAACTGTCCAGTCAAGATCCAGTATGCAGCCCGTCTGCCCCGTTCATTCCCATATTAGATAGTGTGGAAGAGATACGGAGGTTCCTGGAAAGAAAAAAAAAGTAAGCCTATGTATTGGCAAATATCTTAGATGAATAGAAGCTATTGGAGAGGAGTCGATATGTGACGTTCTCTCCTTTTTTATGCCTAATTGAAGAGATAATGCAGTGCTTTTTCGTAAATGGTGCAAAAATCGTTTTCAACTCGTTCAGATATAATAAATCTCTAAAACCAAAAAAGGAAAGAAATGGTAATGAAACTGGGAAATCTTGCCTCCATAGTCCATTACCAGGGAAAGGATTTGTAATTATAATAGAGCCTGTAATCAACGAGGAGATAAAAGAATGCAGAATGAACTTTATATTGTAGCAGATGCCATAAAAGCCTTGCGGGAATCCAGGGGACTGACTCAGGAGCAGCTTGCAGAGAAAGCAGATATTTCCGTATCACATCTGGCGAAGATTGAAACACATGCCAGACTTATGGGAATGAAAACTTATATCCGGCTGTTGGAAGCTATGGATATTCCCATAAAAGAACACTTTATACACATGGGTACAGCGAAAAAAGATATGATGTTGAAGGAAAAAATCTGGTATCTGGTACAGGATTGTGATGAAAGAGAAACTAGCCTTTTGATCTATTCCATAGAGGGAATTAAGAAAGGGCTAAAGAAATATCAGCAAGACAGCAGGAAGTGAGAATACAGATAGGGAGGAAAAGGGAAATGTTATCAAGAGAAAAGGTGGAAGCAGTATTATTTAAAATGGGAATGCCTGCCAATGTAAAAGGATTTGGCTATATTGTAGACAGTGTTTTGCTTCTGGAAGAAGACAGCAAGATTAAAACGACATATCTGTATTTTAAGGTGGCCCAGCAACATGGCACGACAGGGCAGCGGGTAGAACGGGCAATCCGCCATGCGTTTGATATTGTCCGAAGCTGCAGAGGTGATTATGATGTGGTGAACCATTATATCGGTTTTATCAACTGTGCCAATTCCCCTTCCTTATCCATGCTCACAATGAAGATACGGGAGGAAGCACTGGAAGTACCGGAACCAAAACCGGAAAAGAAAGAAGAGAACGTGATTACGGGAATTACCGAAGACCGGCTTTTGGAGTTGATGCGGCAGGCATGTACGGAATTTTGGGCAGATATGATTATCCGGTTAAAAAAATAAAGAGAAATGCAGACCGAAAACAGTCTGCCAAAACACATCAGGGTTATGGTGTCTTTTGGCAGGCTGATGTTTTCAGCCGGGAAGAACCTTGAAAACTGAATATCAGTATGGTGATATTTTTTTAAAACAAACGTGTCATTTCTGACGCTAATCTATAGAAATATCTTAAAGGACACAAAACATTTCGGCACATTCTATTTTGTATGATGCAGGGTCATGAGCTGTGCGAAGATACACTTGTCCGCAGTGGCAGCAGGTAAGGCAGAAAAGAAGCGGATCAAACAAGGAATCGTAGAAGATGAAGGGAAAGTGTGAGCAGCGCCCGGACATAGGCTGTGGGTGGCAGGCAGTCTGAAAGCCGAATGATAATGATACCTTTGCATAAAACACTGCAACCAGGGTAGCGTCTGGGACATGCTGCAGCGGGAAAGGGTGCTGCAGGGTGTCAGGCGGCCAGCCGGGCCGGTCCTACATGCTCCCGTTCACACCGGGGTGAGAAAATAAAAAACATGCTGGCAGGGAAAGCCCTGCCAGTATGGTGTGTAAAATGGGTTCATTTTAGGGCTATGGGGAAACGCCGGTTTCTTTATAGCCCTGGAATGAAAACAGGAGCCAAAGAAAGAGGAGGCAGAGCAATGAATAGAGAGATGTTACAAAAACTGTTTTCAGAAGATAAAGAGATCTTTCAGGGAGGAATGTTATTCCCTGCATGGATCTGCAAAGGAAAAAAAGAGATAGAAAATAGGAACAGTCCCCAGCGGGCGGCAGTGTATCTGGATATTCCCATTCCATGTGCCGGGCTTTTGTATTATGAAAAAGAAAAAAGCCTGCATTACTGTGAACAGCAGACATACCATGTGGTTACTTTACTGGAAGGTGTAGGGTGTGGTAATTCCATAGAAAAAGAAAACTGGCAGAGGCTGGCAGTGCTTGCAGGAAAAGGCATGATTGATGTGATTGTGGTATCCGGGCTTAGCAGGTTATCCTATTGTCCGGAAGAAATTTTACAGACTATGGAACTGCTCCAGTCTTTTCAGGTGCAGATAGACTGTATCGGTTATGGGATTTTAGATTATGCCAGACTGAAACAGTATTTAATGCACACCTGGGAGAAACAGGAACAATTTGAGCAGGACTTAGATGCGTATCTGTGCAGTTGCTGTACCAGGGAAGGGATATAATGCTCTCGCGGGAAGAACTGCTGAAGATGCGGGAAATGACGTTTGAGGACATTGACCCGAAAGAGATACAAGATGTAGAGAAACTGAAGATTGATGTAAAAAAGAGCAAACCGGAGAAGGTCCGGGAAATCCTGGAGTCCGGAAAGAACCCTTATTTTCTGAAATATAAGGGGATCACCATAAAGATTGGGTTTGCTTCTACCAACCGTACCATAGAGGAAGCCATGCAAAGCCTTGTGCAGATGAAATGGTAAAGCCACGACAGGGATAGGGAAGAAAGCGGATTGTTGGCAGATTACAGGGTGGACAAACCTTCTGGACTATGGTAGGATGATGGCAAGGACCCAGTAGCCTCTATCATTTAGGGAATCGGCTGACGAATCTAAATGATAGGAGCGAATACAATGAAAAATCAAATACTTAAAAAAATCTATCGTGCGGTTGTTTACCTGCGCCTTTCTGACGAAGATGGTGATAACAGGGAAAGCGACAGCATATCAAACCAGAGGATACTAATCCATAGCTTTTTAAAGAGCCACCCTGAAATTCAGGTGGTAAAAGAATGTGTAGATGATGGATATACCGGCACAAACTTTAACCGCCCCGGTTTTCAGGAAATGCTGCGTATGCTGGAAGAGGGGGAAGCAGACTGTATTATTGTCAAAGACCTTTCCCGTTATGGAAGGGACTTTTCCGGTGTTTTACAGTATGTGGAACGTATCCTGCCGAAAATGGGTGTGCGCCTGATCCTTGTCAATGACAATTATGACAGCCTCACGCCAAATCGTGATTTCCTTACCCTGAGATTTAAAAGTTTAATCAATGACCTTTACCCTGCGGATACTTCCAAAAGTGTGCGTTCCCATTTGTATGTCAAAATGACAGCCGGGCAGTGTGTAGCGCCTTTTGCTTTTTATGGTTATCTGAAATCCGAAGAGGATAAACATAAGCTGGTCATGGACGAAGTGGCAGCTTCTGTTGTACGGGATATTTACCACATGAAAATGCAGGGCTACAGCCTGACGGATATATCCGAAGAATTAAACCGGCGTGGGATCTTGACGCCTCTTCGGTATAAGCAGGTATATTTAAAACAGAAATTAAAGACAGGGTTCCGTCTGACGGAAAAACCGGTCTGGATGCCAACTATGGTGCGTCGTATCCTTCTTGATGAACGCTACACCGGAGTGCTGATACAGGGAAAAACCACAACGCCAAACCATAAAGTAAAGGTTGTGATCCACAAAGAGGAAGCTGAGTGGATACGGTATGAAAATGCTTTTGAGCCGGTTATCAATAGACACCAATATGAAGTGGTGGGCAACCTGATGAAAATGGATACCATGAGAGGTGCAAAGGGGCTAGCGCTTCTTTCAGGCCTGGTAAAATGTGGGGACTGTAAAGAAAGCATGGTACTGAAAAGCCCAGATAAAGTCCACCACTATTATGTATGTTCGACGTCCCTTTATGAAAAGCAGTGCAGTTCCCATAGTATCAGTGAGAAAAAACTGGTAGGGGCTGTGACAGAAGCAATCCTGCATTATATTTCTGTTCTGGTGGAGTTGAAGGAGATACTGGCGTATGTAAAAACTGCCTCAATCCCAAGACAGCGGCTTTTGGAAGAAGACAAAAAACTGGAGATGCTGGAAAAGGAGAGCCAGAGAATTTTAAACATTAAAGTAAAACTGTATGACAGTTTTGCAGAAGAAATCCTGGACCGGACAGAATTTGAAACCTTCAAAGCAAAGTATGACCAGTCTTTAGAGGAAATCCGGCAGGCAATGGAGTGCCAGCAAAGGGAAATCCGAAACTTGCAGGAAACCCTTGAAAAACAGCAGGAGTGGCTGGAATATTTTCTGGAATACCGGGACCGGACGGAAGTGGACCGCTTAATGCTGGTAAATCTGGTCAAACGGATTGAGGTATATGAGCAGAAGCGCATTATCATTCATTTTTGGTTTGAAGATGAATTTGAAAAGGTATTGGGACTGCTGGAAACAGTAAACAGGACAAAGCCGGATCAGCGTGTGGAAGCCTTCCTGAAAGGAAAGGGGGCGGAAGCAAGTGCCTAAGGTAAGCAAAAGAGGACAGAAAAGACAAAACAGTAAGCCGGAAGTTAAGTATCTGAGAACCTATATTTATGTAAGGCTTTCCGAAAAGGACGGAGGGCATGGCAGAAGAGATTCCATTTATATCCAAAAACAGATCTGTGAAGACTACGCAAAGAAACACCCGGAAATGCTGGTGGTAAAAGTCTATGCGGATAATGGTGTGACAGGTACAACGTTCCAAAGGGACGCATTTGAAGAGTTGATGGAAGATGTGGCAAATAAAAAGGTTGACTGCATCATTGTAAAGGATTTTGCCCGGTTTGGAAGGGACGCCTTAGATGCTGTAGATTTGATTGATGTGATTTTCCCAACCTTAAATATCCGGTTTATTTCCGTTATGGACGAATATGACAGCGCAAACCCAGCTTGTGTAGAAAACAGGACCACCAATATTTTGAAACACTTTATGAATGATTATTATGCCAGGGAAGTTTCAGAGAAACTGGTACAGGCGCACCGGCTGTCCAGGGAACGGGGAGAGTTTTGGGGTTCCAGACCTCCTTATGGATACCAAAGAGCAGAGGAAAACAGTAAGAAGCTGGTGCCGGAACCAGAGGAAGCAGAAATAATCCGGCAGATTTTTTACTGGTATGTGTTTGAAGAAATGTCAAGCTATGATATAGCAAGGGAACTGAATGGTAAAAAGGTATTAGGACCGGAGGACAGCTACCAGAAAAGGAAACAGGGAAAGGAGCCGGAAAAAAGGCGGTTATGGAGATCAGACGGTATCAGGAAGATTTTACAGAACCCCTTTTATATAGGTGCTGCTGTTTATGGGAAAACAAAACAGATGCTTGCGCAGAATATTCCCCTTCAGATGATACCAAAAGAGCAGTGGGAAGTGTGTGAAAATGCCTGGGAAGCAGTTGTGGAACGGGCGATTTATGAGAAAGCACAGGAAATTGCAAAGGAACGCTGGAAAGATACGTTGGATAACTGGGCTGCAAACCCAAAAGAAAAACAGGGGGCAGATGGCCCTTTTAAGGGAAGGATTTTCTGCGGGCATTGCGGAAGACGTCTTGGAAGAAGCAGGAGCGGAGGTAATGAGAAACACAAATATATGGTTTATAAATGCCCTTCCTTTTCCCTTACAGATCATACGGAATGTTTCCGGACGGTGAATGAAATTTACATCAATCAGGCAGTCAAGGCAGCACTCCGCTACCAGATCCAGCTTGCTGTAGAAAGTAAGAAAACCTATGGTGCAGAGTTTTATCAAAAGCTGGAGCAGGAGGTAGCAGAAAAAATAAAAAATGCCAGACAGAAGTATGAGAAATATGGAAGAAAACTGGAAACCTTGTTTGAGCATTATGCTACCGGGCTGTTGGACTGCAAGGAATATCAGGAGATTAAATCAATCTATCAGGAAGAACAGCAAGCAGCCAGGCAGAATATGAAGCAGATACAGCTTCGTGGACAGCACCTGTTAGATCAGGTGAAGGCAAGAATGGATTGGACAGAGGAACTTCTAAAGTACCAAAGATTTCAGAAGATAGAGAAAGGAATTGCGGACCGCTTTATTGAAAAGATTACGGTATATTCCAAAGACTATGTGGAAATCGTGTTCTGGTTTGGGGATTTATTTGAAAAGGAGCTGGAAAAAGAACTAGACAATATGGAAGGAGGTCTTCCGTATGCAGTGTGATTTTGTTTTTGCTTATCTGCGTCTTTCCAGAGATGATAAAGAAAAAATGGAGGAAAGCAACAGCATTAAAAATCAAAGGCTTTTAATTCAGCACTTTGTAGAAAACCAGCCGGAGTTTGCAGGGGCAAAGTTTTTCTTCTTTGTAGATGACGGTTACAGCGGTACAACGTTTGACCGCCCGGAATTTAAGCGCATGATGGGGCTGATTACCAGGAGAAAACGAATCTGTATCATTGTCAAAGATTTGAGCCGCCTGGGAAGGGATACCATAGAAACACAAAACTATATCGAAAAAATATTTCCGTTCCTTGGGGTGCGTTTCATTTCAATCAATGATTTTTATGACAGCAGCCAGAAACCTTCCGAAAGAAAGGATACGGAGATTAAATTTAAGAACCTGATCAATGGGATTTATCCCCAGATTTGTTCCAACAATATCAAAAAAGTTATGAGGAAACAGGCTGAAATGGGACAATATCATGGTTCAATCCCAACATACGGATATTGCTTCCATGACGGTGTTCATACAAAACTTCATCTGGATATGGAGGCAGCTTCCGTTGTAAGGGGGATTTTCGACCAAAGGTTGGAAGGAAAGACCTATGCAGACATTGCCAGGGACCTGAATAAAAAAGAAGTTGAAACACCTACCGTATACCTTCAAAGGAAAGGCTGGGCGCCGGAAGCAAAGAAATCTGTGAAATTCTGGGACGGAAATTTAGTAAAGCTGATTTTGTTTAATCCGGTTTATGCAGGACTGACGGTAAGAGGGAAAACAGAAACCAGGGTTCCGTCAAAAAGAGAGTACCGATATATTTCAAGAGAGGATTGGATTTGCGTAAAAGGAGGACACGAAGCGATTGTAACGGAGCAGGAGCTTCAGAAGATCCAGGACATGGTACAGAAGGACAGAAAATATTATGGGCGGACACCGTCTTCTGAGAATATTTTTTCAGGTTTGATCCGTTGCGGACATTGTGGTCGGAAAATGCGGATACGGACAGAATACAAAGAAAAGCCGATTTATTGTAAAAGTGTTACGACAGCCCCCAATGCTTCCTGTTATCCAAAGAAATATAAGCAGAAAGAGTTGGAAGAACTGGTGCTAATTATGATAAGACAGCAGGTAACCCTTGCAGAGGATACCATAAAGCAGTTAAAGAAAGCCAATCAGACTTTGAATATTCCGAAACTCCGATATCGAAAAAAGCAATATGAAAAGAAGCTGGCGCTTCGTAAACAGGAGAAAATGGAACTGTATGAACAATATGCAGAAGAACAGATTTCTTTGAAAGATTACCTGGCACGAAAACAAACCTGTATGGAGAAGACAGCAGTTTATCAGCAAAAGATACAGGAGATAGAAGCAAGAATTTTAAAAGGGGAGGAGAAAAAACAAAAGGAGAAATCAGAGGGACTGCAACTTTTTGTAAAATATAAGGGATTGGAAGAGCTGTCTTATGAAGTTCTGCATGAGCTGATTGAAGTCATAAATTTTTATGATCCGGAACATATTGAAATTGTATGGAAATACAGGGACGAATTTCTGGAAGCAATAGGATAAGAAAGAACCGGGAGAGCTTATTGTCTTGGATTCCAGTAGAGAAGAAGATTTCATAAAAGAGGAGGAAAACGCTACGGTGTCTTCCTCTTCTTTGTATTAGGAGAAAATTTGGCAAAGAAGATGGGGGAAGAGCCATGTATCTTGAAACATATTCTATGGAAGAACTGATGGAACTGATAGAAGAGAAAGGATATTGTTCTGTGGAAGCAGTAGAAATTCTGAAAGAAATGGAACAGGCAAAAAAAGAGTATGATTTTTTACTCCGGGATTGTAAGGAAAAAGCGTGGAAAACAGACCAGGTGGTAGTTGATTATTACAGGTATCTCTTGGAAGAATTGCGGAAAGCGTTGCCCTATGATGCTATGGGAGGTCAGCACACGATTCCGATTCTGGTATTGCAAGAGTTCCGGAAACAGGATATTGTAGAAAAAATCAGGAATTTTATAGGCTGTCAGGCTGGGTTTTCTGATCATGATCTGTTACAGGAAATACAGAAATTTATTACCGTACATCTGGACCCGCAGGGAATTATCCTCTATATGGATGTACTGGGGAATCAGCCAGTGGCAAGGAATGCTTACAAACAGGGAGGACAAATGTGGTAAAAGAAAGAGTATTGGCGGTTCCGGATACAAGCATTTTTATTGCAGAACTGCCGGAAGCGACCAGAAACATCATAAGAAAAGACTTAGAAGAACACGCAAGAGAACATCATTACCGGCTGGAGTGGGATTTGAAAAATAAAGACTATGTAGCAATGAGCCGGAGATTTTGCGATATGGAAGACATTTATATGGATACCCATCTGCATTTTTGTGAGGCAGGGGAGGATATAGAGCCCTATGAAAAAAGCCTGCAGCGGACCATTTCTATCAGGTTATATCAAGACGAAGTAGAAGAACTCTGTAGGAAGTCTGGAAAAGTTGGGCTGTCAATCGGTGAACTGTTTGAAAACTTTGTTGCAGATTTGATTTATGGTACACATACCAATGGTTCTGATGAACGCATGTATATTGAGCAATGGTTTGACCGGTGCTATTTCAGTATTATGCCAGAGGAAACATTTTTATCTTATCTGCTTGAAATGCGGGAGATAGACAGTGTTTTGGAATGCTGGGAAATCTTGCAGGAGTTGAAGGATCTGGAAGAGCCGGATTGTTATGATAAAGAGGAACTGGAGATACAGCAGAACACCTTGGAAGAATATTTTCAGGAATATAGAACCTATACAAGAGAACCGACAGAAGACCAATTGGAAGCTGCTATGGAAAAGGTGCTGGAATGGAATAAAGAAAGAGAGTATTTGTTGGAGGGAAATGTTCCAGAGAAGTCTTTGGGACGGTAGCCGGATTGGAGAAAGGAAGAAAACAGTGATAAGTAATGCGGAAAGAATTGTGTTAAGAAATATGTACCCACCGGGGTGTCGGGTAGAGTTGGAAGATATGGAAGCTGATCCGTATGTAAAACTGAGCCCCGGTGATTTAGGAACTGTACAGTTTGTAGATGATGGCGGACAGATACATGTATCCTGGGATTGTGGATACAGCCTTGCTATGGTGTTTGGTGTAGATCATTGCAAATGTGTTATGAGAGAGGAACGTTTGCAGGAGATATTACAAAGGATACAGGCTATGCCATTTGAGAGCTTGGAAAAAATGGAACGGTATGTTATGGAAAAATTATCAGGGGTTTTTCCTAAAATCAGTTTTCAGAAGAAAGAAGGGCAGGAGGTTTTTGTAGATATGGGAGTTGCCGCATTTATGAAGAAGGGTCTTGGTGTGGCAATTCAATATGAAACTGACAGCCAGCAGCACATCTTTATAAAAAAGATGGAAATGCAGGGACAGGATATTAAAGGAAAATTTGTCTTTCAAATGCAACAGAAACAGCGGTAGATTGAGAACAAGGATAGTAGAAATAAATAAGATTGTGATGATTAGTAATATTTGATAAGATATAAATAAAATTTATAAGAATATCGGGGGAACGATATGAGGTATTGCTGTGAAAAATGTTTTTCTAATAAGTATTTAAAAGAATATATCTTATCGGAGAGGAATGTAGGAAAATGTGATTATTGTAATTCCAATGGAGTAAATATTATTTCTACAGGAGAAATAGGAGCCTATATCCGAGAGTGTTTAAAAAAAGCGTATGAAGATATAGAAAATGGTACAGGGGCGTATTGGGACTCAGAAGAGAAACAATATTGCAATCGGACAGGAAGGAGTGTAGCTCCTTATTCAATCAGAGATATTTTAGTAGAAGAAGAAAATGTTTTAAACGAGGCTGTTATAGATACGACTATATTGGAAGATATATTTTCAGATTCAGGGTTAAGTTTTGAAGAAAAAAAGCAAGGGGAATCAGATGTATTTGAAGATATAGATAATTGTAATTTGGTACTTAAAGATGATTTATATGGCCTTGAGGCAACAAAAATGTATTATACATGGGAATTTTTCAAGTATATTACAAAATACTATAATAGATTCTTTGATATAGATAAGGATTGCCAGAGAAGAGATTATTTAAAAGAATTAGTACCATATATTTTAGAATATGATACTGTTATAAAAGCAGGAACGATTTATTATCGAGCAAGGAAATTGAACGATGAGAAATTACATGATCTGGATTATGCAGGGGTTTACAAAGAAATGGCTCCTGCACCCCCTAAATATGCAACAACAAATAGAATGAGTCCAGCAGGTATTTCATATCTATATGTTGCATCAGATAGAGAAACGGCATATAAAGAATGTCGATATAAAGATGCAACAGTAATGGTTGCTGAATATGTATTAAAAGAAGAATTGACAATTATTGATTTTTCTCAAGTTGCTTTTGTTACTACCAAAAGTATATTCAGCGAAGAATATGATCATGATTTACGTTGGATAAATAATTTTCTTGATGCATTTATTAAAGAGATAACCTCTCCAGTGGATGATAAAAAAGAGGATCATTCCTATGAATATGTAGCAACTCAGGTTATAGCAGAATATATAAGAAGCCTAGGATATGACGGAATATGTTTTAATAGCAGTGTAGGGAGAGGAAAAAGTTATGTATTTTTTTGTGGGCCAAACATGGAGTACAGTTCTGATGGATATGATTATATAGATGAATATTTATGGGATACTTATCCTAAATTGACATATTTTACGGACTGGTTTGATATTCAGAAGCTGGAATACAATTATGTTTTTCAAGATGGGGTTAAATATCGAGTGGAGAAGAAAATTGTTTTAAAAGACGAGTAATTCTGATTAACTCAAACTATTATGAAAGATTGCTGAAATAGGCAGTCTTTCTTTTTGTGTAAATTCAATATTTTTTTTGGATATTACTTGACAGGATAGGGCAAGTCCACCCTGCTTCACATGATGGGCGGGCTGGACACCCCTACTTCCGGCAATGTGATTGTCCGGGACAAAGAGCTGTCGAAAATGAACGACGAACAGCTTACCATCTTCCGCCGCCGCAACATCGGCTTTATCTTCCAGAACTATAACCTTGTTCCTATCCTGAATGTGTATGAGAACATCGTCCTGCCGGTGGAGCTGGACGGGGACACGGTGGATCAGAAGTTTTTGGACGAGATCGTTCACCTGCTGGGGCTGGAAGATAAACTGAAAAATATGCCGAACAATCTTTCCGGCGGCCAGCAGCAGCGTGTGGCTATCGCACGCGCCCTGATTACCAAACCGGCTATTGTGCTGGCCGACGAGCCGACCGGCAACCTTGACAGCAAGACCAGCGCCGAGGTGCTGGGGCTTATCAAGCGCACCAGTGCAGAGTTCCGGCAAACTGTTGTGATGATTACCCACAATGACGACATAGCCCGTCTTGCAGATCGGATTGTCCGCATTGAGGACGGCAAGATTGTGGAGTAAGGAGGTGGCAGGCTATGACATGGCCTTTTGAGAATGATACCAGCGCCATTACAAAGAAGCTGGCAAAGAAAAGTTTGCAAAGCGAGAAGCGCCGGAATCTGATGGTGGTGATTGCCGTTGCGCTGGCGGCATTTCTGATCTGCTTTACGGGAATTGTGTCTACCTCCCTGACACAAATGCAGCGCAATCAGGTTGTCGATACTTATGAGGCGGTCTGGCTGGGCGTAGAGGAAAACGACATTGAAACCCTGAAAGGACTGCCGGAGTTTGAGCGCGTAGGCGGCTACTATATGCTGGGTGAGGAGCTTTCAGAACAGGGCTATCATGCGTCTTATGTGTATTGCGACGCGCAAATGATGGAGATTACCAAGGCGCAGATGGAGTTGTTAGAGGGCCGGGTTCCTGAAAAAGCAAATGAAGTTGTTGTAAGCGAATACTTTCTTTCCACCTATGGAAACAATGCCAAGATCGGGGACACTGTGACCTTAGATACAGAGAGTTTTCATGGTGATTATGTCGTTACCGGCATTATGGACAGCGTAAATGAAAAAGAAGCGAATACCTGCGCTATCATTCTTTCCAACGCTGCCCTGACAGGATGGAAAGGGTTTGACCCGACTGGCTATCGCGCCTATGTCCATTTCAAAAACAGCGACCAGTTGGGCGAAGAACTGATGACCTCTTATTGCAGGGAGATTGCGGAGGAATATCAGCTTCCTATGCCCAAAATGAACAGCAAGTATTTTGCCTATGCTTCTAAATCCTTTGATTTTGCACTGATGGCTGGCGTGATTGCCATTGTTCTGATCGGCGGCTATATTGTGATCCAGAGTATCTTCCGTATCTCCATCAATGACAAAATCAAGAGCTACGGGCAGCTTCGGACGATTGGTGCAACGCCAAAGCAAATCAAGCGGATTGTAAAGCGGGAGGGGCGTAAACTCGGCAGTATCGGGATTTTGATTGGTACAGTGCTGGGTGTATGCGGCGGTTTTCTTTTGTTTCCCAAGGGATTTAATGCTGTTTCCTATGTGGCAACGATTATTTTGACACTCATAAGCAGTTGGATCATGGTATCTGTTTCCATCCGTAAGCCGATAAAAATTGCGGCAGGGATTTCCCCGATTGAAGCCGTCCGTTTTACCCCGGCACAAAAGGACATCCGAAGCCGAAAAAAGAATATCAAGCTCAATCCTGTTTCAATGGGAATTGCGAATTTTAAGCGTGACCGAAAAAAGACCGTTGCTATTGTAGCCTCATTGAGTTTGGGCGGAATTATTCTGCTTGTGGTATCCTCCATTGTTTTGCTGCGTTCTCCAGAGGCGCTTGCAAGACGGTTTTTCCCGGACGGCGACTATAAAATTTATTTGGATTCTGAAATGACAGAAGAAAAGGTTATGGCAGCGGGAAATCCGTTGAATGAAGAATTAAAACAGGAAATCTTATCTATTGATGGTGTTACAGATATAATTCCAAGCAGACAATCTCTCTATGCAACCCTTAAGACGGACATTTACCAAAGCGGTGGTATGTGTGATATGCTGACCGACCAGAATTATGCAACAGTTGAAGCGGCTCTGACAGCAGGAACGATGCCAAAAGATTCCCGTAGTATTGTAATTGACTATAATGTGCTAAAGCAGAATGAGGATATGGGTGTTGGTTCAACAGTTGACTTTTATTTTGGAGAGGGGCAACCGCCTGTTTCCGTCACTGTATCAGGATTGTTTGATTCCAACAAGACGCCTTCCGGGCATGGAAAACTGCCCCTCGATGGAGTACTCTTTTTCGCACCAGAAGCATTGTTCCATGAACTGCACCCGGAAATCGCTTCTTTCGACTATTCATGGAGCATTGTAAACGATCCGAAAAAAACGGACTATGTGGGAGCTGAATTGAAAAATATTGTTGCCAGCCATAGTAATATTGCCTTAGATGAAATCAATACAGTGATTGAATATGAAGAAATGACAAATTCTTTTGCGTTTGGCAGTATGGAGATACTTTCATGGTTGGTATTTCTCTTTGGCGTTATCAACCTTATCAATACGACACTCTCTAACCAGATAGCCCGAAAGCAGGAAAACAGTATTCTGCGTTCTATCGGCCTAACACAAAAACAGCTATGTGAAATGAACATCTGTGAGGGGCTGTGCTATGCGCTCTTTGCAACATTGGCGACGCTGATCGTTGGGCTTCCGGCTTCCATCTTTGCTTGCAGAAAAATGAGTATAGGAGCTTTTGCCGGAAATGTAGTGCCTTACAAATTCCCGGTTTTGGAAATGGGACTGTTCATTCTGGTATTGTTCGGAATGGAACTGATCTTGTCTGTATGGACAATCCGCAGACAGAAAAAGCAATCCCTGATCGAACAAATGCGGGCGATGGAATAACCGTATGGGATCGGCGGGGCGGCGTGTGCTGCCCCGCTTTTTTCGCCATTTCTCAAAAAATTTTTGAAATGTCCGAGCTTTGTAACAATTCAGCCTGTTTTTTTGTCGAAATCAAAGGCACCTCGGACATTTATAGTTCTTCCAAAAGTTTGATGATAATATTACCATTCATGGAAGAAGCAATCTGTTATTGCAATAATGCGAAATTGACGATAGAAAGTTTTTCATATCTCGGTCAGCTCAACAATTACATTACTCTGCTGATACAGCCAGTCCGTAAATTCTTTCGGGCTGGCCGTTCCTGTTTTTACAGCCTTTTTTCTCTGTAAGGCTTCTTTCTTAAAGTCGGAAAAGGAAGCCTGTATTTTTTCCAGACGGTCAGCCGGAAAGCCTGCGGTATTTTTTACCCGGTTTATTTTGTTGCGCCAGTTCTGGCATTCATTTTTATAAAGCAGGTCATAGTTATTTTCTCTTGACCTCTCGTCAAATTCCCGCTTGTTTTGAAGCGCCTGTGCTTTTCGGCACTTGTCGCTGCACAGCTCATACCGCTGGCTCTTTGCCAGAAAATATTTTCCACAGACCTTGCACCGCCGGAAGCAAAGCCCCCAGTCATTCAGCCTGTTCAGATAATAGGTAATCAACGGGTAGAGGGACGCATAGGCAGACACACATTCTTCTGTGCGCCGGTTGTCCGGGAACCAGAGGTCAAGCCGGGTATCTTCTGACGGTGCGCCTTTGAAATAAAGGCTGCCAGCTTGAAATTGTTTCGGTTTTCCTGTCTCCCTGTCAAAGCTCATGGTTTCGTTTTGGAATACCCCGGTCAGTCTGCTCATTTTATCCATGAAGCGGTCACAGGCAGCGTTACGGTCACGGGGTTCTCTGGCAAGCAGATAGCTGTTCCAGATACGGAACGCCACATACATTTTCAGAGGGTCGTTGCTAAGATATTTCTCCCAAAGAAATTCGCTTGCCGCCTGCTCCAGCTCCGGCTGTTTCCATCGGTTGGAGTGGAGAGCTTGCCGCAGCGGAGAAAGCCCGTATAAGTTCCAGTCTCTGTCCGTGTCACGCTCAAAGTTTATCAAAAAAGTTCCCAGTGGGCGTGTCATATCACAAAGCACCTCTGCGTTTTGGCTCCCGTTCAGACGGAAGCGGATCTGCTGTTCTTCCCCAATCAAAATCCGCTCTTTCATTTTCTTCCTGTCCAGCGTCAGGACAAACAAAATCCTCTCAAAACATGGCTCATGCCGTATAAACTGATTCTCCATCCCTATCCCCTGCCTTTGTTTATGGTAATTATATAATTCAGTTATATCCGTTACACTCATGGTATCGCAGAATCATTGTTTTGTCAAGGATAGTACGCTATGATGATTGCGGTTGGTAATTTCGTACCGCACAGTACCTTGACAAGTGAATGACCGTCCAAAAGGGATATGACCGGCAGGAGAAGTGACGCATTCGGCGCACCAATGCAGGGAAACACCGCAGGAATGGGGCAGGAAAACGGCTTTTGGGGAGAACGGCAACAGGAAGCATTTTAACCTATTTGATTTATGGGAGGAACAGAATGAACGATAAAAAGAGATTGAACAGCTACGAGGATTTACCGCTGGTTCTGGATGTGGCGGACATTCAGCGGATTATGGGAATTTCAAGAGCGAGCGCCTATGAGCTGGTACACACACCCGGCTTTCCAGCGTTCCGCAGGGGCAGACTTATCAAGGTCAGCAAAATTGCTTTCTTTGAATGGATGGCAAAAGGCTCCGAAACCGTACCGGGAAGCGACAAATAAGCGTGAGGTATCATTCCCTGACTTGCAATACTGCCGCACTTTCCAAAGGGGCATACAGAGGGAAAAAAACTTAAAAATGATACCGAGACGCTACATCAAAACAGCCTATCTGCGTACATCAGATAGAAACGGAGAAAGGAGCCGGTTATGGCAAGAATGAGTAACAAGCGGCGGTTGGAATGGTCTTTCTTCTTAAATGACCGCAGCCGTATCACTTACAACGAACTGTGCCGGAAATGCCAGCACGAATGTAAACAGAGCTTCCGGGCGGTTGTGGTTGACTGCCCGAAGTATCTTTCCAAGCGTTCCAAGAAAAAGGACAAGACTGCCGGAAACGGCAAAATCCCTTAGGAACTAAGGGCGCACTTCTATACATAGTCTAAAGACCATGTATCGTGCGTCCTGCGGAGCTTACCTCTGCCGCTGATAAAATCAGCAATCCGAGGTCTGCGTTCGCTTCGCTCCGACAAGGTGGCTACACCCCCTTGCGCCGCTAAAGCGGCTATCCCCTGTGTACCCGCCGCAAAGAGAAATCCGCTCTGCGGTTTTCCCTTTTCATCGGGTTTTATAGAAGCACTGACACACGGACTGTCTGCGGATGGTCTTTCTTTATCTTATCAGCAAAGGATGTGAGAACATGGAAAAATCTTTGGAACAGTTGAAGCAGGAATATGAAAAAACCACTGTCCTGCTGGAACAGGAAAAACGGAAAATGCAGCGTTTGAAAAACCGGCAGGCGTATCTGGAAAGCGGTTCCCGGAAACAGAGGACGCACCGGCTGATTACCCGTGGGGCAGCTATTGAGAGCATTGCACCACAGACAAAGGAGCTATCCGAAGCGGAATTTTATTCCCTCATGGAAAGCATTTTGAATCTGCCGCAGGCGGAGCATTTCATCCGGTCTGCCACAGAGAACCACGCCCGTATTTCCGGGCAGGAGAAAGGCGGTGACTAAGGATAGCACTTTATCATTTTTCAATCGCACAGATCAAGCGCAGCGCCGGTCAGAGCGCCATTGCCAGCGCAGCCTATCGAGCCGGGGAGCGTCTTTACAGCAGCTACTATGGAGAAGTCAGCGACTACACCAAAAAGGGCGGCGTGATCGCTTCGGAAATCATGCTGCCGCCCCATGCGCCGGAAATATATCTTGACCGGGCGACCCTCTGGAATGCTGTGGAGAACTGCGAGAAACATCCAAAAGCACAGCTTGCCTATTCCTTTGATATTGCCATGCAGAATGAATTGACGCTGGAAGAAAACATGGAGCTGGCGAGGAAGTTCGTACAGGAGCAGTTTGTGACAAAAGGCATGATTGCCGACCTTGCTTTTCACAGCCCGGAGAAAGAGGACGGCGGCATCCCTAACCCGCATTTTCATGTGATGACAACCATGCGCCCTTTGAACCCGGATGGCACATGGGGACAAAAACAGCGTCGGGAATATCTTCTTGATGAAGATGGAAACCGAATCCGGGATAAAAACGGCGATTATATGTTTAACGCTGTCCATACAACAGACTGGCATGAGCCGGAAACGCTGGAACACTGGCGGGAGCAGTGGGCGGCTGCCGTTAATACAAAATTTGAGGAAAAAGGGCTGGATGTGCGTATCGACCACCGTTCCTATGTGCGGCAGGGGCTTGACCTGATACCTACTGTCCACGAGGGAGCTAATGTCCGGCAGATGGAAGCAAAGGGCATCCGCACCGAGAAAGGGGAACTGAACCGCTGGATTAAAGCCACCAACCGGCTCATGCAGGATGTGAGGAAGAAGATCAAAGCCCTGTTTGTCTGGATGGCAGAGGTAAAAGAAGAACTTTCCAAACCGCAGACACCGAGCCTTGCCGACCTGTTGATCGCTTATTACAACCAGCGCAACGCAGGGGCATGGAGCAATAAAGCCAGAACCGGAAACTTAAAGCAGTTTGCCGAAGCCGTCAATTATCTGACGGAAAACAAGCTGCTCACATTAGAGGATTTGCAGGAGCGTCTTTCCTCTGTCAACGAAGAATTTGAAGCGTTAAGCGACTCCATGAAAAAGAAATCTGCCCGGATAAAGGAATTGCAGGAATTGATACGGGAGGGCGAGAATTACCAGCGGCTAAAACCTGTTCATACGGAATTGAACAATATCAAGTTTAAGAAACAGAGGGAGAAATTTGAAACATCCCACGATGCGGAGTTACGGCTGTTTTATGCCGCCCGCCGTATTTTGAAAGAAAAACTGGACGGAAAACCCATTGCCCTGAAAGCATGGAAACAGGAATACGCACAGTTAAAAACAGAGTATGCCGAACTGTCTCCGCAGCACAAGCCACTCCGGGAGGAAGTCATACGGCTACGGCAGGTGCAGAACGCCGTAGATACCGCACTGCGCCGGAGGGAGCAGCCACAGGCAGTACAGAGAAAGAAACATGAGATGGAGCTATGATATAACCGGCAGCTTTACCGCTACCAGTATTTTTATGGAGGGAGCATTTGAATGTATTTGAAGCGGTGAAACAGTCTGTTACCACCCGGCAGGCTGCTTCATTCTATGGAATCCGGGTGGGGAGAAACGGCATGGTCTGCTGTCCATTCCACAATGACCGCACGCCCAGCATGAAAGTGGACAGCCGCTTTTACTGCTTCGGCTGCGGGGCTTCCGGGGATGTGATCGACTTTGCCGCTTTGCTGCATGGATTGGGGAAACGGGAAGCTGCGGTCAGGCTTGCGGAGGACTTCGGCGTTTCCTATGAGAAATCCGGCAATGCGCCGCCAGATAGGAAGCGTCACAACAGGTCACAGCCCCGACAAAAATCAGCGGAGCAGAGATTTCAGGAAACGGAACGGTATTGTTTCCGGGTGCTATGCGATTATCTGCGCCTGCTGGAGCATTGGAAAACAGCACACGCCCCACAGCCGCAGGATGCCATCTGGCATCCTCTTTTTGTGGAAGCGTTGCAGAGGATAAGCTACACAGAATACCTTTTGGATATTTTGTTATACGGAGAAATAGAAGAAAAAGCGGCATTGATCGCCGCACAGGGAAAGGAGGTGTTGCGGCTTGAACAGCGAATTTCAGAGCTTGCCGCCGGAAACGCAGGAAGCGGTCAAAAGGACGATGGACACAATGGAACCGGCGCAGACACCGGCAGAAATCCGGGAAACATTAGAGGGGACGCAGAAAGGCGGCGTGAAGAACAGCATCCGAAACTGCCTGACGGTGTTCCAGCGTGACCCTCTGTTTCGCGGGGCGCTGCGCCTGAACCTTTTGACGGAGCAGATTGACATTGTGAAGCCGCTGGGCTGGGAGCGCACCAGTACCACGCTGACCGACATGGACATGAACTACCTGCTTTTGTATCTGGAAGAAAATTACGGGCTTACCAGCGAGAAAAAGGTGCAGAGCGCCATCAAGATTGTTGCCAATGAAAACCGCTACCATCCAGTCAGGGATTACCTGAACAGCCTGCAATGGGACGGCACAGAGCGCATCCGTTACGCCCTGCATCACTTTCTGGGAGCCGATACGGACGAATACACCTATGAAGCCTTGAAACTGTTCCTGATGGGAGCCATCCGGCGGGTATTCAGACCGGGGAGCAAGTTTGAGGTCATGCTCTGTCTGGTTGGTGGTCAGGGAGCCGGGAAATCTACCTTTTTCCGGCTGCTGGCAGGCAGGGACGAATGGTTTTCAGACGATTTGAAAAAGCTGGACGATGAAAATGTGTACCGCAAGCTGCAAGGGCATTGGATTATCGAGATGTCGGAGATGATTGCCACAGCCAACGCCAAGAGTATTGAGGAAATCAAGTCATTCTTAAGCCGCCAGAAAGAAACCTACAAAGTGCCGTATGAGACACATCCGGCAGACCGGCTGCGGCAATGTGTATTTGGAGGGACGACCAACCGGCAGGACTTTTTGCCCCGTGACCGCACCGGCAACCGGCGCTTTCTCCCCGTGACGGTGTACCCGGAACGGGCGGAGGTTCACATACTGGACGATGAAGCGGCGGCGAGGGCGTATATCGAACAGATGTGGGCGGAAGCCATGACGGTTTATCGCAGTGGGAAGTATAAGCTGTCATTCAGCATGGAAATGAACCGATACCTGAACGCCCACCAGCAGGACTTTATGCAGGAAGACACACAGGCCGGCATGATCTACGCCTATTTGGAGGACTACACCGGCGACAGGGTATGTTCCAAGCAGCTTTATGAGGAAGCGCTGGGGAACTTAAATTCCCCGGCAGACTGGGAGACACGGGCAATCTGCGAGATTATGAATACCGGCATTGCGGGCGGCATCATACAGGGCTGGGTAGCCTACAAAAGCCCGAAGCGGTATAAGAAATACGGTTCTCAAAAAGGCTGGGAGCGTGTCAACCAAGCTCCGCCGGAGGGGGACGGTTTTCAGGAAATCACGGAAGAAGAAGCCCGGCAAATGGAACTTCCATTCTGAAAAGCCACCGGTTGACAGTTTGGTTGACGCTTTGGTTGACAGCCGGTTGACGGGGAAAAGCCTGATATTTGGGGCATTTCTCTCCTTTGTCAACCATGTCAACCAAGAAATCAAAGAAAAAGTAAAAAGTAATAATAGAGCGCCTATGGATTGTTTTCAAAGTCTTTTCTGCCGGTTGACACGGTTTGGTTGACACGGAGACAGTCTGCGGCTGTACACCTGTCTGACATTCCCTTGTCGGGCATATTTCATTTATGGAGGTAACTGCCTATGGCAAAAAGCAAAAACGAGAGCAATAACAAAAGCAGCGGCACCCTGCTTACCGAAAAAGACGGCACCCAGTATTTTGTCATGGGGAAAGTCCGTATCAAGGTATCGGAGCATTTCGCACAGGATGGGAAGCCGCTTGACAGCCTGCTGGAAGATGTGATCCAGCACGCTGCCGCCGCTTCCTGAAAAAATACGGAATAACGACTGTCAATCAGCCCACGCTTATGATATACTTGTACCAGCGAGTATTGTATAAGCGTGGGTTGTTTCTTTTAGAAGGAGGATTTTTAACCGTGAAACAACCATACAATACAACGATTTATAACACTGCACTATATTTGAGATTGAGCCGTGACGATGAATTACAGGGGGAAAGCGGCAGTATCCAGACCCAGCGCATGATGCTTAGACAGTATGCCGCAGAGCATGGGCTGACCGTTGTAGACGAGTACATTGACGACGGATGGAGTGGGACAAATTTCGAGCGTCCAAGTTTCCAAAGGATGATTGATGACATCGAAGACGGGAAAATCAACTGCGTTGTCACAAAGGACTTATCCCGTCTGGGAAGAAACTATATCCTGACCGGTCAGTACACGGAAATCTATTTCCCCAGCAAGGGAGTACGCTACATTGCCATCAATGACAATGTGGACACCATCAACGGAGAAAGCGAGCTTGCACCGTTCTTAAACATCCTGAATGAAATGCACGCCCGACAGACCAGCAAAAAGGTCAAGGCTGCCATGCACACAAGATTTGCCAATGGCGCACACTATGGAGCCTATGCACCGCTGGGCTATGTAAAAGACCCGGACAAAAAAGGTCATCTTCTGATCGACCCGGAAACACGCTGGATTGTAGAGAAGATTTTTGACCTTGCTGTACACGGGCGTGGAGCCGCCAGCATTACACGGATTCTGGTGGAGGAAAAAGTACCTACCCCCGGCTGGCTGAACTATGAAAGATACGGGACTTTCGCCAATATCTACGCCGGTGCGCCCGCAGAAAAAGCCTATGCGTGGACGATAGCACAGGTCAAGAGCATTTTGAAAGAGGAAACCTACATCGGTCACAGCATTCACAACAAGCAGAGCAACATTTCATTCAAGAACAAGAAAAAGGTGCGGAAGCCGCAGGAAGAATGGTATCGTGTGGAAAATACCCACGAAGCCATCATTTCTGAAGAAGTGTTCCAAAAAGTTCAGGAGCTGATTGCAAGCAGACGCAGGAAACGCAGAAACGGTACGACACAGATTTTCGCAGGATTGATAAAATGTGCAGACTGCGGATGGTCTTTAGCCTATGGGGAAAACAAGCAGAATAAGAACCCATACGGGTACTACCATTGCAGCAAGAACGGGCAGGGATTACGCCAGTGTTCCATGCACTATATCCGCTATGATGTACTGTATGCCTATGTGCTTGCAAGACTGCAATACTGGTCTATGCTGGCACAGAAAGACGAGGACAATCTGCTGAAACGCCTGCTCAATGCCAGCGACAGGGAAAGAAACTCTGCGAAGAAAAAGCAGGCTGCGGAGCTGAAAAAGGCAGAGAAGCGTAAAGCCGAGGTTGACGGGCTGTTTGCTAAAATGTATGAGGACTGGTCTGCCGGACGCATAACCGAGTATAACTTCAATATGCTGTCCGAGAAGTACCAGAACGAGCAAAAGGAGCTTGAAGCAAAAATAAGACAGCTTCACGAAACGATGGAAGCCGCCGTACAGACCGCAGCGGATGCTGAAAAGTGGATTGCCCTAATGAAACAGTATGTCAACCCTGTGGAGCTGACCGCCGAACTTCTGAACACTCTAATTGAAAAAATAACCGTCCACGAAGCTGTCAAGGGCGAGGACGGAAGCCGTGAACAGGAAGTAGAAATCTACTACCGCTTCATCGGCAAAATCGACTGACCTTTCTTTTTTACCCAACAATATCTTTAATTAAGGGAGAACGGTCTTAGTATGCCCAATGTCGTATTACTCATACCAATAGCTGATATATTAGATGTTACCGTTACAGAATTGTTACGTGGAGAAAAAATAGATACACAGAAAAATATTGATACAAAAGAAGTCGAGGAATTGGTAGTAGGCTCTCTCGATATGGCTGTTAGGAATTCTATTCATCAGCATAGAAAAAACTGGATATTAGCATATTTGCTATGCTTTTTAATATCTATTACAGAAATTATTATGTTAGTCGTATCTGGGAATTCAATAGCTGAGATGAAAGATGATATATTGCTGGTTACAGGGTTAATGCTTTTATTTGGTGCATGGTTTTGTTTCTTTGCCAAAGACATATTACCAACATATTATGATGCAAACAAGATAAATTATGTTTCACAAGGAATTTTTAGAATACATCTAGTTGGTTTATCCTTTAACAACGGAAATTGGATGTACATCTGCACAACTTTAAAAATATGGACACTTGCAACGGTTGTTCTATATCCTCTTGCAGGTATTATAATAATCAATTGTTTCAATATAGCTTTATGGGATATTTTGAATAAAATTTTCTTAATTATGATATTAGGTGGTATGGTAATTTCGATTTACATTATCGGGAAAAAATACGAATAATTAAATTACCTGTTATCGTTGTGGATAGTACTAATTTACAACATTCTTCATGGGAAATATGGAATGATGCAGAAGAGGTTGTGTTAAGAGAATTAGTGTACATTTAAAACGTGGAAAGCTCCTTCGAGGCTTTTTGCTGATTATAAAGAAAGTATATAGAAAATGCATTAATCATATGGTATGATTTGAACAAAAGATAGAATCTTATGAAGTAAGAAGAATATTTTTGATGAACGCAACTTAGAAGTTTCTGAATTAAGTTAATCGTGCCATATGGCTTGATTATAAAAGCAAAGATAAAAACGCAACGTACATCTTTGATGTGCCAGAGCCGGTAGGTAGCCCGGCCGTCCTATATAAATAGGGTAAGTAACCTGCCCCTCCGGGTTGTCCATTCTTTGTTCAATCAATTTTAGGAGGGATTCTTATGGACAAAGTAAATGGAAAGCTGACAGTATTTTTTGAGGAGCCGTTTTGGGTGGGGATCTTTGAACGCATCGAAGATGGTAAACTATCTGCGGCAAAGGTAACATTTGGTGCAGAGCCAAAAGATTGTGAAGTACAGGAATATATTCAAAAGTGGTACTTCAGTTTGAAATTCAGTCCGGTTGTTGAAACTGTTGTAAAGGATATCAAAAGAAATCCGAAACGGATGCAGCGGGAAGCAAAGAAGCAGATGCTGGAAATAGGCATTGGTACAAAATCGCAACAGGCGTTGAAATTACAGCAGGAACAGAACAAGCAGGAACGCAAAGAGAAAAGCCGCAAGAGAAAAGAGGCAGAAGAGCAGCGCATGTTTGAACTGAAACGGCGCAAGAAAAGAGAAAAGCATAAGGGACATTAAAGTCCCTTGGGCTTTTACTCAAATCGAAAAGTGTTGAATAAAGATTTCGGGAGGTGTTTCTATGAAGAAAAAAGTACTTGCAATTATGTTAGTTGCCGTATCAATCATGTTGATTTCAGCGTGCGGAAAAAAAGAAAAATTGTACGAAATTCCTGATTTATCGCAGTATAAGACAGATTATGTAGGAGATTCTTCAAATGTTATAAACATTGTAAGCGGTCAAGAGTATCCAGAGGGATACTCATATGACAGTATAGAGATACAGTCTGAAACAGAGCCTTATGGATTAACAGTTTTTCTAAAAGATGAGCCGTCGGCAGTCAAACTTGAAGATGAATTGCAGGTTAATGCAGATATGACATTTGACTTGATTGGTAATTTGGGAACAATTGATTATAAAACAGCAGATAGCAAAGAAATTATTGCATCATATGAACGGTGATATATTTTTAGTCAACTTTTAGACAATTTGAAGAGCGGAATATAAAAAGGCGTATGGAAGTTTTAAATCCATACGCTTTTTTGAAAAAAATTTATTTTTGAACAAGAGATTTGTAAGAACATATTATCTATTCAAAGACGGTTACAATTCTATATCATATGACTTTTTCTTAGTCCGAGCAGGCTGATTTCGCCGTATTTCCTGTTCTCTTTGATATTTAAGTTCCCATGCACGATGGGAGAAGACATCAGGATCTTCCACATTGAGATAATCCACTTCATTGGTTGCAATATCACGACGGTGATAGTCATAATACTTACCAAAAGTACCTTTGAGCTGCTCGATCAGCTTATCCCGGAAATCAGGACGTATATGGATTCTGGTGTCCAGCAATTCTGTATACTGTTCAGGTTCAGGACGAAATTTTTCTTCCCGGAAAGCAGCGGCGTCTTTTTCGAGCTGTTTTTTAAGGGAGATGTCCTGAGAATCAAGAATATCAAGATTGTTATTCATCTGGTCATATTTCTTGGATAGATTTATCATATCTTTATCAGTAGAGCATTGTGCCTGGAAGATTAGCTGCTCTTTCCTTGATTTCAGTTCTTCAATTTCTTCGGTAACGGTTGTAAGCTGCTGATTCAATTTTATATGCTGGATGGGATTCAAAATACTGGTTTTATCCTTTTGCACATTCAGTTTTTTCCGTTCCGTAACTTTAGCTTTGAGTTTCTTTTTAATGGTGTTGTATTTATTCAGTATTGGATTAAAATGATTCATCCAATCATGAATTACTTCTTTTTGCATCTCATTATGAAGTAAATGATATTGTGTAAAAATCATATGATTTCGGATAGTTTCCATTGTTTCTGCAATTACAGGAATAGAATGTTTGACAGCCTGAGCCAGTTTCGATACCTGAGTTTTTAATTCCCGGAGCATTTGGTTATCTGCACGAATCTGGCGGTTGATTTCACAGCGGTCAGCTATCATTCCTTTCTTTTCCATATTCTGGGCAATATAGCCTTCGTGGATGGTCGGCTGTTCGGTGATTCCCTGATCTGCAAAGCTGCGGTGATCAATGGATGCATTTATCTGATTGCGGGCAAGCATTTCATTTACAGTATCTGCCCAGTTTGCTCTCCAGATACAGAGTTGCTCATCACTGTTCCATTGTTCAGAAATAGGATTCTGTCTGCCGTAGCGGCTACTTTTAGGATGCTTGTCGATGCGGTCATAGCCCTTTTCCTGTGCGTCAGATGCGGTCATATAAATCTTCTTTTTTTCAACTTTATATCTGTATTGCTTTTCCCAGCCATCTTTTTGTGCAGCTTTGAATTCAGTAGCTGTAAATCCTTTTTCTTCCCCATTTTTTATACAGAGATATTCTTTTTCTGTTTTATACTGCCATGTTCCGTTTTCATTCAGTGGACGGACGGTAAGCAGAATGTGTGCATGAGGATTGTGTCCATCTGTATCGTGAATAGCAAAGTCAGCACACATGCCCATATCCACAAAATTCTTTTGAATAAAATTTTGAAGAAGAGAAATATTACTGTCCTTATCTAATTCAATGGGAAGTGCGACAACAAATTCCCTTGCCAGTCGGCTGTCTTTTGTCTTTTCAGCAGCTTCCACAGCATTCCAGAGTTGTTCACGGTCTTTCCATTCTGGTGGAGCATAAATGAGACCATGCTTTCTGGTATAGTCATGCTGAATACCATCGTAATCATTGTACATCCGGCTACAGCTCATATAAGCAGAAGCAGCAACAGCAGACCGACCGGAACCACGACTGACGACTTTAGCTTGCATATGATAAATTGCCATATCTGCACCTCCTTTCGATGTTGCCTGCAACAGCGGATAAAGCCCTCGGCAGAGCGCACGAGCCCCGAAGGGGATACCACTGCCTGATTTATCAGGTGGTGAGTAAGTGCGCCCTTCGGGAGTAGAACTTGTGCGTTTACATTCCCCGTAGCCGGATCATCAGCTCCCGTTTTAGGAAATCTAAATCCATTTCTTTAATATGGGGAACAATACTTTCCAGAATTGCTCCTTCCTGGACTAATCGGTGTGTTCTGGCATCACGTTCTTTTTTTCGGTTTCTTGCTTCGGCTTCTTCCTGACGGTGTTTTGCCTGTAACAGTGCTTTTTCTTCTGGTGTCATGATTCTTTTATCTGCCATATCTGGCACCTCCTTTTTATGCCCGTATCCGGGCAGTATTAGTTTTAAAATCTTATGGTTTGGTACTATAGTTTCGGATAACTGACAGTGGCATGTTTCTGGTGATAAATAAGGAAAGAAAGTAGTACCACTGTCAGTGAAGAATAATTATCGTGTTATGCTTCTTTGCTTCAGTTCTGGTTCGGAGCATGATTGTTCAACAGAATTCTTTTTGCCTGTTTTAAATTAGCTGTTGCATTGTCCTGACGAATATCCCGGTTATTGATACGGACAGGAATACATCTCTCCAGAATACGGTCATAAATTCGTTTGTGTGCGATATCAGCAGCGTTATTCAGCTCTGATAAAGTGAGATTGGTCGTTATGATCAGGGGCTTTTTACTGCGGTAACGACTGTCAATCACATTGAATACCTGTTCCAGTGCAAAGTCAGAGTTCCGCTCAATTCCGAGATCATCAATAATCAGAAGACTGTAGCGGTTTAAGCTGTTGATGAACTGGTTTCTGTCTTCAAAATGCATTCCGGTAAGGGTATTCAGAATCCGGGAAAAGTTGGTCATCAGTACAGGAACGCCTTTTTCCAGAAGGGCATTGGCAATGCAGCCTGCAAAAAAAGATTTTCCAGTACCGACATCACCCCAGATGAGAAGTCCGGAAGCGTTTGCTTTCATCTCTTCCCAGTTGCTTACATAATTGTGTGCCAGTTTTATTTCCGGATTGATGCCGTTATCCCTGGCAAAAGTGTAGTCATAGAGTGCTTTGTCCTGTAAGCCGCTGGTTTTAAGATGCTCTATTTCCATTTGTTTTTCATGAAGTTTTCTCTGGGTCTCTTCCTGCTCAAAGATTTCCTGCTGGCATTTACAGCGGATGGAAGGAATAAGAACCTTTCCCTGTAATTCATGCCGGCATTGTCTTGGCGTATTGCATTTGGAACAGTAGATCAGGTGGTCTGTTTCGTTAAAATATTCATCAGACTGAAGCTCTCTGTTTGGTGTTATAGCGGTTGCTTTTTCTGTAAATCTTGTCATAGTGTTTCGTATTCCTCACTTTCGTAATTTCTTTGCCGGGAAGCAGGATGATCCTGTCTTGCCCAACTGATGATGGTAGCTGCATGGTTCTGATATTGCTTTCCGGTAGAAGCCATATAACCGGATAAGCGTTCAATATAATCCTTCCAGTCAGGGATTGTCTGCCGGATATTTTCCTGCTCTTTCTCTGACAGAAAAACATTTTGAAATTTTCCATAGGGTGAGAGTAGATCCTTACTCCCTCTTATTGCTAAATTGTTCTTTTTTATCTCTTTCTTATTACCAGACAGTTTTCTGTCTGTATCAGGGAAAGAATCCTGTCTGTCAATAGGACAGTTTTCTGTCTGTTTTAGGGAAAGAAATCTGTCTGTATAGTGGATGGTTTCTTTTGGGAGTTTTACATAAATCCGATTAGGCTGTCCGGGTCCCTGCCGTTTTCGGAAGATAAGCTCCTGTTTTTCCAGTACTGCCAGAGCAGTTTTAACAGTCATCTGGCTTTTGTGGAGAACTTCTGCCAGTGCTTCAATCGTAAAGTAAATGAACACATGACCATCTGTATCTGACCAGCCCTCATTTTTCTGGGAAAGCCTTGCCCGGTCGAGCAGGATAATATAAAGCATTTTGGCAGTTTCGTTTATTTCCATGTCCAGAAGGAAACGGGGAAACATCATATAAGATGGCAGGTTGGTGTCTGCTGTCAGAAAGTCAGTCATGTGTTCACCTCCAATCAAAAGGGTTTATTCTCCAAGAAAATCCCAGTCTACATCACTATCTGGCTGTGAATTTTCAGGTGCTGGAAAGGACGCCCTGATTTGGGGCTCCCTTTGCGCCATGCCTGCAGTCAGTCCAGAAAGAAAAAGTGGCAATGCCTGTTTCAGACTGTTTTCCACTGCATCTACAATCTGTTTCACAAAAAGTTCTTCCCGTTCTCTTGTTTCCAGATAAGGATCAGCCTGTGTGCGGTAGTAGCGGTCAAAATAATCTACCAGTGCAAGAGAGATTACCTGACTGTAAGATTTAAAATCCTGCCTGTCCATCGTCTGTAAATATTCCCAGGCTCTCCGCTGCTGTTCTTTGTCCAGATTAAAGCGCAGGTTTGTGTTGCGGATATTGTTCTGCATGGTTTATCCCCTCCTTTTCAGGCTCATATAAGCCAGAGATTCGTAACCTTTGGCAGTGGCGCAGATGTCATCAATGATTGTGACTCGTGATTTGTCATATGTTCCGAAGTTACGGATCAGGCATCCACCGCCGCCAACTACATACAGGCGCATTAGGTCAGGATTGTATTCATATTTGCGGAGTGTGGAAAAAAGTTCTGCCACATACTGTCTGGCAATAGAACTGATACAATCCAGATATGGTGCTGAAATGTCAGCTGTTCCAAACCGCAGAATCTGTTCTACTGTGGATTCTTCAATCTTCACTCCAAACTTGTCCAGAACAGCGTTCTTTGCAGCAATCATGCATTGGTTTACACCAAGTTTTTCTGTCCAGCATCGGCTTTCCTGAGCTTTCTTATTGTTGACATACAGAATGTTCATGGTTCCGTTTCCGATATCTGCAAGGAGATTGGTTCCCTTGAAATTTCCTAGTTGGTTTATGATAGCCGGATATCCCTGTGGGTAAAGGCTACATCCCACAAAGTGGAGATGATAATGATATTCTTTGCCGTTGAAACGATAATGGACTTCTGGATTCTGGAGCAGATAGGAACGAAAAGCTTCTCTTTGATTTCTGATCCATGTCAGAGGAAGTCCGGCAGCCAGATGAACATCTGCTTCACGGATGGAAAAGACATTCAGTTCCCTTGCAATAGCCATTAGCGTCAGAAGATAATATTCTTCGTCCATAGCTTTATCCGGGATAAATTCTTTGTGTCCTTCGCCAATCCGGTAGTAAATGCCGTTATATTCCAGAATATTTCCGGTGAAGATTGGTTCTGTTTCATAGGCTTTGATTCCGGTTGGTGTGACTGTGTTTGCTGTTTTCATGTTGCCGTAGCCATGATCTACAGCGATGATTTTTGTGTTTCTGAGTTCTCGCATAAAAAATACCTCCGTTTTCGTATTGATTGATTCAGCAGGTCATACCGGTGTGGTACTGCTTTGCTGTGAGATAAGCATACGAAAATCGGAGGTAAAAGACATTGAGTGGAAATTGAGCTGGAATTGAGAAAAAAGATATATTGTGCGTACGTTCTTCATGTACTCTTGTTGTGATTTCATTGTTTTTTATCGTATAATATGGATACTGGAGGTGGTTTGGATGAAATACAAGATTTTAGTTGTCGATGATGATAAAGAATTGGTGAAAATGCTTTGTAGTTATTTTAATATGAAACAATATGAAACCATTACGGCTACAGATGGAATGGAAGCATTAAATAAAATAAAAATGAAACCGGATATTATTTTGTTGGATATCAATATGCCACGCATGGATGGGATTGAAGTATGTCGTCTGATACGCAGTAAAGTGTTATGTCCAATTTTATTTCTAACAGCAAGAGTTGACGAAGATGATAAAATTAATGGGTTGCTTTCAGGTGGGGATGATTATATTACGAAACCATTTAGTCTTCGGGAGTTGGAAGCGAGGATTGTTACAAACATAAAGAGAGAAGAAAGGCATCAACAAAAAACGGAATACCGTTTCATGGATGAAATGCTGATTGATTATTCTGAAAAAATAGTAGCTATAGCTGGACACAGGATGGAGTTCACAAAAATTGAATATCAGATTATTGAATTCTTATCCATGCATCCAGGGCAGGTGTTTGATAAAGAACGTATATATGCACAAGTCTGTGGATATGATGCGGAAGGGGACAGTAGAACGATAACGGAATTAGTACGGCGTATAAGGAAAAAAATAGCGGATTATTCAGAAAAAGAATACATAGAAACTGTATGGGGGATTGGATACCGATGGAAAAAATAAGAAACTTGTCACTGAAAAAAACAATTCTGCTTTATTTTGTGATCAGCTTAACGGCAGCATTTCTGTTATCTGGATTTACAGTTCATTTTGCAAGAAATATGCAGAATAAAATATGGGAAAAATATATTGATTATGCAGATTATACGGACGTGTTTCAGCAATATGGAAAGAAATACGAGATTGAGATATCAAGACCTAATCAATCACAGATGAATCGTTTGGACCATCATCTTTCGGAAATGTGTGACTTTATGGAAATATATTCGGTACTGATTTTTTCGATTGTTGGGAGTGTTGTTGCGGTATTCTTTTTTTATAAAAATAAGTTAAAGACACCTCTACAGGAACTAAAAGATGCCTCACAAATGATTGCAGATAATGAACTGGATTTTCATGTGTCCTATGAAAATAAAGATGAGATGGGAACTTTGTGTAAAGAATTTGAAATGATGCGAAGTGATTTATCAGATAACAACAGAAAGATGTGGCGAATGATTGATGACGAGAAGGCTTTGCGGAATGCAATTGCACATGATATACGTTCTCCACTTTCCATATTGCGAGGGTATCAGGAAATGCTCTTAGAGTTTGTTTCTGCTGAGAGTATAAAAACAGAGGATGTTATTGATATCTTACAAACAGGCATGTATCAGATTGACCGTATAGAGCATTTCACGGAAAACATGAGAAAAATGTCCCATTTAGAACAGAGGGAACTGCAATGCTCAGAGATAGAATTATCGGAACTGGCAAAAAAGATTGAGGCAGAAGCTGCCATGCTGTCCAAGAAGGAAAGTAAATTATGTAAGGTAGAAAGAGTGCAGGAACAAAACATTGTGAAAGTGGATGAGGAACTTGTCATGGAAGTGGCAGACAACTTACTGGAAAATGCGGTTCGATATGCACAAAAAAGTATTGTTTTGCAGATAAAGAAAAAGGATGGTTTTCTTATAATTTCTGTTGAAGATGATGGAATAGGATTTGTGGATACTGAGGAAAAAGTAACAGAACCATTTTATCATAAGAATCCACAAGATGATTTAAAGCATTTTGGCCTTGGTATGTATATTTCTCGTATTTTCTGTGAAAAGCATGGAGGAAATTTGAAAATATATAATGCCAGACAAGGCGGTGCTCATGTAGAAGCTCTTTTCAAAGCTGAATAAAAATACTTTATAAGGCTGAAATCACAAATAAAGTGGTTTTAGTCTTTTTTATTGTGAATTTATTGAGAATTGATTTGTATGATGTTGTTAAAGAAATAAAGAAAGGAAGAGATACAATGAAAACAATCATAAAAAGAAGTATACTTGATTATTTAAAGAACCCTGTTTTGTGGATTGGCTTGATTATTATAGTTGCCAGTATGTATCAATGTCTGTCATCGTATTTGCAAATTCATTATATCAAACAGAATGAACAGGTCACACAAAATGATGTAGAATTGGAAGATGCCGATGTCATGGATGGGTACATTCCCACATCTGATGATAAAGAAAGAAGAAGGGAGTGGGAAGATACGATCAAAGAGACGTTAATGGACACCTCCCAAAATGGTTTTGGATTTAGCAGGCAGGAAGCGGATCATGTAATGAAAGAAATTCAGAATATGGATGTAAAGACTGCTTCTGAGTTTTTGGAATCCCAATATGGCTATTATAATGCAATATATGCTTATGAGGACCTTGAAATTCATAAGGGGACAGCAGAAGAAATCAATCATTATATCGAGCGGAAATTATCCGAACATTCTTTTTCCTGGTACTTTGCCAAAAAGTTCACGGATTTTGCAGGATTGCATATGGCCTTTTTTGCAACAGTCTTGCTATCATTTTTATTTATTCAGGATACACGAAAAAGTACCTATGAATTATTACATACAAAGCCTGTTACGGCAATCCAATATATATGTGGGAAAGTAATAAGCGGATTCATTAGTATGCTGGGAGTATTAGTGATTTTGAATGTTATATTCTTTATGCTGTGTTTGAAAACGTCTTTAGAATCGGGATTTCCGGTAACACCAATTGATTTTTGCGTGAATTCTCTGATCTATATTGTGCCGAATCTTTTGATGATATGTTGTGTCTATACAATTACAGCATTAATATTTAAAAATCCGCTTCCGGCAGCACCAGTTTTGTTTTTACACATTATATATTCAAATATGCTGACCGAGAAGAATGATATTTATTATATGAGACCGTTCTCTATTATGGTGCGATTTCCTGGCAGGTTTTTTGAAACACATGCAGCCAAAATGTCAAATATAAATCAGATTATGCTTGTGATCGCATCTGTTATATTAGTATGTATTTCTGTTACAATCTGGAAAAGGAGGAGGGTTCATTGAAAACGGAACTCAAAAACTGCCTGTCGTTATATAAGATTTTTTATTCATGTGCCTTTATACTGATATTGTGTGTTATTCATCCGATTATATACTATGAAGAAATCGGTTCAGCAATTCAGTCTCCAATAGCATTTTTAACAATTATTTTTTGTAGTGACACATATTTGATGGAAGTAAAAAGTAAGCGTGCCGATGTATTTCATTTGTATGACCAAAAAAAGCAGTTAAAAGTAATATCGCAGAGAGTGAGCGTTCAAATATTATATTTATTAATACTTTCTTGTGTTGGATATGTTTTGTTTTTCTGGCAAAAACCGGGCAGTGTAAACGAAGGCATTTCGGGTATTCAGATATTTCTTTTATATTTCATTGCAATGTTTGGAACTATCTGGTTTTGGAGTATATGCTCTGTGATTTTGTGTACATTGCTTCGAAATATGTGGGCAGGTATTGGATGTTTATTTGGAATTGTCATTGGACTTATATCAAAAGCGGGAAGTTCATTTTTCGGAAATCTGGGATTGTTTTCTTTCAGCTTTTGTGAACCTACTCAATTAATGTCCGAGAGTTGGATTTATGGAACGCTTGTGTCTTTTATAGCGGGGCTGTTTTTATTTGCAGTATTACCAATTACTTTAAAGAAAAGAGGATAGATTATGAGTATTAGAATAAATGATTTAACAGTTAGATTTAAAAATGGTGTAGTTGCAGTAAATAAGGCATCTCTTGAAATACCTAAGGGAATTTACGGACTTTTGGGTGAGAATGGTGCTGGAAAAACCACTTTGATGAGGGTTCTTACAACTGTTTTAAAACAAACGGAAGGAATGGTTTCCCTTGATGGAATTCTGTATAACGAGGGAAATTATGAGAAAATACAGAAAAAGATTGGTTATCTTCCACAGGAAATCGACTTATATCCGAATCTTACGGTGAAAGAATGTCTTGTATATATGGGGGGACTGTCAGGAGTATCCAGAAATGACCTCGAACAAAGAATTACCTATTATCTGGAAAAGACTTCTCTTACAGAGCATCAGAATAAAAAAATGCGGCAATTATCTGGTGGTATGAAGAGACGTGTCGGACTCATACAGGCACTTCTTAATAATCCGGATTTTTTGATTATTGATGAACCTACCACTGGGTTAGATCCGGAAGAAAGGATTAGGATCCGCAATCTTCTGGTTGATTTTTCAAAGGATAGAACTGTGCTGTTTTCCACTCATGTAGTAGAAGATTTAGCAGCAACCTGTACACAGCTTGCCATTATGAAAAAAGGAAGTTTTTTATATTCCGGAAGCGTGAGTGGGTTGCTGGAAAATGCAAAGGGTTGTGTTTGGAATTGTACGGTACAAAATGCAGAAGAAGCCCGTTTGTTAGAAGCCAATTATTCTATTTCATCTAAGCAGTATGTAGAAAATGGAATTCATATGAAAGTATTAAGCAAAGGAAAGCCAAATGAGAATTGCGCCCCGGATAATGATATCACTTTGGAAGATGCGTATATTTATTTGACGAATAGTTGAATATAACGGCGGGCAAGTTGCCCGCCGTAAATTGTACTTATTTTGTTAAAAGACCGGATAGAGTTTTTCCAATGGAAAATCCAATCTGTGGATATAACTCCTGAATCTCCAGATATTTTGCTTCAATCATTTCAGGCTCATCAGCCCAGATCTTTTCATATATTTTGAAAGCTTTTTTAAAATGTGTTTTGGCGTGTGAAAGATTGGCGGTCATCAGATAAATGGTTGCAAGGGTTTCCTGTACTTTGGCATAATCCAGACATTCATCGGAATGGTATTCCTTGATGATGCCGGATAATTTTTGCAATTCGGAGATCCCTCTTTCGGGTTCCTGCTGTTCTGTCAGGAACATTGCATAATTGGCAATCTGAGGTATGCTGTCATTTATATGAAGCAGGTTAAATTGGTCAAGCAGTGAGATACTTTTTTCCATGTGTTCTCTTGCGAGATCGGGATGACCGTTCATGCGGTAAAGTCCACCGAGATTGGCATGAAGGTTGGAAACAAGGCGAGCATTGTCAGCAGTGATATTTTCTATCTGGGCAAGTGCATCTTCTTCCAGTAATAACGCCCGGTCAGAGTAGGTGCCAATGCTTTTTGTCTTTAACAGCACCTTCAGTTCCTGAATGATTCCCTTCATACCTTTGTGATAGTTATAGTTATCCATGTATGGAAATGCATTTTCCAGAAAAAGCAGATACTTTGGCATATCATCTTTTTCAATTAATTCTATGATATTTCCGATTGTTTGAAATAGCTTTTTATAATAATCTACTTCCATTCCATGCATTAAACATATGTGCTGTAAAGAATCCAGCAACGTGTGACAACTACTTACAGATGGTTTTGTCTCTGAAAGGGTGATTTCCTGAATCATCGGATGCAGAGAGATAGTGCGACGTGTTGTTGTCTGAACGAAACCAGTCTCAATTAAATCGTTGATTTCATTTAGTGTGGACAGTTCCAGCCATTTGGCAAATATACGGGCAGAAATACCGGTGGAAGGAAGAAAGCACATATTACACATGATATCCTGCTGTTTAAGAGATAAAGTGTATAAAGAAAACAGCGTATGGATATGGCTATAATAGGTGGCTTTGCTGCTTTGTCCATCTTTGATTATTTTAATTTTATCTTCGTTATGGAAAGATGCTTTTTCCACCTGAAGTCTTGTTAATAACTGGTCTGGAGTCGAGATTCCATTTCCCAGAAGTTTTGCTGCCAGTTCCACGGCAAAAGTATGAGGGTGAACAGTTTCGATGATCTTTTCAACTGTTGTCCGGTACGTGTCTGCCTCTGAATAAAATGCTGATGCCAGCTGGAAGAGAGCGTTCATGTCCTCTATTTCTTTTAATGGCAGAGTACAGTATTCATCCAGTTTGCTTCTGGTTGTAAACAAAATCTGGAAGCGATATTTTAATACTACTGACAGAAAGCTGTCCTGTGTGGCAGTGACATTAAAATTATCTATGATAAGCAGAGTATCAGATTTCAGGGAACGCAGGAAACGGTTATGTCTTTGAAACCGTTCCTGTTCCGTGCTTTCCGGAAGATCGTCAATAAAATCCATGTCAGTAATATCCTGATGAAGATTGCCGGTATATTCTACATAAAGGATATTGGTGTATTGCTTTATGTACCGCTTTGCGTAGGCTTTGGCAAGTTCACTTTTTCCGATTCCGGCGATTCCGCAAAGAAAAACATGACGGTTTTCCTCAAGCATGGTATATAATTCTTCCAGTTCTTTATCTCTTCCGATAAAATGACGGCATGGTTTCGGAACCTCACTGTCCATAATATAATCCAGCACAATGGGGGATAAAGCGCCTCCGGCGAGCAGCTTCTGATTTTTGGTATTACGTTTGATGAATTGGCGTTCCATGCCAAAAGAAATCAGTTTTGCAAGAAACAGCAGTCTTGAACTGGCTGGTTTATATAAGGGAGTCAGATTTTTCTTTTTCGCATCTGAGATGCTGTCATCCTGAATGAATAAAGTGTAAATATCTTGTATAGCCATATTACAGTCAGACATCAGTGGAAGAAGATTCTGGTGGATGGTATGGGCTAACTTTTCCTGATTGGATGGCTTGGAATAGTAAGCGGATATTTTAGGACTGATTTTAGCCTGACCAGTCATCCAGCGGCAAACCAGACCGTTATCCATTGAAAAATCCTGATTTGCCGGATCATCCATAAAATCTTCAAATAATTCGTATAAAAAATCAGGCTGACTCATTTGATTACTTTCGCTGATATGATTTTTTAAGCAAGTGCTAATAGAAGAAAAATCGCATCGATTCAATAGAAATTCCCCTTTCGTAGTTAAGATTGAGTATATCTATCATAGCACGAACATGCATTCGATTCAAGAAAATGAGGATATTTTTAAAGTGATTGTGTCAATTTACAATCAATTTCTATTCAATGTGGTTTTTCGGCAGGTTCTGTAAAATAAGCTCAGATCAAAACAATGACGGGAGGAGCTTATGCAACAGAATATTGAATTTGAGCGGTGCATTGATTTTCTGGTACGGATGATTGATAAGTACGGCGCTGAAGTCCTCCGGGAGTTGGAGGAAGAAAAACAGAATAAGCAAGAAAAAGAAGCGGCAGTTTTCTGAAATACAAAATGTAAATCATACTGTCGCTTTTTTCGTGTATTTTTAAATCAAATAAATTTTAAAAGCTGATGCAGAGTGTGTGGCTCATTATTCTGGGAAGCGGTAATACGAGTATCAAATGGCTTGAAATGATTCTGTGTATAAAAGCTCAGAAGAAATTCATTATCTTCGCATTCAAGAAACTCCATAACGCCGCCTACGGAATATTTGAGACTGGATATGGTTTCCAGTGCAAATCCCAGTAGAATATTTCCAGGGATTCGTTTATTCTTTGGAAGAGAATAGTTCTTTCCCAACTGGGCAATCAGGTAAGCTGCGGTAGTATAGGATTGTGTTTCTTCATCCAAAATACTGACACGGGACAGCTTTTTTGCCATTGTCTTGCTGATATTTGAAGCACGGACAGAGATTGGTTTTACTGTAAGTGAAAAATAACCAACCAGTGAAGCATCTTCAGCATCAAATACCAGATAAGTGATAGATTGATCTTTTTTGGTAAACTCAATCGCATTATGTAATAAAAAGTATTCCACATCGGGATTTTTGGGACAAGAAAAATCGGAGAGTAAGTCGTAAAGACTTTCCTCTCCGATATATGTCGGTTCGTCTTTATCCAAATATGCCCGAATATTAACGGTAAAATATTTATCAGACATGTTTTTTCTTCCTTTTTGACATTAAAGCTAAGATTTCCTGTGGGTTCGTTAACTGACGTCCGGGAAGTGTCTGCTTTGGTGTGCGGTCACGGTCGGCTTCGTCAATTGCTGCGACAAAACGCTTTACGCTATTTGGATTGGATACGACAAAATTATGAGTAATACTTGAAGTAGCCATACTAACACCTCCTCTTTTTTGGCTTTTTTGTGTATTTATAGTATATGCAATGTGTGATAAAAACACAATATCGAAAACAAAAATAATTTCTAAATAATTTTCAAGCCGGACATTTATTAGACGCTTCCGGTAAGCGAACAATATTTTCGAGCCAATCATTTATAAGTCGCCAATGGTGGGCGGGCAATATTTTGATAACAGAAATGCTCTGTATCTAACTTAATTATACGATTGGCGAAGAAATGCGTCAATACGGAGAATAAGTATTGAAAATAGTTGGAACAAGTACTAAAATAAGGTTGGGACAATAAAACAGAGTTATACTGCGAGGAAGATTATGAAGAATAAAAAGATTAAATGCGATATATATACCAGAGTATCCACAACCATGCAGGTAGATGGCTACAGTCTGGATGCTCAGAAAGAAAAACTCAAGAGATATGCGGAATTTCAGAACATGGAAATCGTAAATGAGTATTCCGATGAAGGTAAGCCTGGAAAAAGCGTAGAGGGCAGACCGGAATTTCAGAGAATGTTGGATAATATTGAGAATGGAACAGATGAGGTGCAGTTTGTACTGGTGTTCAAGCTTTCCAGATTTGGTCGTAATGCGGCAGATGTATTAAACTCTTTGCAGAGGATGCAGGATTTTGGAGTGAATCTGATCTGTGTAGAAGATGGAATTGACAGCTCAAAAGATAGTGGAAAGCTGATGATTTCTGTTCTGTCTGCGGTGGCAGAGATCGAACGAGAGAATATCCTTGTTCAGACAATGGAAGGACGTAAGCAGAAAGCCAGGGAAGGAAAATGGAATGGTGGATTTGCTCAGTATGGTTATGAATTAGTAAATGGAGAATTGCAGATTGCAGAGGACGAAGCAGAGATTATTCGTCTGATCTATGACAAATTTATTCATACCAATATGGGAATCTCTGCGATTGCTGCATGGCTGAACCAGCATGGATACAAAAAGAAAAAACGACAGAATAATACACTGGACGCATTTGCCGCTTCATTTATAAAGGGCGTTCTGGATAATCCGGTATACTGTGGAAAGCTGGCTTATGGACGAAGGAAAAACGAGAAAGTTTCTGGTACAAGAAATGAATACCGCATTGTAAAGCAGGAAAATTATATGCTGCACGATGGTATCCATGAAGGGATTGTTTCAGAAACAGACTGGGAGCTGGCACATCAAAAACGGGAAAAAACAGGTGTGAAATATGAAAAGACACATAGTCTCGAGCATGAGCATATTTTATCCGGAATATTGAGATGCCCGTTATGTGGAAGCGGTATGTATGGGAATGTGAACCGAAAGAAAAAGAAAGACGGAACCTTATATAAGGATTATTTCTATTATGCCTGCAAACATCGTCGCCTGGTAGACGGTCATAAATGTGGATATCGTAAACAATGGAGCGAAGAGAAGATTAACAATGCAGTAGAAGAAGTTATCCGGAAACTGGTGAAGAATCCGAAATTTGAAGAAGCAATTCTGAATAAAATTGGTTCAAGAATAGATACAGAAGAAATAGAAAAAGAGATTGAAAGACTGGAAAAACAGTACAGGCAGCTGACCGGAGCAAAAGCAAGACTTGGACAGCAGATGGATAGCCTGGACATCATGGATAAATTTTATGAAAAGAAATATCAGGATATGGAGACAAGGTTATACCGTCTGTATGATGAAATTGAAGGCGTGGAGAACAGTATAGAAGAAGTCAAGAACCGCCTGCTGAATATTCAGCAACAGAAAATATCAGAAGAAAACGTCTATCAATTTCTTTTATATTTTGATAAACTATATGATAAGTTCACCGACCTGGAGAAGAAAGAATTTCTTAACAGTTTTGTAGAACAGGTGGACATTTACGAGCAGGAGCAGCCAGATGGCAGATTCCTGAAGCACATAAAGTTCCGCTTCCCGGTGTATTTTGGAGACAGGGAAATACAGGAACTTTGTTGGGACAACGAAAGTACCGTTGAAACTGTGTGCCTCTTGAGCAACCGAAAACCAGATACCACGGTAAAACTCAGCGTGGATATGGATGATTACTATCGTATTAAAGATGGTAAAGAGCCTAAATAAAATCGAATAATACACTGAATTAAAGCAGGATAGAAGCTGTTGATGCGTTAGAAGATAACGTGTCAGCGGCTTTTTCTTTTTATCTGAAAATCTATTAGTCAAATCTGAAAGGAGTCAATTCTATGGCAAAGAAAAATGTAAGGAATATGAAGGTTTGTGGACAGAGCGGTTATAAATATGAGACAGTTCCGGCAATTACATTAAAAGGAAAGTGGCTGGAAGAACTGGGATTTCATCTTGGGGATTATGTGCAGGTGAAATGTGAAAATGGTCAGCTGATTATCACGCCGGATGTGGATAAAGCACAAGAGCAGGAAGCGAAGACCGCATTTATGGATGAGGAGATTAAGAAACTGATAATCAGATACCAGAATGAAAAAGAAGAAATTACTGCAAAATATGTGGCAGAGCAGAGTGCAGGCTGTTATGGAAAGAAAGCATGAGAGGGGGAGAATGTATGGCAAGGATTATAATGTGTGGATCATTTAAAGGGGGAGTTGGCAAAACTGCCAGCTCCTGGAATTTGGCGTATTCACTGGCTGAGATGGGAAAAAGGGTTCTGGCTGTTGATTTTGACAGCCAGGCAAATCTGACAACCTGCTTCGGAGTAGAAGATCCTGCGGCTGTGCCGGTGACGATTGGACATCTGATGATGAATCGGCTGGAAGATGAGAAAATGCCGGATCCGTCAGAGTTTATACAGAGTAGAAATGGTGTGGACTTTATTCCATCATCCATGATGCTTTCAGCAGTGGACAGTAAGCTGCGGATGGAGATGGGTTCAGAGAAGATGCTGACTGGTATTCTGGAGCCGCTGAGAGGGCTGTATGACTATATTATTGTAGACACCTGTCCATCGCTCGGAACATTGACGATTAACGCATTGACGGCGGCTGATGAGGTGATTATTGCCGTCAATCCGCAGCTTTTGGCAATGATGGGATTGCAGGATTTTATCCGGACAGTGAAGAAAGTCAGAAGCAGACTGAATGACCGCCTGCAGATTGCAGGGATCCTGCTGACTATGTGTGATGCCAGAACAAATCTCTGTAAGGTAATCACAGAACAGCTGACGGATACTTTTGATGGACAGATCCGGATTTTTAAGAGTATCATACCAAACACAGTAAAGGTGGGAGAATCAATTTATTACAGTGAGCCGCTTCTGGAGTATGCACCGGAGAATAAGGCTTGTAAAGCATACCGGAATCTGGCAGAGGAGGTGGTTGGGGATGAAAGCTAATGCACCAAAAAGAAAAGTATTTCAGGACGCACTGGATCTTCTTGCTGAGGATCCGGTGAAGAATACGCCAGTGCCTGTGAACGGGATTGTTTCTATTCCGGTTGAGGAAATACATTCGTTTCATGATCATCCGTTCCGGCTGTATGAGGGAGAACGCCTGGAAGATATGGTACAGAGCATCAGGGAGTATGGTGTGCTGAATCCGGTGATTGTGAGGAAAGCTGCAAGGGGCTATGAGATGCTTGCAGGGCATAACAGAACCAATGCGGCAAAGATATCAGGATTGACAGAGATACCTGCGATTCAGTATTTATCAGGTTTTGCCGAAGCTGATTGAATTGTGGGGGATGAACATCAGGACGGATGTGGAGGCTAAAAAACTTCATGCAACAGACCGTGAAATGACAACTCCCCTGTTTCTTCTCCGGTGTGTGCAGCTGGGGATTTCCATCCGGGATCTGGATCTGCTGACTATCGGGATGGTGAATGATATGTTTGTGGAAAGCAGGAACGATGAGTATAAGGGATGGAGACAGGTTGCCACGCAGGAGGATTTTGACAGGTTCTGATCTGATGAAATGTGGTGACAGGATGTTTCAGAAAGGGTATAATGGGTTTATCAAAGTCGGGATTTGGAGGAGATTCTTATTTATGAAAAAAGGAATAAATAAATCAATCTTATTTTATATTGCATCAGTTCTGTTTCTCGTAGCCTCAGCTATAGACTTTACGAGTGGAAATGAAAATTCTATGGCTATAGTATGGTTATGTCTTGGTTCTTCGTTTCTTTGCTTGGGTTCGACTCATAAGAAAAAGGAAAACAATACAGATGATAAATAATTTCCTGCTTGTATTGCTGGAAAATCGGGATTCATAGAGTCCTTTTGTGATTTGCAACTGCTGGTTGACAGATTTACAGCCTGAAATGGTGGAATGCAAACAGCAAAACTGTTATATTTAGCTCATAAAATCTGCAAAAGGAGGAAAAAATGATTTTAGCTGATAAGATTACAGAGGAAAGAAAAAAGAATGGATGGTCACAGGAAGAACTAGCCAATCAGTTGGGCGTATCCAGACAGGCAGTATCTAAGTGGGAAAGTGCAGGAGCTGTTCCAGATTTGCAAAGAATTTTACAGATGTCGGAGCTTTTTGGTGTTAGTACAGATTACCTATTAAAAGATGAAATGAAAGCAGAAAATATCACCTATCACGAAAGTACTGAAAGCTATGCAGAACCGTTGAAAAAAGTAACTATGGAGAATGCAAATGAATTTCTTGACATGAAAAGAAATGGATCCAAAGTAGTGGCAAACGCAACAAGTATGTGTATCTTAAGTCCAATATTATTGATTGTTCTTGTGACAATGGCAGAAGATAGCGTATTTCATGTTTCGGAATCTCTGGCAACAGTATTTGGATGTGTTTTTTTGCTTGGAATGGTTGCGGCAGCCGTCTTTTTGTTTATTACATATGGAATGAGTGAATCACATATGGAACATTTTGAAAAAGAATGCTTTGAAACAGAGTATGGTGTATCTGGAATGGTACGAGAAAAAAAAGATTCCTATGAACCAATTTTTATCAGAGGAACGGCTGTTGGGGTAGTGCTTTGTATACTGGCAGTGATTCCGACAATTATTGCCGAATCTATGGAAGCGTCCGACTATTACTGCGGTCTTTCCGTTGGATTACTGCTATTCATACTTGCAATAGGAGTGAATCTGTTGGTTCGTGTTGGGATGGTAAAAAGCAGTTACGATACCCTTCTTCAGGAAGGGGAATATACAAAAGAAGAAAAACTGTTTAAGAAAAAGACTGACACGTTTTCTGGTGTATATTGGTGCTTGACTACAGCGATTTACCTTGCATGGAGCTTCTGGACGATGAGCTGGGATATTACATGGATTGTATGGCCGGTTGCAGGTGTTTTGTTTGCAGCATTGCTTGGTGTGGCGAAAATGGTGTTAAAGAGTGGCAGTGAAACTCAGCACTATATTTAAGATGGAGTTAAGTTTATTTTCCGCATATTATACTCATCCAGAAATTCAAGTTTGGAGAATTGAAAAAAACGGAATTTATCTATTAAGACATATAAACTCTTGACAATAAAGCTCCTATATAGTATGTTTTTAATAAACTACTATATAGGAGCTTTTGTATGGAAATGAATGGAGGATTTCTTGTCACCAAAATAAAACAGCTTGGAGACCGGATTTTTGAGAAGATTCTCAGTGAAAAGAATATTGATGCGTTTAATGGAGCCCAGGGACGTATTCTTTATGTGCTGTGGCAGGAGGATGGTATCTCAATCAGGTCACTCTCGACTAAATGCGGATTAGCGATAACATCTCTTACTACGATGCTGGAAAGAATGGAAAATCAAGGGCTGATAAGCCGTGTTCAGTCTGAAACGGACAAAAGGAAAACACTCCTGTTTCTGACTGAGAAAGCACATGCCTTAAAGGGCGAGTACGATTCTGTATCTGATGAGATGGGCAGTATTTACTACAAAGGTTTTTCAGAGGAAGAAATTACCCGGTTTGAGGAATGTCTCGACCGCATCAGAAAGAATCTTGAGGAGTGGCAGAAGTCATGAGTATTTGTATCAAAGATCAGATTCAGAACATGAATATCGTCATTGGCTGCACAGTGGGGTGTACATATTGCTATGCCCGCAACAACGTGAAACGCTGGCATATGATTGATGACTTCGCTGACCCTGAATTCTTTCCGGGTAAGCTCAAGATGATGGAAAAGAAACGTCCGCAGAACTTTCTTCTTACTGGGATGAGCGATCTCTCCGGATGGAAGCCGGAATGGAGAGACGAGGTATTTGCAAAGATCCGTGAAAATCCACAGCATCAGTTCCTGTTCCTTACCAAGCGACCTGATCTGCTGGATTTTGATACCGATCTGGAAAATGCATGGTTTGGCGTTACGGTGACGAGGAAAGCCGAACTGTGGCGTATCGACGCCCTTCGGAAAAACATCAGAGCAAAGCATTACCATGTTAGCTTTGAACCGTTATTCGACGATCCCGGTACAGTTGACCTTTCCAGAATCAACTGGATCGTTGTCGGCACTATGACCGGGGCTCAGAGCAGGAAGATTCATACGGAGCCGGAATGGGCATGGTCTCTGACGGATCAGGCACACGCACTCGGCATTCCGGTGTTTATGAAGGAAGACCTTGTCCCTATCATAGGGGATGAAAATATGATTCAGGAAATGCCGGAAGAATTTAATAAAGTGTTAGAGGTACAGAAATCATGGAAGAAGTAATAAATGGAATCCTCATTCGTGAGGTGGAAACAAAGAACATCATGACTAAGTCTAGTCTGCCGGTAGGCGGTTACTCGGTCAATCCCTATGTGGGCTGTACACATGCCTGCAAGTATTGCTATGCTTCTTTTATGAAGCGCTTTACCGGGCACAAGGAGGAATGGGGCACTTTCCTTGATGTGAAGCATTGGCCGGAAATTAAAAATCCGAAGAAATATGCCGGACAGCGGGTGGTCATCGGTTCTGTGACAGATGGCTACAATCCACAGGAGGAGCAATTCGGGAATACCAGAAAACTTCTGGAGCAGCTGATCGGCAGTGACGCAGATATTCTGATCTGCACAAAGTCGGATCTTGTGGTACGGGATATTGATCTGCTGAAGAAGCTTGGACATGTAACCGTTTCATGGTCGATCAACACACTAGATGAAAATTTCAAGAACGATATGGATTCTGCTTCGAGCATTGAGCGCCGTATCTCTGCTATGAAGCAGGTATATGAAGCAGGTATCCGTACAGTCTGTTTCGTATCCCCGGTATTCCCCAGTATCACGGATTTTGAAGCAATCTTTGAGCGGGTAAAGGATCAGTGCGATCTGTTCTGGCTCGAAAATCTCAATCTTCGAGGCGGTTTCAAAAAGACAATTATGGATTATATCGCCGGAAAATATCCTGATCTTGTACCACTTTACGACGAGATCTATAACAAGCATAACCGCAGCTACTTTGAAGCACTTGAAGTAAAAGCTGAGAAAATGGCTAAGAAGTATGATTGTGCCTTTGTGGATAATGAAATGCCTTATGGCAGAGTCCCGCAGGGACATCCGGTGATCGTAGATTATTTCTATCATGAGGAAATCCGTGGGACAGAGAATACCGGAAAAAGAAATCGCTAACTTCAAGTTTGCAGGGAAGGTGGCTATCATGGAGATGAAGAGAAATGGATGAGAGGAAAGCGTATTGGTTTGAACAGCCATATATGCCGCAGATGAAAAATATTGCGGTGGCTCCTGTCATTCTGGAAGATGGAAGACTGTCCTTCTGTGTTCCAGGGGATGATGGTTCTCCGTGGTCCGGGGTGTGGAACCTGACTGGAAAGGTTGTTTTGGACGGGGATGATTATTTTGAGTTCCAGTGTGATGATGAAGTGATGCACAGACGGGGTGGAACATATAAATTTCATGCTTTGGATGTTGATACATTCAGCAGGGAAACGTGTCAGTGGATATCACAGGGAAAAGAGATTGCAGACTGCTGTAAAACAACAGAAGAACTGCATGAATGGTACCTGAAACATTGGACTTATAACAGATAGAATGATTATATTTACGAAGGCATCGGTCACCTGGTTGGCTGGTGCTTTTTTCGTGGGGAAATGGAGGTGGCGGGATGTATCCGGTATCGGATGGGTTTCTGAGAGCTGTGAAGAGCAATACAAGAAAATATTACTGGACGGGTACGATCGTTACCAGAGGCGGAATGACGTATGAGTTCGGGGCGAAGGAGATTGTGAAGGGTTCCGGGTATATTTCCAGGCAGTGCTGTGGAAGCACGGAAATTGAACTGGGGACGGTGTATGCGGCGGAGATGGGGATCACGCTTCTGAGTGACATTGACAGGTATACGCTGGAGGATGCTCAGGTGACGCTGGTGTTTCATCTGGTGCTGGCGGATGATTCGGTGGAAGATGTGCCGATGGGAGTTTTTGAGGTCAGTGAGGCGAACCGTCTGGCAAAGTGCCTGGAACTGAAAGCCTATGATTTTATGCTGCGGTTTGATAAGAGTTTCAACGGGTTTGAGACTGTGGGGACTGCTTATGATTTTATTGCTTTGTGCTGTAAGCGGTGTAAAGTGGAGTTTGCGAATAAGAGGGCGGAGATTGATGCCATGCCGAATGGCGGGGTGACGCTTTCTGTTTATACTGAAAATGATATTGAGACCTGCCGGGATGTGCTGTTTTATGTGGCACAGGTTCTGGGAGGTTTCTTTATTATTAACAGGGAGGGAAAGCTGGAACTGAGAAAGTACGGGAAGGATCCTGTGATGAAGGTGGAGCAGAGACACCGGTTTTCTTCCAGCTTTTCGGATTTTATTACCAGATACACGGCAGTGAGTTCCACCAACAAGCAGACGCAGATTGCAGAGTATTATGCTCTGGATCCGGGGGATGTGCTGACATTTGCGGGAGGACAGGCGGATGAGGGATGGATCACCTGTATTACTTCTATCAGGCAGAAGATCGGGGGAAAGCAGAGCCTGAAATGTGTGGGAAAGAATCCGAGGCTGGCTCAGGCGAAGTCAAGGAATGACAAGAATATTTCGGGACTGCTGAACCAGATTGAAGACAATGCGAAGACTGGGAAGATCGGGATCCATACGTTTACCAATGTTTGCCGCTGTATTATCCCATTGAGAAGATCGTTGCCAATTATACGAATACATTCAATGTGTATCTCTGGATGGAGTATGGCAGCGGTACGGTTGATGTGGGAGACTGCATTGCTTCTGTCAGCGGACAGGCAATGGCGGCTGGGGAAGCCTGGGACGGAAAGCTTGAGGTGGAGGATTATACCACGAGATTTGCCATTGGCGGAGGACTGGATGTGAATGGTTTCCGGGAATCGCTGTCCATGCAGATGAAGGAGACGGTGAACAGAGGATTTGAAGTGTATTTTGCTGAGAGAGCGGGAATCAGCGGTTTCTGCAGGCCGGTAGAAATGGAGGGTGTGTGATGAAGTTGAAAGGTGAAATGGTCATTGAACTGACCGATACGAATACGGATGCGGTGGAGAAAGTTCAGGAGACGAACATGATCACGGAGGCAGTGAATAACATTCTGGGGCTGAATCCCATGGGGATTTATCTGAAAGCCAGCGGGGAGTATGACAATTCTGTTCTGTGGAACGGGACGCTGCTTCCCATCTGCCCGAAAATGATCGGCGGGATCCTGCTGTTTCCGGCAGTGCTGGAAGAAAAGGCGGATCATATTTACGAGCAGGGGAAGAACCTGCTTACGGCAGTTCTCAGAAATGGGGGCTGCTTTTTTCATGGGAGGAGGATTCTGGCATGAAGGAATTTTGGAACTTTATTCAGATGGTTTTTATGGCTGTAGGCGGATGGCTGGGCTGGTTTATGGGAGGCTGTGACGGGCTTCTGTATGCCCTGATCGCTTTTGTGGTGATCGATTACCTGACCGGGGTGATGTGTGCTTTTGCGGACCATACGCTTTCCAGTGAGGTGGGATTCCGGGGGATCTGCAGGAAGGTGCTGATCTTTTTGCTGGTGGGAATGGCGAACATTCTGGATGTGGCTGTGATCGGGAACGGATCCGTGCTGAGGGCAGCGGTGATCTTTTTCTATATTTCCAATGAGGGTGTGAGTCTGCTGGAGAATGCAGGGCATCTGGGGCTGCCGATTCCGCAGAAGGTGAAAGAGGTGCTGGAACAGCTGCATGACAGAAGTGAAAAGGGGGATGGGGAATGAGCTGGTGAAAAGTAGCAACAAAAAGAGTGTGGAAACTGTAGCAAAGGAAGTCATTGCCGGAAAGTGGGGGAAAGGCGGGGACAGAAAGAAGAGACTGCAGGCTGCGGGATATGATTATGGGGCAGTGCAGAGAAAAGTGAATGAGTTGATGAGATAGTAGGAAGCCTGCTGTTGTCTGTGGAGAAATCTGCGGATGATGGCAGGCTTATTTTTTTGTTTGAGGTTTCAAACTTTTATGTGACAAACATAACTGTCTGTGCTATTATAAAAACGATATAAGCGAAAATGACTTTTGCGGAAACGAAAGTATCTTTGTATTTTTTTATCCGTATACTTCCTATAATGGGAATGAATACTTGCAAAGTTGATTACTAATATTTTTTCATTATTACAGGTACGATAAGAACATGTAATAGCGGAAATGAGGTATAGTTACTTGAAGATAGAGAAGTATATTGCGGATAAAATAACATCTTTGTGTGAAAAGCGTGATATCAGTAAATATAGATTATCGCAGCTGTCGGGAATTTCCCAGTCATCACTGGGAAGAATCATGGCGCAGGAAAACCTGCCGTCGCTGATTACACTTGAAAAAATATGTGCAGCTTTGGGCGTGACATTATCACAGTTTTTTCAGGAAGGCAATTCAGAGAATCTGACAGAAAAACAGAAAGAAGTTTTAAGGATATGGAACAATCTGAGTACAAATGAGCAGGAAACAGTAATGTCAATGCTGCGTGGACTTCGGACGTAGGAGAACAGTTCGAGTATATGTATCGGCTGTTCTTCTTTTGTTTTTAGGCGTTAAAACGGTAATGTTTTTCTTGTACATAGTCGAGCATTAGAGTATAATAAAACCAGTTTTTTTTCATATGTTTAAAAGCTATAATAAGAAAAACGGCAAAACAGATGAAAGTCTGCGACGCAAAGCTATAGGGCCTGTAAAATGGTAGCCAGTTGCCACGTTAAAGATGCATTGTCTGCAATGACAATGCTTTTTTCATTTTTGGAGATTAAACATAAAATAAATTTCTAATTATCTTTTCATAAGTTCTTATAACACCGATATATCCCTATTTTACAGGCTTTATCGGTGTTTTCTTTTTGGCAGATACTTCTTATAACCACTCATAAATCTGCATATCTTGTCTTTTTATCGTAGTAAATTTCGTAGTAAATTACTAGGCTATCAGACTTCGCATTTCCATGTTTGCTCCTGTCTGTGAAGCATGGGCGTACAGGTTCAGCGTTATCATTATGCTGGAATGTCCCATAATGTATTGCAGGTTCTTTGGGTTCATGTTTTTCTGTGCTAATCGTGTACAAAACGTATGTCTTAATATATGCGGGGTTATCTTCGGTAAGGGTTCATCATGGTACTTATTGTATTTCTTTACTATATTTCTCAATGTAGAAGTATAGTAACAAGCTGTCATAGGCATACCTTTCTGATTAAGAAACAGGAAATTGCGGTAACCGTCAATTACAATCCCTTTTCCAGTTTTTTTGCGTTTCAACACTCTTTGAAATGCTTTTCCTGCTTCTTCGCTCATAGGAACTTTTCGTATGCCACACTTTGTTTTTGGCGTTTCTATATAATATCCCTCTTGATTGCGTAATAACTGGTGGTTGATATTGAGTGTATGATTTTCAAAATCTAAGTCCTGTACAGTAAGTCCACACAATTCAGATATTCGTAAGCCTGTTTTTAACAGTATCAGCACATCATCATAATATTTCTGATACACCGTATCATACTGGAGAAAGGACAGCAGTTTTTCTTCCTGTTCCTCACTCAATGCCTGTCTGCTTTCGCTGTCATCATCAATAACCTCGCTTAACTGAAAATCAAAAGGGTTCTTCCTTACATAATCGTCCTCGATTGCCATATAGAAAGAAGCCTTTAAGGAACGCTTATAGTTACTAATGGTTTTGAAGCCGTAGCCCTTTTCTTTCATTCTGACCGCCCATTCTTTTGCGTCTGACGGTTTAATGCTGTCTATGCTTCGTGAACCCAGCTTGTCCTGTTTCAATGCGTCCATGAGATATTTTCGCCCTGCTAGTGTATTCTTCTTGACATTGATTCTCTGTGCCGTCTTTTTGGCATATAGTTCACACAATGTCATTTTCTTTCCTTTGGTGTCTATTCCGTCCTCTAAATCACGCTGTATCTCCCGTTCCTTTTCCCTAAGAGATAAATCATCACGCTTTCCTTTCGGTACTCTGTCCGTAGCCACCAGTTTCCATGAATACACAACCTTTGTTTCGCCTGCACGATTAACATATTTATACATATATCTGCCGTCTGCCCTTTGGCTCTCTCCAGTCCTTAAAATGCGACCTTTGTTATCCCGTCTTTTTTCTGACATCTTTCAAAACTCCTTTCAAAACTGAAAGAGCCTTGTTACGACATATAAGTATCATATCATGCACAAAGCTCTTTTGCATTAGATTTCTTCCAATTTATCAATCATATGTTCAAATTTCTTTTTCTTAATCAGCATACGGTTTCCGTTCATCACAACACACTCGTCTTTATATTCACTTGCAATACGGCGGAGTTTGTTCTCTCCGATACGGAAATAACTGGACGCTTCCTCAATCGTCATAAGGTAGCGTTCCCATAATGGTGTATTTAAATCATACATAAAACTGCACCTCCTTTCTTTTTTGATTTTTAAACAGTCTGACGGCTTTTATCATAGCCCACAGGAGTTCCACCTCTGCATAGTTCTTATGTAGCCGTACCCATTGCGTGCGACGCTCTGAACGCTCAAGCTGTGGCTGTACGGGAGTATCATTATCAGACAGGACAGGTCATGGCGATAAAAGAGGATAAATCTTTTACATGGACGCTGACAGTTTCCGCTCGCTTTAAAGGGAAAAGGTCATGGCGTATCAGCTCCAACGGCTCGCTGTCTGTCTAATGTATCAGACTGCTTTATTCAGTTGTCAAAGAACACGAAAGAAGAAAATCATCTCTCCTATATACCGCGTTGGAAAAGAGAGGAAATGTAACCAAAATTCAAACATTTTTTCTTTTTTCACTACTATCTGTATAGCAAACGTCCATTTGTTAAGCTGGTGATGAAAAAAGATTATTTTTCTTTTCACACCCTAACTACCCAAACCATACTGTTACTGCCAACAATAGAATGAAATATTTTCTTCACTCCATATCAGGACAGAATAGCGTTATTTGTATCACATTTCTTAAACTTTTTTCTTTCTACGCCATATAGGGAACGGAAACCTTAAATTGTTAAGTTGAGGATAAAATAATTTTCTCTTTCCGCATCAACACTCAACAGCTAATGCCTGTTTGAATACAAATCAAGAAATAAAGTGTGATTTCCTCTTTCTGCATAATACTGTCCGCTTAACTCGATTTTCCGACATTTTTTTCAAAACTTTTTTCGTCTTTCACTTCATATAGGGACAGCAAGCCAAAATTTAATGACCTATTTTCAAAAAAAGTTTAGATTTCCTCAACTTCACTCCAAATAAGGAATAGAAACCTTGTTTTGTTGCAGATTTTTCAAAATAATTTCAATTTCTTTTTAATCTTCGTGTCTGTACACCGAGTAAAAATTTTATGACCCCATTTCAAAAATAGTTAGATTTCCTTTTCTCGCACCATATCTGTACGCAAGTAGCTGTTTTGTTGCAGATTTCTGTAAAAAATTTGTTTTTCTTCTTTTAATAAACATAGGGAATGAAAAAAGCTCTTTGTTGACTAAATCTGAAAATTTCCATTGCATTAAAAAATACCGTTATTCTTTCTTTTAAATAACGGTATCTCTATTTATAACTCATTAAAACAGATTAAACTAAATGGCTAAAAAACAAAAAGTAGGAGGAAGTATGTGTCACAACTTTGTTTTGGTTTATCTTTCAAACATATCATTCTATGTTTATTCCCGCACGACAAATATTCCGTTTTCTGATGTATCCCACATAAAGTTTTCCCTGTTTACAGTTTGTTCAGTCGCAATTTCAATTTTGGATAGTCCTATATCTGAGGGAACATCATCAGCTTTATAGACCATATAAAAATTCAAATAATATTCATTTTTAGAAGTTGATATATGATACATTCCGTCTAATTCAATTCGTTTATTTCCATTATTATTTTCACTAGATGATGCACAATCACCAGAATATTCTTGTATATCTCCATCAATAAATTCGAAGAAAGAAGAAATTTGTTTATTTATATCCTCTATGTCTTTTTTACTGTTTTGTGAAAACAATTTTTCAAATTCTTTTACATTGCCTTCATTGTATAAATCTATAATTTGTTTCATCATATTATCTGATATTTCTTGTTCCGATTTAAACCAATTAGACATATACTCATTTCTATTTGAGCCAACATTCGTACACCCACAGAAACTTAACATCAATATCATACAAAAAATAAATATTATTTGTTTCATATTATTTATACCTCATTTAATACTTAAATATTTTATATCTATATAACCTATATTTACATTGTAGCATTTAGCTTTAAACTTGTCTTTAACTTTCTCCATAAAATAAATTATTGCTTTTCTAAAACATCGTCATTCTCTTGTGGAATAGCGGTATCTATTCGTTCTTCTATGGTTGATTTTTCTAATTGTAATAAGTGTTTATGCTTGTCTTTAAGTTCTGCCTGTTCAATCATATCTTTTAGTATCGTTGTATGATTTTCTCTGTCTAATGCCTGTACCATTTTTATGGTTGGTGCAACCTGTCTTTGTAACCAATGCAACGCTTTTTGTAAAGTATAAGGTTCTGGCTTTGTAGTTAAGCGTATCGGTTCTCTGTTTTCCCCTACAAACCATGCCCAATCATCATTTGTTTTCCATTGATTTTTTGGCTTGTCGTCCTCTCTGTCAACAAAGCGGACATAATGATTGATGATAGAAAAAGCAGTGCGTTCAGCGTCCCGATAAGTCAGTAAATCTACAACCGCATAATAGGCTCGTTCATTCTTCATGCGTATTTCAAAGCGGTTCTTAATCTCCGTATCTTCAACTTCTATGCTATTCTTGACATACTGCTCATAATTTTTCTGATAAGCACACATATATAATTCACTGCTTGTTGAACCGAGATATAAGGTTTCTCCTGTATTCTTTGGTAAATCGCTACCACATTTTTCCGTACCGCTGTAATCTTTCTGCATACGAAAGTAGGAGATACATTCGCCAGCCTTGTATTTTTCCTTTAACTTTGGAATATCCAATATTCCTGCTTTATCATTGATTGCCAAGTCAAGCCGTTTCATCTTACCACCTGCCGTTAAACAATCAAGCATGAAGTCATACCATGAGCGTTCCTGTGCCAATAGATAACTTTCCATTTGACGACAGCCTCTGCCTTTCAGTTCCAATAAAACACCTAAATGCTCTTGCATGGAACACATGACATTGATGTCGCCTAAAACATATTTGCTTTCATATCCGTATTTTCCATAATCTTCATAAAGCATATAATCGGGTTTTAGTTGTAATACATCACGGATAATCGCCAATGCGTCCGTAGTAGGAAAGCGAACACGGAAGTAATCAATCAACAGGAATAGTGGTTCTTGTGGATTGAAACGCTCAATCTGTTTTTCTATGACTCCTTTTAATTCGTCATTCAATGGCTGTTTCCCTTTTTCAATGCGGTTGTAATATTCACGGCTGATACCACAAGCAACAGCAAGCCTTGTTTGTGTTACTCCGTATTCCTCACGCTTTTGTCTTAATTCTTCAATAAAGTTTTTATCATTCATTCTTTAATTCCTCCAATCAAAAAAGGCAACTACCATTTACTGATAATTGCCTATCATTAAAAATCCGTATAGAAAAAGCAGTCAATCCTAAGACTAACTGCTCTGATTGCTATGAAGTGCTTGTATTTTCTTTACCACTTCTTGCCTATAATTTTCAATATCCAAAACTCTTTTTTTACCTGCTGTTAAATACATAATCGGTAAATCAATTTTTTCAAAATCATTCAACAATAATAACGGTTCTTCAAAAATGCAAAACGGTTGTCCTATTTGACAACTAGTGCTTTCTTGATAAATTCTAAAATCCTCAAATAAAAATTCATTTTGAGGAAGTGTAATATTTTTAACTTCTTCTCTATACAAGTATCTTGCAAAGTTATACAATCCAAATGCAAAAAAGGAAATTTTTCTTGTAAATGGATTTTCTCCATAATCTTTTGATTTTCTATGTGCTTTACAGAGATTAGCCAATTCCAATGAGAATTTTTCCCAATTTTTTTCTATTAGTGCAAGGAAACCGTTTATCACAGCTTTTTCTTCTGCTGTATGTTTATTTTGAAGAAATTCTTTACTTTCATCAATCACATATTGTTTCCACATAGGTTCTTGATAATACAGATACATCACTAAATTTGTGATACTGCATGCAGACTTTAACCCATTCTTACTAAGTCCGTTTTCTTTTGGAAATATTTTTTCAATGTCACGAAAGCAGTTTGCACAGAATATATGTGGTAAAATATTCCAAGCGTGAATGGAATGGTCGCAACCGCTGTTTGTTATTGTGAGTTGTCCCCATGTTACTGCCGAATTGAACGCATTATTTAAATAGCTCATATCCTTTTCTTGTAATGCTAAGTAACTTCCTAAATAAACAATCTTTTTTCCGAAATTTTCATGCAATAATTTCAGCCATATAATAATCTGTTCTTCTGGCTTTTTACTTTGACAGTATTTCGTATACTTCTTTAATCGCTCATCAATATATGCGTTCATGTTGGCATATCCAAACATTTTATCCACATTTTGTAAATATAGTTTGATAAGTTCCTTTTTTTCCATAGAGTACCTCGTTTCACTTATAAAATTTTGCTATTTGCTACATAAATGCTTTCAATCCCATTAGAATAAGTATAATAGCAATATATACACCCCACTTATCCCAATTATAAGTGTCATAATAAAATTGAAAACAATACAAACTTTCTTCTGATTTAAAGAAAAATGTTCAAATTTTTCAAGGTTGTATTGACGAATATAACTTTTAGTAATTATGGAATAAATTGAATAACCAATAGCAATGATACTTGAAATAATAGCAATAATATCAGTCATTTTACAATCCATATCTTCCCTCCTAAAAAGTTTGCATATCATTACCACAAAAATTAAAATATTATAATGTTTAAATTTATTGTTTTTCTTTTGTGAAATAGATACTTTTTATATCACATCTTATAAAATGCGGTTTTGCCTTGTAAATACAGCGTTTTCCGCCTGTTAGTGTATAGTGTCTTTTGTTTTTTGTGCCCCCCTTGTTAGATAACGGGGCTTAATCTTCGCTCGCCACAGGCTCGCTCACAGACGAAGTAAACCAGCCACTTGCAAGACATGGCAGAAAAATCTGAAAGATTTTCCTGCCACCGTGTCTGGATCACTCCGTCTGCCTAACTAATAATATAGTATTATGTAAAAATGTCATTTTATTTAGGTACATCTACCGAATAGCTTAAACAGTCACCTCTTTTGTTACTTTGTAAGTCATTGTAATACCATAGATACATGACTCTGTCATATACATTGATTTCAATTACACCGTCCGGTTTTTGTCCTTCTACTTCCAATGAATAGATTTCTTTATCATGTGCATAGCCGTAAACAAAACGCTTGCTTGGATAATCGGGGTTTAAGTCTTGTTGGAAATCACTTAATTTCAAAGAAGAGTGAATAAGCTCTGTAATATCATCTAACAAAATTCTATCTCGTTTCGTTGTAACCGGTGTAGCATTTATAAATGCGTATTGTGTATGCCCATTCTGTATCTGCTTTTTACAACGAGCCATTACTAAGCCTTGAATATCATCGTTATCATTTCCAGCCCGATAGAAAATCGTATCATATTTTTTGCCTTGCCATATATGCAAGGTTTCATCAACATGATTAAGAAAATCAGCAGGAACCGAAAGTTCCTCATTTTCAGCATTCAAAGTGGAAAGTTGAATAGCTTCTTCAATCGTGTCATAATATACAAGCTTGGCATTATTTTTATCATAATCATTTATCGTAAATTCCACGTATTCATTATCTTTATTTTCTTCTTCCGGAACATAAGTATAACGACCATTTTCAATATGGTCATCATATTCAACATCAACAAATAACCCAATCCCTATCAGAGCTACAAAAATCAAAGAAATCGCTCCAATTATGATTAACGTTATTTTCAAAAATTTTTTCATGGCATACACTTCCTTAATCACTTCAAGTTTATCTATTATTATTTATCATATTATATCATTAGAAAATTGAGTAGTCATCACTTTTCTAGTATCTGTCAGAATATTTTTTATTCCATAAATTATCAAGAGTGTAAACATTGCTACGCAACAAGCTCTTGACAATTCATGTCCTAAAAAATGATTAATAATCAAGCAGAAAAAGAATAGTTATACTGTATTACAGCAACAAAAAAGACATCTCATATTCTGTATGAAATGCCAATTTTGCCTTTATTTATGCTGTTTTCTCTGTCGTATCAAGGTTCTTTCATTCGTAGTAAATTAGTGGTAAAATTCTTTTATTTTTTGTTTCATATTGCTTAAAATCCCTGTGTTTATGCGGATAATTCGATTTTTACTCTTTTTTATACAAAAAGAAACTAAAACAGGCAATAATTGGTGGCTGCTAAAATATAAAAATGAAGTAGATAAAAACGCAGGTGTAAAGGAAATCGGTTATGTGGAAGAAAATTAAGTCAGCACAGGAACAAAAAAATACATTTAGGATAAAAAAAGAGTTATGGATTCCGGTATTTGTATTGATGATCGGTTTGGTTGTTCTGGTGAATATAGGCATTCGTGCGGATAGCAGTCAAAGGGATTTGATAAGGTCAAGAGCTGAATTAAACGCAGTAACGTATGCAGATCATATGAAGGCTGATATCGTGAGGGGAATTGATATTACAAATACTTTTGAACAGATTGTTATTAGTGAAAACGGAAAAATTTCCATGTTCTCGAAAGTTGCGGAGAATATGATGGCAGATTATGTCCAGAGTATTCAGATCGCACCAGACGGCGTAGTGACTGAGATTTATCCGGAAGACGGAAATAAGGCTGGAAAGATAGATCTTATTTATGATAAAGAACGAGGAAAGATATCTTGTTATGCCAGAGACAATGATGTGATAACCATGCAGGGACCATTTTCTTTGAAACAGGGTGGAACGGGGATTGCTGTAAGAAATCCGGTGTATGTGGAGCAGAAAAATGGCGAAAGGACATTTTGGGGATTTACAATTGTAATTATTCGTGTACCGGATATATTCGCTGATTCTATAAAGTCACTTACCGATTTTAGCTATGAATATAAGTTGTCTAAAAGTATTGCACCGTGGGATGAAACATACGAAGAAGTGTATGGCTCAGGTGTGGAAATGATTGATCCTGTCACATATACTTTCGAATTAGGTGACAGTCAATGGGTTCTGGAAGTGATGCCTGAAAACGGATGGAATAGCAATGAAAAGTTATATAGACTATGGGGCTGCGGTTTACTGATTGTTTTGCTTTTAACTGGATTTGTTTTTATGATTATGTTACTGCACAGGACACAGGAATCGGAAAACACAGTAGTGAAATTAAATAAAAAACTGCAGAAAGCATTGGAGCAGGCGAAAACAGCCAGTGTTGAAAAATCTAATTTTCTGTTTAATATGTCACATGATATACGTACTCCTATGAATGCAGTTATTGGTATGACGTCATTAATAAGACATGATGCAGGAAATAAAGATAAAGTAATAGAGTATGCAGATAAAATAGATGTTTCATCCCAGCATCTGTTAGGGATTATTAATGATATTCTGGATATGAGCAAAATTGAGGCAGGAAAAACAGTTTTTAAATACGATGATTTCTCTATTCTGAATTTTATACAGGAAATCAATAATCTATTTCATTCACAGATAGATGAAAAGAAACAGATTCTTACAACAAAGAAAAATATCCGACATGAGTGGGTGAACGGGGATCAGCTTCACCTGATGCAGATTTTCAACAACCTGCTTTCTAATGCAGTGAAGTACACGCAGGAAGGTGGAGAAATTCAGTTTCTGGTAGAAGAATGTGAAACAAATTCATCCGTCTATGCAAAGTACCGTTTCTTAGTCAGGGATAATGGAATAGGAATGTCAGCAGATTTCAAAGATAAAATCTTTGATGCTTTTACCCGTGCCGAAAATTCTGTGACGAATAAGATCCAGGGAACCGGTCTTGGAATGGCTATTACCAGAAATCTGGTTGAAGCAATGGGAGGTACCATTGATGTGGAGAGTGAACTGGGACAGGGAAGTTGTTTTGAGGTTCTCATAGAGCTGAGAATTGCAGAGGATAGAACAGTTGCTCTGGCGGCACAAGAAGACACAGATGAGCAGGATGGTAATATTCTGCAGGGAATGAGGTTCCTGTGTGCAGAGGATAATGAGCTGAATGCTGAGATCCTGACGGAACTGTTAAAGATTGAAGGTGCAGAATGTACCATCTGTGAAAATGGTGAAGAGGTTTTGAAAGCATTTGAACAGTCTGCTCCGGGGGATTATGACATGATCCTGATGGATGTGCAGATGCCTGTTATGAATGGTTATGAGGCAACAAAGGCAATCCGCAGAAGCTCCCATGAACTGGCAAAGACGATTCCGATCATTGCCATGACTGCGAATGCATTTTCCGAGGATATTCAACATTCCCTGGCAGCTGGTATGAATGCACACGTTTCAAAACCAGTTGAGATGAAAGTACTGGAAAAGACAATCAGAAGCATAAAATCCGGCGGGGGGGGGCACCGAACCGCAGGGCATTGAACAGTGACAAATGGTTTTGATACAGTAGTGTAATTTTATTAAATCAGAAGGTTGACAAAGAGATGTATAGAGAAATATATTTGACAGACAGACAGACAGACAGACAGACAGACAGACAGGAGATTTAATATGATTTCGAGAGCAAAGAAATATGTGGCAGTATTACTGGCTTTTGTATGCGTGTGTATGATATTTTCTCCCCAGACTGCATATGCAGCCGAGGACAGTTCGCAGCATGAAACTGTCAAAGTCGGTTTCTTTGCCATGGATGGTTATCATGTGATGGATGAAGAAGGCAACCGCAGTGGGTATGGCTATGATTTTCTTCGGCTGATGGCCCGTTATTGGGATGTAGATTACGAATATGTCGGATATGATAAGAGCTGGGATGATATGCAGCAGATGCTTGAAGATGGCGAGATTGACATGGTAACATCTGCCCGCAAAACACCGGACAGAGAAGAAAAGTTTGATTTTTCACGTCCGATCGGAACCAATTATGGGATGCTGACCGTCCGCAGTGACAACAGCACGATTGTGGACGGCGATTACAGCACTTACAACGGTATGCGTGTGGCGCTTTTGAACGGAAACACCCGGAATGAAGAGTTTGCGGATTTTGCAGACAACAAAGGATTTACATATGTTCCATCTTATTTTGATACGACCGCAGAGATGGAGGAAGCCCTTCAGAGCGAAAAAGTTGATGCGATTGTTACCAGTTCTCTGAGAAAAACAAACAATGAGCGAATCGTGGATAAATTTGGCAGCAGCGATTTCTATGTCATTGTTAAAAAGGGCAATACAGAATTGCTGAATGAGATCAATTATGCGATCGATCAGATGAATGCGGTTGAGGGGGACTGGAAAACGACGCTTTACAATAAAAATTATGAAAGCATAGAAACTAAAAATCTGGAATATACGGAGCAAGAAAAAAGTATTATTGCACAATATTCCAAGGACAACCCGCTTCATGTTCTGTGTGATCCGACCCGTTATCCATATTCTTATAATGAAAATGGTGAGATGAAGGGTATTATCCCGGATTACTTCCGGAAAATTGCAGACTATGCCGGGATTTCCTATGAGTTTCTTACACCTGCTACCAGAGATGAGTATATTGCTTATCAGAAAAATACGGAAACCACAGATATGAGTATCGATGCACGCCTGGAAACAGATAACTATGCTGAGACGAAAAAATGGGGGCTTACTGCACCTTTCATTACAATGCAGCTGGCAAGGGTGACACGGCGTGACTTTGATGGAAAAATCAATGTTGTTACTACGGTTGACCAGACAGCATCAAATTCCATTGAAGATGCAATGGCACCAGGCGCAGAAAAACTGATGTGCAGTACCCGACAGGAAATGATGGAGGCTGTCCGTAAGGGAAAAGCCGATGCTGCCTTCGTCTACTATTACATGGCACAGGCGTTTGTGAATAGTGACACCACAGGCACCCTGACATATACTTTGCTGGAACAGCCTACATACACCTACCGCATGGTAATATCATCAACAGAGAATCATGCACTGGCTGGCATCCTGACGAAAGCAATGTATGCCATGCCCCAAAATCTTGTCGAAGATATAGCAGCACGGTATACCACATACAAAGCAGCAGATCTGACATTTGTTGACTGGATCCGTCTGCATCCTGTTGTTACTGTTTGGGTTCTTCTTATTTTCGGATGGCTGCTGACTACTATGGCTGTGATAGCAATGCGTCTCAGTGCAAGAAAAAAAACTCAGAAGGCAGCCCAGGAGACGGCTGAGAAAATGGCGGAACTGGCAGAGCATGCGCAGGCTGCAAACAAGGCAAAAACAGCATTTCTGTCACATATGTCCCATGATATGAGAACACCGATGAATGCAATCATGGGATTTACCGGTATTGCAATGAAAAAAAATCCTTCAGACGAAGTGAAAAATTGTCTGGAAAAGATTGATGAAAGTTCAGAGTATTTACTGTCGCTGATCAATGATGTATTAGATCTGACTCGCGTGGAAAGTGGAAAAGTGAAATACAATCCGGTACCGGCAGATTTGAAAAGTATCACAGATTCTGCACTGGATATTACAAAAGGTTTTCTTACGAACAGGGATATCAGCTTTAAGATCCAGCGTGAAGAAGCAAAGATCCCAAATGTACTTGTGGATCCTGTACGTCTGCGAGATGTGCTGGTTAATATTCTGAGCAATGCCGTGAAGTTCACTCCGGATGGAGGGACGATTACATTTGAAACCCGGTGTCAGGAAAAGGGCGGGGATGGATATATAAATATGCATTACCGCATTTCGGATACTGGTATTGGCATGAGTGAGGAATTTACAAAAGAAGTTTTTGAGGAATTTGCACAGGAAGATTCCGATGTGAGAACGCAGTACCATGGAGCGGGACTGGGGATGGCTATCGTAAAGAAGTATGTAGATATGATGGGTGGAACCATTTCCGTGCAGAGTAAAAAGCATGAGGGAACCACATTTACTGTGGATATTCCTTTGGAAATTACAGATAAGGAATGTAATAAGTCAGACACAGGTTTTTCTGAAAAGGTAAATCTTACAGGTGTGAATGTTCTTATTGCAGAGGATAATGAACTGAATGCAGAGATTGCTGCCGTGCAGTTGGAAGAGTTCGGGATGAATGTAGAAAGAGCTGTGGATGGAAAGAATGCTGTTGAGATTTTCAGAAATCATCCGGAAGGCACATTTGATGTAATCCTGATGGATATCATGATGCCTGAAATGAATGGTTATGAAGCGACAAAAGCAATCAGGGCAATGAATGACAGACCGGATGGAAAAAACATTCCTATTATAGCAATGACAGCCAATTCATTTGCAGAAGATGTTCAGGCATCACTGGATGCAGGAATGAACGCACATTTGTCAAAGCCGATTGTGATTGAGGAAGTTATAAAAACGATTTTAAGGTATGTTCATAATGATTAGTAATGATTAGCAGAGGTTCATGAATTAGTGGAATACAATTGACAGGAGGGCTAAAAGATGACAATGCAGGAGTGCTATAAAGCTATCGGAGGAAATTATGAGGCTGTTTTGGGACGCCTTCACAGCGAAGCACTGATTCAGAGATTTACATTAAAGTTCCTTGAAGACCAGAGTTATCTACAGTTAAAACAGGCATTGGAAAATAAAAATTATGAAGATGCTTTCCGCAGTGCGCACACATTGAAAGGGGTGTGTCAGAATCTTTCCTTTGACCGTCTGTTAGTAAATTGACACAAGTTGGCTGTAGAGTATAATTATAGTAAAAGTACAGCAGAAGCTGTCGCAAAGATATTTATAAAAATGTTGTGGGGGTATTGAACATTAATGAATGTAAAATTAAAATCAGCAAGCAAGCAAGCAAGCAAGCAAGCAAGCAAGCAAGCAAGCAAGCAAGCAAGCAAGCAAGCAAGCAACTGTAGCCCGGAGGGTGGGAGAAAGATGAAGAAGTGCAAATTAGTACAGAATATAAGAAATTTCAAATCTTGTTATTTTATATTTTGCACAATGATATGTTTAGTTGTTTTTCCTGTTTCCACATCTGCCCAAGAAAGATCCAGAGCGGATCTTTATCACAGGAAATACAGGAATTGATGCTTTGCACTATACGGTGCGAAGTGATTTTTATCATCCGGAAACAGAATGGGCAAAAGGCAGCAGACTGATTGCTGTAACAGCACACAGAAGGGAGAATCTGGGAGAGCCCATGCGTGATATGTTCCGGGCTATACGCAGGATCGTGGAAGAATTTACAGATGTGAAGGTTATTTATCCTGTACATTTGAATCCGCAGGTCAGGAAGATCGCAGATGAGGAATTTGGTGGATGCGAGAGAATACACCTGATCGAACCAATGGATGTGGTGGAATTCCATAACCTGATGAAAGCCAGTTATCTGATCATGACAGACAGCGGCGGAATTCAGGAAGAAGCTCCTGCACTGGGAAAACCGGTACTGGTCATGCGGGATACAACAGAGCGTCCGGAAGGTGTGGAAGCAGGAACCTTAAAGCTTGTAGGCACGAAGATGGAGGATATTTACAGAGAATGCAGGCGGCTTCTTACAGAGCCGGAGACATACAGAAAAATGAGTGAGGCTAGAAACCCTTATGGTGATGGGACTGCAAGTATCAAAATCAGAAAAATCCTGGAGGATATAGATGCATAAGCATAAACAGAGCCAATGCAAAAGAAAAGTGAAACATCGAAAGAACTTGATGGGACTTATTATATTTTGCATAACTGTGTGCATTGTGTTTATGTTTGCTTATTATCAGAACCTGAGAAAAGAAATATCTGTCCGGCAGGAATGGCTGGAAACCGTCCTGACCAGAGAAAAAAAGTGGATCCTTGAGAATCAGGGCCCTGAAGGCGAAATCTATATGAATGGAAGTAAAGCCGGAGATGTTAATCCATACTTTGCATGTATGGCTGCACTGGGGCTTCTGGCAGAAACAAAGAATTGCCCCATGACTGAAACAGAGCAAAAAGCTGTTGGCAGGTATCTGGACTGGCATACTGGGGTTTTGCTGGAAACAGATGGAAAAATGGGAATCTACAGGAAAGAGGGTGGGGAACTTATTTATAAAGAAAAGGCTGATTCCGAAGACGGATATCTTGGTATGTACCTTTTTCTTATGGGAAAATATCTGGAAAAGACAGAAAGTACAGACCTGCCGGAATCCTGGAAAAATGGAATCAGCCTTGCATTAAAAAAGATTCAAAGCCTGATGCAGGATGGAATTACACAGGTTTCAGAAGAAAACACAACAGTTTATCTGATGGATAATCTGGAAGTGTGGAAAGGCCTGTATGAATTGGAACTTGCAGGACTGGAAGATACGCAGGCGATCAGTGAAATTCGTAAAAAGATACAGAAACAGATAGAAAAGATATTCTGGGATGATGCGAATCAAAGATGGAGAATTATCGGAAACAGTGATCGGTATCATCAGACAGAATTTTATCCGGATGGTGTTGCTCAGATTTATCCGCTGATTTATGAATTTCCGGTAAAAGAGAAGAAAAAGCAAAAGGTATTATATGATCAGTTTACGGAAAGATTTCAGTGGCAGAAACTGAATAAAAAAAGAACTGGCTTTTTGTGGGCAATGACAGGAATGGCTGCTGCGCAGATGAGGGATATCAATAACCTTGTGGAATTAGTAGGAAATTATGAAACAGAATATTGTAAGAAACGAAAATATCCGCTATATACAGGCGAAGCAGGATGGATATGCATGGAATGCGAGAAATTGTATGGATTATATGAAAGAAAAATAAAAACAGCATTTATACCATGTATATGATCTTGTGCAGAGTGAATAAACGAATACTATCGCAATTTTCAAAAATAGTGCCTGTCAAAACAGCATATTTGCAATATGCAGTTTGCGGATGTTGATGAAGCCCAAAGAACCCGAATCTGATTGTAATCAAGTAAAACGCCGGTTGTGTGAATTTCTGAAAAAACGTGAGGAAGAATTAAGCTCCACGCATGAAAACCTCCAGTTTATTGCCGTGAACCAGGAAGGATACTATTATTCCGATGAGGGTCTGCAGGGCGTGTGGTACAGATCTAAAGATCTGCAGGATGCGGATATCAAAAGCTTTCTGACATCGGACTGGATCACCAATGAAAACCAGATGGTATTTGCCAGAAAACTGCAGAGCCAGCTGGTGGTCGACGGCAGTATCATCACACACTTTATTCTGATCCGTTCGATGGAGGAGATGGCACCGTATTTCAGAAGCAGTGCATTCAGCAACCAGAGCACGACGTATGTGGTGGACAGCAACGGAACGAAGATGTTCGAGGATACCGCTGTCGAGGAGCTGAGGATTCTGGCAGTAATTCTGCTTCTGATCCTGGCATCGGTTCTCTTTGTGACGAAATTCCGGAACAGCAGCCACCCGCTGGCAAAGAAAATCCCGATTCTTGCGATGACAGCCAACGCATTTTCAGAAGATGTGCAGAATGCCTTCAATGCGGGCATGAACGCACACATAGTAAAACCGGTGGATATGAAGGTACTGATAAAAACAGTGCGGAATCTTCAGACGGGCGCCGGAGCGGCAGGAACTTTAAATTGAAAAAATCCGGCAGAGTGTTTATAATGGATGGGAAAAACAAAACAGAAAGGCAATGCCGTTATGCGTAAAATTACAGAATTAAAAGAAAAACAGGAGATTGCGCTTGGAATATTACTGTATCTGGATGAAGTCTGCCGGAAACATCACCTGATCTATTTTGCAGCAGATGGAACGCTGCTCGGGCTGATCCGGCATCAGGGGTTCATTCCGTGGGATGATGATGTGGATGTCTGGATGCCGAGAGCGGATTATGAAAAACTGGAACAGATTGTAAACAGCGAAACGGATACACCGTACCGCGTCATGAATTTTCATAATACAAAGGGTTTCACACTGGCATACGGAAAGCTGGTACACACCGGAACGAGTCTTGTGGAGCACGTGGCAGGAGCTGTGGATACCGGTCTTTTCGTCGACATTTTCCCGTTTGACGGACTGCCGGAAAAAGATACACCGGAGTACGACCGTCACTGGAAAAAGCTGCTGTTTCTGGAAAGCCAGCGGATGAATGCATTCCGCACCTACCGCCAAACCTTAAAAGGAAACAAAGGAAGCTTCGCAAAATGGTGCAAATGGGCGATCCGGAAATGCTATGGAAAAGAGCGGATTCTGCGCGAGATGGAAAAAGAGTGCAGAAAGTACCGCGCGGAGGACTCAAAGTGGGTGGCCTGCCAGTGCGGCGGTTACCGCAAGTCGGACGCGATTCCCAAAACAGCGATCGAAGAGATCGTGCGCCTTCCGTTTGAAGGCCATCTGATCAATGCCCCGGCGGGATATGAGACGTATCTTCACACCCTGTACGGCGATTACCATCAGCTTCCGCCGGAGGATCAGCGTCATCCTGCGCATGTGGGAGATGCCTACTGGCGTTAGAACAGAGAAAAAAGCAGATGAGAGGTAAGCAATGAGTAAAATACTGGTGCTGGGACGTACCATGGACATGGGCGGAACGGAAGTTGCCATGGCAGCGCTGCTGCAGAAACTGGTGGAGAAAAAAGAAGATGTAACGCTTCTTCTGGTCGAAAAAAGAGGCGTTCTGCTGGAGCGGATTCCGAAGGAAGTGGAAGTGCGCCAGATGATCTGGAACAAAAAGCCGCATCCGGCTTTGGAACGGATTGTGGGAAAACGGGAGACACCGGCAGAACGGTCTTTCTATGCCAGAGGAATGGGCGTATTTCTGATGCGCGTCGTGTATGGAAAGAAACGGTATGGAAAACTGTATGAACGGATTCTGGAGTGTGTGGAGCCGGAAACAAAACAATACGATCTTGTTTTCGACTTTTTCGGATTCGGTGCGTTCACAACCGCATTCGGAGCCAGAAAGACGAATGCGCGGAAAAAAGCGGTCTGGTTCCACGGAGAAAATCTCTGGTGGCTGTTCCGGACCAGGGACTTTATTCCGGAGTATGATAAAATTTACTGTGTTTCCGAGCCTGTCCGAAAACAGGTCATTGCCCGTTTTCCGGAACTCGCGGACCGGACAGAGGTTCTGCTGAATTTCATTGACATCAAACAGGTGCAGAGACGGAGTGAGGAGCCGCTTAGCGATCCGCAGTACACAGGAGAGCTGAAATTTCTGACGGTGGGAAGAGCTTCGGAAGAAAAAGGATATGATATTGCGGTGCAGATTACGGCGGAGCTGAAAAAACGGGGACTTCGCTTCAAATGGTTCATCATCGGTGATGGAAGAGATCTGAACAAGCTGCGGACCATGGCAAAGGAATATCAGGTGGAGCAGGAAATTATTTTTCTCGGAATGCGCGAAAATCCTGCGCCGTACGTAAAATCCTGCGACCTGTATCTCCAGCCGTCCCGTCACGAAGGCTATCCGATTACGATTGTAGAGGCGAGAAGCCTGCAGAAGGTCATCATCGCTTCCGATATTCCGTCCATGCGCGAGCAGATCCGGGATGGGGAAAACGGATATCTCTGTCCGCTGGATGTGATGCAGTTTGCCGATAAAATCCAGAAAGTGCTGGCAGATCAGGAAGGACGCGATGCGGTCAGAAAGAAGCTGCGGGAGGAACCCATTGATTTTTCAGCGGGATATGCGCAGATAGAAGCGTTTGCAAAAAAATAAAAGAGAAACAGCAAGAAAAAACGCCAGAACCGGCGATAAGATATTTCCGGTTCCGGCGTTTCTTTAGTCCTGGCGTCCCTGCTTGTTTTCATACATATATTTATCTGCTTTGTCAAACAGCGTGTGGAGCGTACATTCGTTGTAATCGGTGGAAAGTGCCAAGCGGTGGGAATAGCTGATGCGGAACTGGGTTCCGTAGCTGTTGAACTGTTCGACTTCGTTCTGAAGCTCTGTGAGGATTTCTGTGATGCTTTCGCGGGTTGCATCATAGATGACCGCCATAATTCATCGCCGCCGTATCTTCCTACGAAATGCTTCGCGGGAATCGAGTTTCGCAGCAGCCGGGCAAAGTTCAGAATCAGCTGGTCGCCAATGGAGTGGCCGAGGCTGTCGTTGACGCGTTTCAGGTTGTTCATGTCAAAGACGATACAGGCGGTAGGAGTTTTGATGAATTCCACATTGTGGAACAGCTCTTCGCACTTGCTCTTGTTCGGCAGTCCCGTGTGAAGGTCGATGTAGGCTTTCTGTTCCAGCTGGCGGTTGGCACGGGAAACTTTGACTGCGGCAACCGTTTCATCTGCCATCTGGAAATACGTCTCGCTCATGTCTACCAGATCCGCCGTTCCGTTTTCTCCGGATCTGACCTTCTGAATTTCATTTTTCAGTTTATCCCAGCAGGCAATCTGGACATCCAGTTTTTTCTGATAATCCTTGTCGGAAAGACTCACGAGATCGTAGTGGCCGTCCTCGTATTTCAGTCCGCTTAAGATATCGTCCAGGTAAGGTCTATCTCAAATCCGGAAAGATCCCAGACTTCAATACTCTTTTTTCCCTTCCTGAAGCTCCTTTTTCTCCCCTCGTCCCGCTGAAACATGCTTTCTGCATCCTGAAACAGAAGCCTTCTTTCATCTTTCAGACGGATTACCGTTTCTAAACCGCATTCCTTCAAAGTATTGATAAACAGGGCATTCAGGTACAGTGCATCTGCCACAATCACATCTGCGAAATGACCATGCCTTTTCTTTAAATGCCGGATGAGCCTTTTCGCTCCTGTCAGTTCCCCTTCATCTTTTTCTGAACCATCTCTGGGTTTCAGCATTTCCTGCCCAAAGATCACATGCGGCGATTTTCCTACCGTCATACATACCACACTTCGATGAAAGTATTTTGTCTTCCCCGTCCCGTTCTTCCGGCTCAGGCAGTCTGGACAGGACTTTTTTGTACTGCTGAATAATTCCACCCCATCAATACCTGCCGCAACATATCCGCCTATGGTTCCTTCCCGAAATACGCGGTTGCGTTTCAGAACATCAATCGTCTGCGCGTGAATTTTCTCGATTTCTTTTGGATCAATCCGGGAAAGAAGATCCCTGACTGCATCAACTTTTGGGATTTTTCCACGGATACAGTTTTTCAGTCGTTTCTCCATGCTTTCCGGCGCTGAAAAAATGGTGTGAAAACTTTCATACTGAAGCATCAGGAAAATCAGCACTGGCATAACGATATTAAACAACGGGATGGATTTTCTTTTTCTTTCATCGGATAAACCCTTGATTTTTTGTGAAATTTTGTATACACTTTTCATATAAGTTAGCAGTTTCTTCAATGCTAATTTTTCATTAAGGACACCTTCTTTCGTATGTTTGTGGGGTAACATAATTATACAATAAAAGGTGTCCTTTTTGAGTGTTTATCCGGACTGCGGCACAGATGGCCCGGGCATTTGGTGCTAATTTTACAGCACTGTATGTGCAGACCGCGGAACCGGCAGAGAAAACGCCGGAGGATCAGGCAAGGCTGCAGAAGCATATCCGCCTGGCAGAACAGAGCGGGGCGGAGATTGTAACGACGCACAGCGAGGACATTGCCCTGCAGATTGCAGAATATGCGAGAATTTCCGAAGTAACGCGGATTGTCATTGGAAAAAGCATGATGGATCAGGGATTTTTTCGAAAGAGAAGGGGATGAACCGAACGGCTGACCGATCTGGTGCCGGATTTGGAAATCCATATCATTCCGGATTCCAATATCATTACCATATATCTGGTCGGCGTTATGATGACGTCAATTCTGACCAGCGGTTATACCTGCAGCGTAATCAGTTCTGTGATCAGTGTAGTGCTGTTTAACTACTTCCTGACAGAACCTTCTTTTCAATACCAGCCAGCTTCTGCAGAAGGCAGAGGATGCGTCGGAGATTTTTGATATTACAGCGACAAAGCTTGTAAAACTGCTGGGAAGGGATCTGACGGCCGCACCGGCAGGGGCACAGGAGAGCAGAATTGTCCGCGGAACACTTTACAGCGCGCAGACAGGAGGAAAGACGGAAAAAATCTTTGACCCAAGGGAACAGGAAATCATTCAGTGGGTTCTCGACAGCCAGAAAAGAGGAGAAAAATATCTGGATCGCGGTGGAGGACAACGGCCCCGGGATTCCAAAAGAGTCCAGAGAGCATGTGTTTGAGATGTTCTATTCCGGGAAAAATAAAGTAAGCGACAGCCGCAGAAGCCTTGGCCTTGGACTGGCACTCTGCCGTTCGATTGTAAATGCGCACGGCGGGGAGATAGCACTTTATGACTGCGATCCACAGGGCTGCTGCTTTTGGTTTAACCTGCCGCTCAGTGAGGTGAATTTGAATGAATAAGACATTAATTCTGGTTGTGGAAGATGATACGCCGGTTCACAACCTGATTACTACGACGTTAAAAACACACGATTATAAGTATATTTCTGCAAAGAACGGTGCGGGTGCCATTATGGAGGCATCCACACATAATCCCGACATTGTTCTACTCGACCTTGGCCTGCCGGATATTGATGGCGTAGAGGTGATTGAAAAGATTCGAAGCTGGTCGAATATGCCGATTATCGTAATCAGTGCAAGAAGTGAGGACAGCGATAAAATCGAGGCATTGGACGCAGGAGCGGATGATTATCTGACGAAACCGTTTTCTGTGGAGGAACTGCTGGCCCGCCTTCGAGTCACACAGCGCCGTCTGTCCCAGATGCAGGCAGAAAATGGAGTCCAGTCGGCTGTCTTTGAAAACGGCGCACTGCGGATCGAGTACGCAGCGGGGTGCGCATATCTTGACGGAGAGGAACTTCATCTGACACCAATCGAATACAAGCTGCTCTGCCTGCTGTCGCAGAATGCAGGGAAGGTGCTGACGCATACGTTTATCACACAGAAAATCTGGGGAAGCAGCTGGGAGAACGATATCGCTTCTCTCCGTGTTTTCATGGCGACGCTTCGGAAAAAGCTGGAAAAGAACGGAGAGCAGACGCAGTATATCCAGACGCATATCGGGGTTGGCTACCGGATGCTGAAGGTAGAGTAAAAGAAGAAAAAATTTGACTTTACAGGCCTAAAATGATAGCATAAAGGACAGAGAACGCAGTTTTGGGAGGACGAAAAAACGGATGATGAAAAACCTCGAAGTACTGGAGGAAATTAGAAAACAGGGAAAAAATCTGATCGAGACAAAACGGGATGAGTTTGTAAAGCAGAATCTTTTATCGGATGAGTTTATTGAGATGATGCAGAAGAACAAAAAGCCGTTCGATCTTCTGATGTCGTATTATCAGTGCGCCATTATGGAAATCGAGACAAAGTTCCGCGTGCTGAATCAGGAATACTCGCTTTCCTATGACCAGAACCCGATCGAAGGAATCAAAACAAGGGTCAAATCGTATGAGAGCATTATGCGGAAAATCCGCGTGAAAGACATCCCGGTCACACTGGAATCTATTGAGGAAAATATCCGCGATATCGCCGGTGTGCGCGTGATCTGTTCTTTTCCAAGCGATATTTATAAGCTGGCAGACAGTTTTCTGAAACAGGATGACATTACGCTGATTGAGCGGAAGGACTATATTCAGCATCCGAAGGAGAGCGGCTACCGCAGTCTTCATCTGATCGTTCAGGTGCCGATCTTTTTACAGGATACAAAGAAACTGGTCTACGTGGAAGTACAGTTCCGTACGATCGCGATGGATTTCTGGGCGAGTCTGGAGCACAAGATGCGCTACAAGAAAAATATTCCCGAAAATCATGTCAAATATCTGCAGGATGAACTCTACGACTGCGCAAGACAGAGCGCGGAGCTGGATAACCGTATGCAGAATATCCGGAATCTGATTGCAGAGGAAGCAGAAGAGGAAGAGCGCGATACGCTTGCAATGCTGCCGATGAAATAGAGAACGGATTTGGGAGTTGGAGAAAAAGAGCATAAAAATACGCCGCAGGTCTAGTGATCAGATCTGCGGCGTATTTTTGCTCATGCTTCTTTCGAATAATGAATATGCTGCAATTTCCATTTCTCGTCCTCTTTGACGGCGACCTGTGTCTCGAGTCCGCGGATGCCGTACGAAGTGCCATCCTCACGGCGGATGCATTCGGTGTGGTAAGAGAAAAGGATGAGAGCTGTGTTTTCGTTGATCAGACGCGGTTCAATTTTATCTGTGCGGAACAGGATGGAAAAATCAAGCGAAGGTTCATAAGCGGCTTGCGCGGCTCGATTCGGTTAAAAAATCAGCTCCTGTTCCCGAAAGAGCGAATCAACGGCCTCTTCATACTCGGCAAGGCGATTTGCTTTTTTGATCTTTTTCAGATACTTCTGGGGATTCGTAAACGATGTTCCGAGGTAAATCCACAGTGCCTTTAATTTAAACAGCACATTTTTATCCCCGGAAATAACGCGCGCATAGCCGGCACAGAGATCTTCGCAGAATGCGCGCAGCAGCTCCTTATCTGCCGGAGCTAAATTTTCACTGCTGGCAGGATCTGTACTGCGCAGCATCCAGATCAACCAGGGGTTCTGCAGCACCCCGCGGCCGAGCATGACCTTTTCCGTCAAGGGAAAATCATGGCAGAGCTTCTGAAAATCAGCGGTTGAGAAAAGATCCCCATTGTAGCACAGCGAGTGGCGGCTCGTCTCATATGCTGTCCGATAACACTCCATGCGCGGCGTATATTTGTAGAAATCTTTCTGAATCCGCGGATGAATAATCAGCTCTTCCAGCGGATATTTGTCATAAATCGCAAGCAGCGTCTCCCACTCATCGGTGTCGGTTGTGCCAAGTCTTGTCTTGATGGAAATCCGGCAGTCGCAGGACGAAAAGATTTCATCGAGAAATGCATCGAGTGTATGCGGCCACGCAAGCAGTCCGGAGCCGCGCCGCTTGGCGACAACCGTGCCGGACGGACAGCCAAGGTTCAGATTGACGGTATCGTAGCCGTACTCCTTCAGTTCTTTTGTCAGAGAAAGAAAGTCCTCCGCCTGGTTTGTGAGAATCTGCGGGATCACCGTCATCCCTTCGTTATGCTCCGGGAGAATGTCATTGCGCTCGCGGGAGCTCATCTTTTTATTTGTAATAAATGGCGTGAAATAACGGTCAGCCGCCGGAAAATATTTGTGGTAGGCGCTCCGGTACACATATCCGGTCAGCCCTTCCATTGGGGCGAGATAAAATTGCATGATGATAAAATCCTTTCAAAAAAATCGGTTTTCCAATACGAAAAGTGTATCATAAAACTGCCGGAAGGGACAGAAAAAAATGAAAGTAAAATAATATCTACTAAACAAGTAAGAGGTTAAAAGAAGAAGCCGGTGCGACGTCTGTTTTACAATATGTGATGAGATGTAGAAAAAATCCGATACAGAATCTTTTTTGAGGGGTCCTCAAAGATTTCTGTACCGGATTTTTCTAATTCTGCATATGGATCTGCTCGCCCGTCACCGGCGCAAAGCAGCGAAGCGTTTCGCCATCGAGATTCTCGCGGTGCATATCAACCGCAGAAATCTGATGATTGTCATACGTCGTATAATAGTAAATTCCCTGCGTCGCATTGCAGCAGGAAGTATAGAGCGTGATCTCATACTTTCCGTCCGCCACCTCACAGCATCCTCTCTGCTGGTCAACAGAATTTAAAATATGGAAAAACTGGCTGACACTCTCCGTTTCGCTGTTTCCCGAGATCGAGTTCTGCTTTACAAACGCCACGCGTGCAAAGCGGGAAGCAGAAGAGAGGTCGCCCGGCAGTCCGAGGCCACCCATGCCGCGGCTGTACGTAGAAAGATCGAGCTGGTTGGAAAATGTGTTGGCCGGCTGTTTCGGTGACAGATGCAGGTAATTGTTCAGTGAGAACATCTGCATTGGAAACGGCGGATTGTTTGTCAGAACGCCGACCGGATTGTCGTAGACATGCAGACCGTCCGCCGTGGATTCCACGGTGATGGCACCCGATGCATCTGCGATGATCCAGTGAAGCTGTGCGAGCGGAAGATTCTTTTTAAAAGGTGTGCTGATGAGATTGATACGGGAGAGGGATTCTTTTGCTTCCGCAAGCGAAGCACATGTACCGAGAATCCACGGGATCAGCTCGAACTGCGCGATATTGTCTTTCTCCGGTTTCGGATCGAAATAAACGGCATTTCCTACAAAATTAAGGCCGGCGATACCAAGCCCTTTTTCATTGAACGCCTCATAATAGAGCGGGTAATCATCCATCACACACGCCATGCCGATCATTGCATAGTGATGGGAAAGGGACGGCATATGAAGAAAGGAAAACGGGTAATTGCGAGGTGTAACGGTGATCTGGTCGCCATAGGAAAATTCATAATCGAGTGTGCGGCCCATATAAAAGTCGCGTGTTTGATAGGTTGCTGCTGTACACATAGAAAAACTCCTTTCGATGGATGATTTGTCATTGCTATAAGGTATCATAGCACAGAAGCGGAGGAACGAACAGGAGAAAAATATGAAAAAAGTATAAAAAAGGATCCTTCAGAGTGGAGACAAAACCCTGCTTTTGCAGGGTTTGCTATGGATGTTTTTTGAGGGATGATTGCTCAGATACGCTCCGGGTCGCTGACCGGTACCTGTTTCGAAGCAGCAGATCAGACATAGATGCTGTGATTTGAAAGGATGCTGCAGGAAGAGGTGGAATTACGCAAGATGCTTCCGGAAGTGTTCTATGACAGCAACGGATTCTGCACTGACAGGTTTCGGAACAGCGGACGGTTTTGCAAGAAAATAGCCCTGCAGGAGATCAACATCCAGTTCCAGTACCTTCAAAAGTTCAGCTGGAGTTTCCAGACCCTCGGCAATGATTTTCATGCCTCTTTGATGTGCATAGGAAACAATATTTTCTACGATCTGCTGCTTGTCCGGATCGGAGTCGATATCGCGGATGATGGAAAGATCCAGCTTGATATACGCCGGTGCAAGCTCCAGAAGCGTTTTTTCATTGCTGTAGCCGCTGCCGTAGTCATCCAGGGCAAATACACCGGAAAATCCCGGCATCTCACGTTTTTTCAACAGAGCTGTAAGATCCTGTGAATCCTCCTCTGTGATCTCGATGACAATCCGATCCTGAAGAAAGCTGTATTGTTCGACGTAAGCCACTGACTCATCGTGATTCATGTATTGGCTTGCAATCGAATTGACAAAGAGAAGCTCATCACCGCGTATCTGATGGGTGGAGAGGAATGTGGCATAGGATTTTGCAGAGAGAAACATAGTCAGACGTTCTATTTCATGCAGGCACTCTTCCTCGTGAGCCAGCTGCAGGATCTGATCCGGACGAGTAAGTGCCGGGAGATTTCCGCGCATCAGCGCCTCGTAGGCGTAGATACTGCCGTCCGCAGCGGAAACAATTGGCTGGAAGTAATACGTAAACAGCTCTTCATTCAACATTTTATGGAACAGGCGGCGCATCTCGGTTTCCTTTGCGTTTTTTGTAAAAAGCTCCAGATCGAATTCGGTAATGTACCCTTTTTCTGCTTTCTTTACCTGGTACATTGCGAAATCCGCATATTTTTTCAGCGTAGACAGATCTGTACTGTTTTCCGGATACCAGGAAACTCCGCCGGAAAGGCGAAGGGGCAGTTTACGACCACTTGGCAGCTCCAGGGCTGTATTTGAAACCGCAAGGGAAAGATTCTGCAGAAGTGCTCGAATTTCTTCCTGCGATTGGTAGCCGTAGAACAGAAGATTAAATTCATCGCCGGAAATACGGGCACAGAGCGTTTTAGCCGGCACAGAGGAGATAAAACACTGTCCTGCCTGCCGGATATAGGCATCGCCCCAGTCGTGGCCGAAGGTGTCGTTGGTGCGTTTTAGATTGTCAAGGTCGATCATCAGAAGGGCAGCGTGACCGAGAACTTCCGAATGCTCAAAAAGAGCTTCACTTTCCCGTTGAAACGCGCGTCGATTGTAGAGACCGGTCAATGCATCGTAATCACGCTCGTGCTCTATACGCTGCCGTTCCAGCATAACGGAGGTAAAATCTTCGACAAGTCCGATCTGCGCATAGCCCTCGCGGGAGGTCTCCATACGGATGTAGCGGATTGTTCCGTCAGAAAATGAAATTTCATACACCTTAGAATGCCCGACCCATACGGTATGAGAATGTGTCTGGTCAAATTCACGCAGCATCTGCTGGAAATACCGGGTGGAAAGCCCGGAGACATCTTCAGATGGAAGGTTGAGCATGGGAAAAAAGTTCTTTGTGACATAGACCGTGTTGAGATCAAAACGCATCTCATAGCCACCCAGTTCAATACTTGCCATTTCCATGATACGCAGGAATTTTGTGGAGGTTGTCAGAATAATGTGGATACTGCCGTCATCGGAAAAGTCACCTTCTTCCAGGTAATTGGGAAGATAGGCAGCCTTTTCTTTCTCTGTAAGATAAGGGGAAAGATCAACGACCTGTCCCATCTGCTCAAGCGTATAGGCGGTATCGGCGTAGGCGGAAAAAATATTTGGCATGGCAAGGGCACCAACCCTTCCTTTGGCGGCATCGAGAACATTTTTTTCCAGGTCATTGATGCTGCCCTGACTGGAGGCTCCGACCGTAATATGCTCTTTTTTTCCGATCGTTGTATTGAATTCCTCAACAAGACGTTCAAAGGAAGCTAACTGATCTCCGTTGTAATACGTCCATACGGTCAGCGTAACGGGTTTGTCGGAGGCGCGGCATCCGCCAAGAAGCGATACAGCGAGAACAGAACTCAAAAGAAAGGTTGTGACTTGATTTGAAAGAATTATAACATAAAGGAACAGGAGCCGCAATCGAAATTAAGCCGTGGAACAGAAAAGTTGTTACAGTTCACTGGTTCCCAGCGAACTGTAACATTCGCAGCCCTCATTTAAAGTTTTGCTTCGCAAAAGGAGGGCTGCTCACGCCTGAATCACTTTCTTACGCAGCGAAACAGCAAGTGTTTCACTGCTGAGTGAACAGTAACGAAAAGTTACCTGTTGTTTGCCGGGTACCGGTGAAGTGTAATGCAGCAGGAAAGAATCCGGTAAAGGAAAAAAGCTCCGCCGGAAAAAAAGGTGGTATTTCCGGTGGAGCTCTGTGAAAAAAGTGATCAGAATTTTACTGATGATAATAAGAGAGAAAGTCGGTGATCTTTCCAACCGCATCCTTTAAAACTTCAATTCGCGGCAGGTAAACAACGCGGAAGTGATCCGGCTGTCCCCAGTTGAAGCCGCCGCCGTGGACAATCAGAAGTTTCTTGTCGCGCAGCAGATCGAGAGCAAATTTTTCATCGTTTGTAATATTGAACTTTTTGGTGTCAATTTTCGGGAACATGTAGAACGCAGCTTTTGGTTTGACTGCGGTGATACCCGGAATATCGCAGAATGCCTTGTAAACGTATTCGCGCTGCTCGTAAATCCGTCCGCCCGGAATGATGTAGTCGTTGACACTCTGGTGGCCGCCAAGAGCGGTCTGGACAACGGACTGTGCCGGAACATTGGAGCAGAGACGCATGTTGGAGAGCATTTTGAGCCCTTCAATATAGTCCTTTGCGATAGCTTTATTTCCACTTAAGATCATCCAGCCGATACGGAAGCCTGCGATCATGTGCGATTTGGAAAGACCACTGAAGGTGACACAGAACAGATCCGGTGCGAGGGATGCAATAGAAACATGCTCGAGACCGTCCATGACGAGCCGGTCATAAATTTCATCGGAAAAGATGATCAGCTGATGTTCTCTGGCAAGCTCGACAATCTGCTGCAGTACCTCTTTCGGATAGAGTGCACCGGTCGGGTTATTCGGATTGATGATAACAATCGCTTTTGTGCGGTCGGTGATCTTCTTTCGCATATCATCAATGTCCGGATACCATTCGGACTGTTCGTCGCAGATGTAGTGGACGGCTTTTCCGCCGGCCAGCGTTGCGCAGGCAGTCCAGAGAGGGTAATCCGGGGATGGGATGAGGATTTCATCCCCGTCATCCAGAAGAGCGGACATACAGAGGTTGATCAGCTCACTGACGCCGTTTCCTGTATAAATATCATCAATAGAAACATTTGGCAGTTTCTTTAACTGTGCGTATTGCATGATTGCTTTTCTTGCGGAGAAAAGTCCCTGGGAAGGAGAGTAGCCCTCACAGTCGGTAAGCTGATGACTCATGTCGTAGATGACCTCATCCGGGGTACGGAAACCAAAAGGAGCCGGATTTCCAATGTTCAGCTTCAGAACCTGCGTGCCGCACGCTTCCATGCGGTTTGCTTCTTCTACGACAGGTCCGCGGACATCATATAAGACATTGTCGAGTTTCGATGATTTTTTAAATTCTCGCATAGGGGAACCTCCTGTTTTTGTCTGGGAAAGGGAAGCGGCAGATGGATCAGAAAAGGATTCTGCCGGATCGGAAACCGTATCTGCCGTATAGTTTACTGTGGAATCTTTTGCAAGCAGCCAGTCGGGATCGACCTGGAGCACATCGGCCAGAAAGTGAAGAATGTCGGAGCGCGGAACCGTTTTTCCGCTGACATACTGGCTGACATGGCTTTTCCCAAGCTTCACACCGCGCCGCTGGGCCGCTCGGATCAAATCGACCTGCTTGAACTGTTTCGCCTGCATGGCTAGTTTCAGACGGTCGGAAAAGGTTTCGTTTGTCATAGAAAATCTCCTTAAGATAGAATACAAAATAAAAAAAAGTTCAAAACTGTGCTTATTGTAGCATGGACAAGAAAAAAGTTCAATAGAAAAACTGAAAATTGTAAAAATGTTGAAAAGTTCAAAATTAAAGCGAAACAAGTTCAATTATAATATTGTCTATTCTGTACAGGTAAAGCGTTAAACCTTGCGCATTTTGCAAATTGACAAACGATGAGATTTCGGTAGAATAAAAAAATAGGATGCTATGCGTTTCTGTTGGGATCCGCCAATAGAAACGGGAGAGAAAGGAAGGAAAATGTATGGGGGAAGGTCATAAAAAACTGAATTTTTCCGATTGTATGGGACTTGCGATCGGACAGATCATCGGTTCGGGCATCATGGTACTGACGGGAATCGTCATCGGTCTGACAGGACACGGCATTGCCGCAGCGTTTATTTTAGGTGCCGTGCTTGCCATTATCACCTGTGTACCGTTCATCATCCTGACGTCCGCAATCCCGTCATCAGGCGCCGGCTTTACTTACATCCGACGATTGATGGGTGAAAAAGCCGGCTTTATGTACATTGCGATGTTTGTCTTAAGCCAGGTTCTGATCGCAACGTACGCGAAAGGCTTTGCGAGCTATTTCTGCTCGATTTTTCCACAGTTTGGCGAGTCGGCTGTCGCAATGGCAGCACTTGTAATCTGTACCGCCGTCAATCTCATCGGACTGAAATCGAGCGCACTGGTGCAAAAGGGCATGGTTGTGCTGTTGCTTTTGAGCCTGTTCTTATTTATTGTATTCGGTCTGCCCAAGGTGAGCTGGGATGCCCTGACACCGACGGTATCCAACCTGATGCCGAACGGTCCGAAGAACTTTTTCACAGGCGTAGCGCTTTTAAGTTTTGCGTGCGGAGGCGCAAAATTCGTTGCGGAGAACGGAGATGATATCGTGGAGCCGTCCCGCACGATTCCAAAGGTTATCGTGCTTTCCACGAGTATCGTTGCTGTATTCTACGTGCTGATCGGTATCGTGGCAGGCGGCGTGCTTCCGGTCGAAACGGTCGCATTTCAGAATCTGACGCTTGTCGCACAGGAGATTTTTCCAACCTGGCTGTACCTGTTTTTCGTGTTCGGTGGTGCCGTATTTGCGCTGCTTACCACCCTGAACGGAACCTTGAGCTGGGTGACAAGAGGACTGCAGGCTGCCGCAAAACAGGGCTGGCTGCCGGAAAAAACCGCGGAGGAGAATAGAAACGGTGTTCCGGCGATCCTTCTGATGGTCTTTTTCCTGATGGGCGCCATTCCGATCCTTACGGGAATGGATCTGACATTGATTTCCAACATGGGTGTCGGAACCGATATGGTGACGGAATTTATGGTACTCCTGGCCTGCTGGCGTCTGCCGGATATCTTCCCGGAAGAGTATCAGAAATCTGCGTTTTGTATGAAAAAGCGGACACTTCACATTCTGCTGTTTTTCATCGGCATTCTGATGATCGGAACCTCGTATGTCAATCTGTCGGATCTTACGGTTCCCGCGGCGATCGCATGCGGCATCTATATTCTGGTGATGTTTGTTTACACGCAGGTCCGATACCCGTATGTGAAGGCAAAACAGGAAAAGAAAGAAGACAAATAAAGAAGAGAAATGGAGAAGAAACATGAGGGCAACAACAAAAGAGCAGGGCTTTTACAGCCAGATTTTTAAGCTGGTTCTGCCGATTGTGATTCAGAATCTTTTAAGCGCGGCAGTCAACTCTGCCGATGTCGTGATGCTGAACTACGTGGGACAGTCCGCTATTTCCGCGGTATCCCTGGCATCCAACTATGCAAATGTATTATTTATGGTTTATTACGGACTGGGAACAGGAGCAACACTTCTGTGTGCCCAGTACTTTGGAAAAGGCAATATGCGAGCAATTCAGACTGTCGAGGGAATCGCACTTCGATTCTCCGTCATCATCTCCGTCGTTGTGGCAGGAATTGCTTTTACCATGCCACAGATGATGATGCGTCTGTTTACAGATAATGCGGAACTGATCCGGATCGGTGCTTCGTATCTGCGCGTCATGGGTGTGACCTACCTGTGCTGGGGCATTACGGAGATCTATCTTGCGGTGCTTCGAAGCCTCGGCCGTGTGACGATCAGCATGGCGATGAATATGATGGCATTCGCACTGAACGTATTTTTCAACGCATGCTTCATTTTTGGCCTCTTCGGATTTCCGAAGCTTGGAGCAACCGGTGTTGCAATCGCAACGGCGATGTCGCGTGTCATTGAACTGATCGGCTGCGTGATTGTGTCGATTATGAGTAAGGATATCAAGCTCGATCTGCGGTACATGTTCATCCGCAACAAGCTGCTGTTTTCCGATTTTGTGAAGCTTTCACTTCCGGCACTTGGAAATGATCTTTCCTGGGGCGTTGCATTTTCGATGTATTCTGTGATCCTGGGCCATCTGGGAAGCGATGCGGTAGCGGCAAACTCGCTCGTTGTCGTTGTAAGAAATATCGGAACCGTGCTGTGCTTTGGTGTGGCAAGTGCAGGCGGTATTCTGCTTGGAAATGTTATGGGAGAAGGAAATCTGGAAAAGGCGAAGGAATATGCATCGAAACTGCTGAAGCTGACGGTTGTTGCCGGAGCTGTGGGTGGACTGGTTGTGCTGGGTATCACGCCGTTTGTATTGAAATTTGCTTCTTTAAATGAGACCGCGATGCATTATCTGAAATATATGCTGCTGATCAATACCTATTATATTATGGGGGCGGCCGTCAATACGACGCTGATTGCCGGAGTATTCCGTGCCGGAGGTGACACAAAGTTCGGACTGGTCTGTGATACGATTGATATGTGGTGCTACGCGGTGCCGCTTGGATTTATTGCAGCGTTTGTCTTCAAGCTTCCTGTCCTTGTGGTTTATTTCCTGCTGTGTACAGACGAGTTTGTAAAATGGCCGTGGGTTCTGAAACGGTATAAGAGCGGACTGTGGGCAAAAAACATTACGCGGGATCACCTGTTTGAGGATGAAGAAAAAGAATAGATGATATAGAAAAAAGACATCTGCAGGGGTGAAAAATCACTTCGCCAGATGTCTTTTTTCGTGTTTTTCAAACATGCTCTAGAGAACGGTATATCCCTTGCTCTTTAAGCTTGCTTCTGTCTCGTATACATCCGGTACATGAAACACCATGATCGGGCAGCCGGACTCGCGGTTGAAAGAGAGATAGATATAGTCGATGTCGATATTTGTCTCAAGCAGTGTTTTCAGAAGGGAATTTAAGTTACCCGGCTGATCAACTACCTCGACACCGAGTACATCCGTCTGGCGTGTCATGTAACCGGCAGCCTGAAGCGCCTGCTCTGCTTTATCCGGATCGGAAACGACCATGCGGACAATGCCGTACTCTGCGCTGTCGTTGTTGACGGAACCTAAAATATTGACGTCGTTTTCAAACAGAATCTGTGTGATCTGCTGCATCGTGCCTTTTTTATTTTCTGCGAAAATAGAAAGTTGTTTTAACATAATGGGGGCCTCCTAAAATTGATCTCTGATTCCATTATACTGCCAAAATCAAACGCGTCAACGAATTTTGTAAAAGAAGACGAAAAAAAAGGTAAAAAAGCGTATCGTTTACAGAAAATTAATAGAATAAAAGCATCAATATAAAAAAATAAAAAAAGAAATCAATGAGCGAAAAAAAGACAGAAAAGTCGGATAATAAGAGAAAATGCACAAAATACAAATAAAATATGAGAAAACAGGTGAAAAAACTTTTGCATAATGACGAAAAATGCGTTACAATATAAGCGCTATATGTGAATTTATTATTGGGAGGTATTAGAATTATGGCAACATTTTATGCATCAAAAACAGGAGAAGTATCTGCAAGAGAAAAAGAACATTCCGCGCTGGTACGTGAACTGGCCGGTGAGTGCATGACACTTCTTGAAAACGACGGAACCCTGCCGCTTGCAGGTGCAGGAAAAGTCGCAGTTTATGGTAACGGCGTCCGCCACACGGTAAAAGGGGGTACCGGTTCCGGAGACGTTAACACAAGAACGGTTGTTACGATCGAACAGGGCTTAAAAGAGGCCGGCTTTGAAATTCTGACTGGTAAATGGCTCGATGAATATGACAAAGTGCTTGCAGATGCGCAGGCTGCATATCAGGCAGAGCTGGCAAAAAAAGCAGAGGAGCTTCACGTTCCGATTTTTGCTGTTATGTTCTCGGAAGTATTTGCACAGCCTGACGTGCCGGTAATTACCGAAAAAGAGGACACCGATACCGCTATCTATGTTCTGTCAAGAAACTCCGGTGAAGGTGCAGACCGCTATAACAGAGCATGCGATTATCTGCTCGGCGAAAACGAGCTCGCTGACATTGCCTATCTGGCAGAGCATTATGAGAAAACAGTTTTAATTTTGAATATTGCGAACCTTGTAGACACCACAGAGTTAAAGAAAATCAAAGGACTGAATGCAATTCTTCTTGCAGGACAGGCCGGAAATGCAACCGGAAACATCGTTGCAGACGTTGTTCTCGGAAAGAGCATCCCATCCGGAAAGCTGACTGATACATGGGCTGCTTCCTATGAAGACTATCCGTCCTCAAAAAATTTCAGCCACAACAACGGTGACACCAACGATGAGTATTACAGCGACGGCATTTATGTCGGCTACCGTTATTTTGACACCTTCAACGTAACCCCGAACTACTGCTTCGGCTATGGCAAAGGTTATACTGATTTTGAGACGGAAGTAAGGGACGTGGAGGCAGATGCCAAGAACGTTACCGTTACCGCATCCGTAAAGAATATTGGTGATACATTCGCCGGAAAAGAAGTCGTACAGGTTTACTATTCCGCACCGGATGGCACGATTGAGAAACCGTATCAGGAGCTTGGCGGCTTCGGAAAATCCGATCTGCTCTCGCCGGGTGAGTCCCAGACGATTACCATTTCCTTCCCGACGAGATCTATGGCTTCCTACGATGAGAAAAAAGCAGCATGGGTACTCGAGGCAGGAACGTATTACATCCGTGTCGGCAACAGCTCCAGAACAACGAAAGTAGCAGCAGCCCTGAATCTCAAAGAGACCGTTGTTACGGTTCAGGGAAAGAATCTCTTCCCGGCAGATGACGCTCCACAGGAACTCTCCAAAGCAGGCGTAACACCGTACAGCTATGAAGGTGAGGCAGAAGAAAAAGCAGCTGCAAAACAGATCGATATCTGCAGCAAATGCATCAAGACGGAGACTGTTGTCTACAGTGAGACACCGGAAGCATTCCCGGCTTATGAGGGAGAGAAGCTGACAGCGGCAGATGTAAAGAGCGGAAAAGCGACGTTAAAAGATCTCGTATCGCAGCTGACCGTAGAGGAGATGGCTGCCGTCTGCAATGGTACTGCAGACGGACTTGGCCAGGAAGGATTTATCGGATCTTCTTCCGATATGGCGCCTGGAGCAGCGGGAGATACAACTTCCATTCTTCTTGAGGACAGAGGTATTTACAATACGATTCTTGCAGACGGTCCGGCCGGTCTTCGTCTGATTCCGCACTTTGTCGTTGATGCAGACGGAAAGATGGTATCCTCCGGAAATCCTCTGGAAGATGCGTTTAACAAAAATGAAATCGAAGTTCCGGAAGGCGGCACGGAGTATTTCCAGTACTGCACCGCAATCCCGGTAGCAGCGCTTCTTGCGCAATCGTGGAACATGGATCTGATCCGGAAATGCGGTGATATCGTCGGAAAAGAGATGGAAGAATTCCACATTTCCGTATGGCTGGCGCCTGGCATGAATATTCACAGAAATCCGCTTTGCGGAAGAAATTTCGAGTACTACTCGGAAGATCCGCTGGTGGCAGGTATGTGTGCCGCAGCCGATACCAGAGGAATCCAGTCCCATGCCGGAATCGGAACCAGTATCAAGCACTTTGCAGCCAACAACCAGGAAGATAACCGTATGTACGTCAATGAGCACATCAGCGAGCGCGCAATGCGTGAAATCTATCTGAAGGGCTTTGAAATCGCAGTCAAGACAGCACAGCCGATGACGATCATGTCTTCCTACAACCTGGTAAACGGTGTGCATACTGCCAACAGCCACGACCTTCTGACCGCAGCAGCAAGAGATGAGTGGGGCTTCGCAGGCTATGTCATGACCGACTGGGGAACCTCAGAGGACATGAGCGGATTGTTCGCTTACAAATATAACCTGAAATATGGACATTCCACTTCAAGAGAGTGTGTTCTTGCAGGAAACGATCTGCAGATGCCTGGCCAGCAAGGAAACCGTCAGGAAATTGTAGCATCTGTTGCAGACGGAACTCTGCCGCTTGGACAGCTTCAGACCTGTGCATACCGCATTCTGAATGTTGTTCTGCAGTCCCTCGCCTATGATGACTGCAAACCATACGGTGATCAGTTCGATCTCGAAGAGGCAGTTACCGTTACAAAAGCATAAAAAATCAAAAAACATAGAAGCAGCCCCGCAGACCTTTACCATAAGGCTTTGCGGGGCTGCTTTTTGTACGGTCAAAGGAGCAAGGCTGTGACTGCAAGAGATAAGCGATTTCCGCAATCTGCAAGCCCAGCTTGGTGGCATAAAATGTAAAAAGCTCACGAAAGAACTGTAAAACTGGAGAAAAATACAGAATAAAATCGGTAAAAAAATAAAAAATAGTGAAAAATGCACAAAAAGATTGTCCATAGAGCAAATAGTGTGTTATAATGAATGCATCTATTAAAACAGGGGGATAGATTATGGCAAAAGAAATGATAGCAATGCTTCTTGCCGGAGGTCAGGGATCTCGCCTTTATGCGCTGACCGAGAAGCTTGCAAAACCGGCAGTTCCATTTGGCGGAAAATATAGAATCATCGATTTCCCACTTTCTAACTGCGTAAATTCCGGAATTGATACCGTAGGTATTCTGACACAGTATCAGCCAATGGTGTTAAATGAGTACATAGGAAACGGCCAGCCGTGGGATCTGGACCGCCTCCATGGAGGTGTTCACGTGCTGCCTCCTTATCAGAAAGCCTCAGGTTCTGACTGGTATAAAGGAACTGCAAATGCCATCTACCAGAATATTCCATTCATCGAGAGCTACGATCCGGAGTACGTCATCATCCTTTCCGGAGACCAGATCTGCAAACAGGACTACAGCGATTTCCTCCGCTTCCATAAGGAAAAGGGGGCAGAGTTCAGCGTTGCGGTTATGGAAGTACCGTGGGAGGAAGCATCCCGTTTCGGACTTATGGTGGCAGATGAAAATGACAAAATCACCGAGTTTCAGGAAAAACCAAAACAGCCGAAATCCAATCTGGCATCCATGGGTATCTACATTTTTAACTGGGATATCCTGAAAAAATATCTGATTGAGGACGAGGCAGACCCGAATTCTTCGAATGATTTCGGAAACAACATCATCCCGAATCTTTTAAAAGACGGACGCAATATGTACGCTTATCACTTCAGCGGATACTGGAAAGATGTAGGAACCATCTCCTCCTTGTGGGAGGCAAACATGGAAATCCTCGATCCGGAACACAGCGGAATCAACCTGTTTGACAATAACTGGAAGATTTACAGCCGAAACAGCGGAAAAACAGGCCATAAGATCACCGAAACCGCTGTTGTGGAAAACTGTATGATCACCGATGGCTGCCGTATTGCAGGTCATGTCAAACATTCGATTCTGTTCTCCGGCGTAAAAATCGCAGAGGGCGCAGAAGTAGAAGATGCCGTTATCATGGGAGGAACCGTGATCGAATCCGGAGCAGTCGTGAAACACTGTATTGTTGCGGAAAACGTTGTGATTGGCCAGAATGCCGTGGTAGGAGAAATGCCGCATGACGGTGAAAAAGGTGTTGCCACCATCGGATCCGGAATCCATATCGGTGAGCGTGCCAAAGTAGGACCAAATGCAATGGTAAATGCAAATGTAAAGGATGGTGAAGAAGAATGGTAAACGCAAATGCAGATGCACTGGGCATCATTTTCCCAAACAGCTATGATGAGCAGGTACCGGATCTGGTAAACGAGCGTCTGATGGCCTCCATTCCTTTTGCCAGCCGTTACCGCATGGTGGACTTTATTTTATCCAGCATGGTAAACTGCGGAATCGGAAATGTATCCATTATCGTCCGCAAAAATTACCATTCGCTGATGGATCATCTCGGCTCCGGACGTGAGTGGGATCTTGCCAGAAAAAAAGGCGGCTTAAACATTGTTCCGCCTTATTCCGAGAAGAAAATTCAGGTGTACTCCGGAAGAGTGGAAGCACTGGCAAATGTTCTCGATTTCCTGAAATGGCAGAAAGAAAAATACGTTGTTATGGCAGATACCAACATTGCCTGCAATTTTGATTTCAAAGAGATGCTGAATCAGCATATCGAAAGCGGCGCAGATGTTACTGCAGCTTATACCAAGCAGCCGATTCCGGAAGGCGTCAGAAGCTCTTACGAGAAAACCAATTATCTGCACTACACCTTCTCCATGGCAGGACAGAAGATCAGCAAGATTTTTGTAAACTCAGAGGAAAACGGAGTACAGAATGTATCGATGAATATCTACGTGATGGAGCGTCAGCTTCTGATCGACGAAATCAAAAAAGGCTTTGTCCTTGGAAATAAATTCTTTGAGCGTGATGTTCTGGCACCGCAAACGGAGAAACTGAACATTCAGGGATATGAGTTTACCGGTTATCAGGCAAGAATCGACGATATGAAGAGCTATTTTGATGAGAACATGAAGCTCTTAAAAGATGAGAATCTGGATAGTCTCTTCTCCGGCAACCCGATCTATACCAAAGTCCGCGACGACAATCCGACCCGTTATATCAACGGATCAAAAGCGAAAAACGTGATGGTAGCAGACGGCTGTGTGATCGAAGGCGAAATCGAAAACAGCATTTTGTTCCGTGGTGTCAAGGTAGCCAAGGGAGCAAAAGTAAAGAACTGCATTCTGATGCAGGATACTGTGATTGAAGCAGGCGCTGAGATTGAGTACGTTGTTTCTGATAAATACGTTACGGTATCTGAAGGAAAACAGCTCAAAGGAACCGATTCCTTCCCGGTATTTATTGCGAAGGATCAGGTTGTATAAAGAAAAGAATAGAATGAAATAGAAATACCGACTGCCAATGTAGAATATATCAATATTGATGGGCAGTCGGTATTTTTTGGAAAAATTCAGAGAAAAATAGTAGATTGAGTAATGCATCTGTGATATGGTAATAAAACAAAACAGTGATAGCCTAAGGAAGGGAAGATTCTTACCATAAAAATTCCCGGTTGTACAGCTTATGGTTACAGTACAGTCTGTTTTTAGGCTTTCAGCGTTGGCAGCTGATACTGTTTTTTCAGCTCTTTATATTCTGTCTCAAATTCTTCTTCTTTCTTTAATGCATGCAGATACTCATGTGTATCAAAGGATCCGCTGTGGATCTGGCTGACGCAGACGGCAATGTTGGAGCAGTGGTCGGAAATCCGTTCGAAGTCGGTCATCACATCGGAAAGGATAAAACCAAGCTCGATCGTGCATTTTCCACTCTGGAGCCGTTCGATGTGGTGGTTCTTCAGGCTGGAATTCAGGCTGTCAATCACCTGCTCGAGTGGTTCCACTTCATTTGCTTTTTTTACATCCTCATTGTTGAAAACGGAGAAGGTCAGGCTGACAATATCTTTGACTGCTTTTCCATAAACAGCAAGCTCTGCGGCTCCGTCAGAAGAGAACTGCAGGTTCTTGTCATGCATCTCTCTTGCAGCTTTCATGATGTTGACGGTGTGATCGGAAATTCGTTCGAAATCGCCGATGCAGTGCAGAATCATGGAAAGTGTCTGGCTGTCCTTCGGGGAAAGCTTTTCGCTGGAAAGCTTCACCAGATATGTGCCGAGGGCATCTTCAAAATGATCCACCTTTTTCTCAAGAATATCTACATTTTCCGCATCCGCCTCGTTGTAGGAGGCCATCAGGTCAACAGAAGTAACAAGACCGGTTTCGGTCAGTTCTGCCATTTTTGCGGCTGCAACTTTACACTGCTGCAGAGCAAAAGCCGGGCTGTCGAGGAAACGGGTATCGAGCATCTGAACCGCTTCGTCTGCTTTTTCTTCCGGTCCGTCCGGAATGGTCAGTTTCGCAAGTTTGACCAGTCCGTCTGCAAACGGGAACAGGATCAGTGTTGCGAAAATATTGAAGCCGGAGTGAACGATTGCGATGCCGGCTGCATTTGCCGAGGTTTCCAGGAATGGAAAATGTACAAAGGCATTGATTCCATAGAAGAGAACCAGGAAAAGAACAGTACCGATAATGTTAAAATAAAGGTGAACCATTGCGGTACGGCGTGCATTGCGGCTTGTACCGATGGAGGAGAGCAATGCGGTGATACATGTACCGATATTCTGTCCCATGATGATCGGGATCGCTACGGCGTAGCTGACGGAACCGGTTGCGCAGAGTGCCTGGAGAATACCGACAGAAGCAGAGGAACTCTGGATCACGGCGGTCAGAATGGTTCCGGCAAGAACACCGAGCACCGGAATTGAGAATTTTACGAGAAGTCCCGTGAATTCCGGTACATCTGCGAGCGGTGATACAGCGCTGCTCATGGTGTGCATACCAAACATCAGAATGGAAAAACCGGTTAACAGGGTACCGACATTTTTCTTTTTATCGCTCTTTGCCAGCATCAGCATAAAAACGCCGATGATTGCAAGAATGGGGGAAAAGGACGACGGGTTCAGCATTTTAATGAATACATTGTCGCCCTGAATGCCGGTAAGACTTAAGATCCAGGAAGTGATGGTGGTACCGATATTGGCGCCCATGATGATGCCGACTGCCTGGTTCAGCTTCATGATGCCGGAGTTTACGAATCCGACAACCATAACAGTAGTTGCAGAAGAGGACTGGATAACTGCGGTAACACCGGCACCTAAAAGAACTGCCATAATCCGCTTTGATGTCAGCTTTTCCAGCAGGTATTCCAGTTTACCGCCGGAAAGTTTGGTCAGGCCATCGCCCATGGCACTCATGCCGTATAAGAACATGGCAAGGCCACCGACAAAGGATAACACTCCAAAAATGTCCATAATTTCTCCCTTTACGTAATTTTCTTTTTCTTTTCGTGGTTTTAACAATAGATACACGTTTTGCAGGTCTTACTCGAGAAAAAACCTACATTTAGAAGATAACACATCTAAAAACAGTTTTGTGTTAAATGTATGTAAAGTTTGTAAAACGGTCAAAACAACTCAAAATCCGGTGCGGCACTGTTTTGTGCCGGTACCGGATCGTTTCTCGATTCCTTTGCATCCGAAAGAAGCTGCCACTCGCAGGATCTGCAGATGCGGGTAGTTTGGCTGAATATGATTTTCATAAGAAATCTTTTAACTTTTCCATGTTGTATTCTTCAAATTTTCGCAGCTTATCCATCAGATCCCGGATTTTGGGATCCGCGTCCTCATACTGGCGGTACTTCTGGATTGCCTCGACGATGCCCATGCTGCTTCCGGTAATCAGCATGCTGGCAATGTGTGAGACGGACGGATCCGTCATAGTCTGCAGGTTTATCATAAAATACGTGCGTGCTTTTTCCATTATGCCAAGGCCTTTTTCATCGTAGCCGTGTTCATTCAGCAGCTCCTTTGCCGCCTGATGAAATTCCTCATAGCCCTGAAACTGGGTTTTCAGATGTTCTTTTAAGTCTTTGTCCTCAACGACTCCAATGAGCTGCCGGATCGTGTCGACACCCATCTGGGAGTTCTGGTAAATAAAGTTTAAAAGCTCTGCATCTCCACTCATCGTGCATCTTCCTTTCTTACTTTCTTTGGTGGTTTCATGAAAAAGTATTGCCGGAAATCGGGGCAAATATACCTGATTTTAATTGTAATTTTACAGGGGAAAAAGTATAATAAAAGCATCGGAAAAAGAGTACGAAAAAGCGGGAAAAACCGCAGAAAAACGGAAAGGAGAAGAAAAAAATATGCAGTTATTTTATACCCCGCAGCATGCCCGTGTCGGCGATGTGATTCCTTATTATGAAGATGGGAAATTCCACCTTTTTTATCTGAAAAACTGGAATCCATATTTCGGCAGCGACAGGAAAGACGGCTGGCATCTGCTAAACACAAAAGATATGGTGCATTACGGGCCGGAGACGGCGATTGGGATTCTGGGAGGAACGGGATCTGTCATCAAGGCAGATGGGATTTACCATTTATATTACTGCGTCTTTGAACAGAATCCGCAGCGGCAGTACGTCTGCCACGCGACGAGCCGTGATCTGGACAGTTGGACGAAACACGAAGAAGAAACATTCGGACCGGACGAAACGATCTATCTGCCGACCGACTGGCGCGATCCATACGTGTTCTGGAATGAGGAAGAAAACTGCTGGTGGATGCTGCTGTGCGCGCAGAGCCAGGGAAAAACAGGCCGCCGCGGCTGTGTAGGCTTATGTAAATCTGCCGATCTTCACCACTGGGAGTGCTGTGAGCCGCTGTATGCACCACATGCGAGCATGTCGGCATACGAATGCCCGGATATGTTTTACGAAAACGGCTGGTGGTATCTGATCTTTTCGCAGTTCACAGACCGTTTCCAGACCATTTACCGCATGAGCCGTTCCTGCCATGGACCATGGAAACGCCCGAAAACAGATTCCTTTGACGGTCGTGCGTTCTACGCGGCAAAAAGCTGCGGGGATGGAAAACACCGGTATCTGTTCGGCTGGAATCCGACAAGGACACAGAACACCTGGAATTTCGACCCGGATCCGAACCACGAGGGATACGATTACAAAACATATGACTGGGGCGGTACGCTGATTCCGCATGAAATTTATGCACGGGAGGACGGCACACTGGCGGTAAGACCAAATCCGGCGCTGAAAGAGGTTCTGACCATTCAAAATGACGTAAAGTGGGCACCGATGAACGGCGCGTGGGAGATTGGTGAAACATCTGCCGTTGTTGATACGCCGTATGCTTATGCGTCTGCACTCAGTGAAAACGATGTTCCGCATCAGGGCTGTCTGGCATTTGATTTCACGTTTTCGGAAGGAACAGAGCGTTTTGCCGTGGCACTGCAGGTGGATGAGGAGTTTGCGAGAGGCTACTATTTCTACTTAGATCCGAAGCGGCAGCGTCTGGAGTACAAGAGCGCAATCCGTATGCATGAGCAGGGCGGATGGACGTTCCAGTACGATGTCGAGCTGGAGCGGCCGCTGGAACTGATTCCGGGGAAAACGTATTCCATGGAAATTTATATCGATGAGTCTGTGATGGAAGTCTATGTGGGCGGAACAACGGCTCTCAGTGTGCGCGCGTATGACTTGCACGACCGGAAGTTTGGTCTTGCTGTATCTGACGGAAAGGTGCGCTTTGAAAATATTCAATTGACAACGATGGGAGGGTGAGCGGATGAGTCTTTATTTTCGACCGGAAAAGGCAGTGCTGGGTGATGTGATCCCCTATTATGACAATGGTGTTTTTAAACCGTTTTATCTTCGCAATTACCGTGCGAACCGGGATGAACAGCATCAGGACAGCTGGGTGATGCTGAGCACGACAGATCATATTCATTATACGGAGCATGATACAAAAATTGTGGGCGGCACGGGTTCTGTGATCAAAGTGGATGGCCTGTATCACATGTTTTACTGTACCTTTCAGAAGCTGCCAGAGAAGAACTACATGAATCACGCCGTCAGCACCGATCTGGATGTGTGGACGGAAATCCCGGAGGACCGCTTCGCATCGGATGATGTGATCTATGAGCCGATCCACTGGAGGGATCCGTTTGTTTTCTGGAGTGAGGAGGAAAACTGCTGGTGGATGATTTTTGCGGCGCAGAAAAAAGGAAAAACGACGAGGAGAGGCTGTGTGGGTCTGTGCAAATCGAAGGATCTGCATCACTGGGACTACTGCGAGCCGTTCTATGCTCCGATGAATGCACAGTGTGCGTTTGAGTGCCCTGACTTTTTCCGGATGGGAGACTGGTATTATCTCGTCTTTTCTTCGTATGCGGACCGCTATCAGACGATGTACCGGAAGAGCAGAAGTCCGTATGGACCGTGGCAGACGCCGGAAATTGATACGTTCGACACGCGTGCTTTTTATGCGGCAAAGACGGGAAGTGATGGCGTTCACCGATACGTTTACGGCTGGAATCCGACAAGAGAAGTCAACGAGCACAATTTTGATCCGCCGGGATATCCCGGAAAAGACTGTAATACATGGGACTGGGGCGGCAGTCTGGTGGTGCATGAGCTGTGGCAGGATGAGAATGGCGATCTTTTTGTGAAGCCGATTCCACAGGTGCTGGAAGCCGTGGGATGGGAAGAACCGCTTCAGATGCAGGCACTGACAGGAGAGTGGAAGCTGGAAAAGAACCAGGCAGAGGTTGATGCACCGTACGATTTTGGTGCGCTGCTGCTGAATCCGGTGGGGGAAACGAGCCGTCTTTCCTTTGACGTCGAAGTGGACGGGGATTGTCCGAGCGTTGGAATTGCCGTGCATGTCGAAGAAACATTTACGGTCGGTTATTATCTTCTGATTGATTTTGGCCGCCGCCGGATCGAGTTTAAATCCGGAGTCCGCATGACAGAGCGGGGCGGACAGATGTTCCCATATGAGGTGGAACTGGAACGGCCGCTGCCGTCATCAACGGGAAGAAGCTTTCATGTCGATGTGATTGCAGACGGTACGATTCTGGAAGCTTATGTGGATGGCAAAATTGCGCTTGGAACACGGATGTATGATCAGACGGGCGGATGCTTCGGGCTGTATGCATCGGATGGGAAAGCGGTATTTCGGGATATAAAAGTTTTTCACGCATGATAACCTTACTGCACGCGCCGTCCGCATGCGGAATCCGGCGGAGGGTCTCTTTTGAGAGAGTTATTCATTTGGGAACTTTTGCTTGCAGTTTTGCCGGAGTGTGGTAAAGTAGTAGAGGAGTTATATGAATTTCAGCGGGAGACAGAAAATCGGATCTGTCGTTCCGCGTTCAGAAAGAGGATAGAACATTATGCTGAAAAAAATTGGAAGAAATGATCCCTGCTGGTGCGGCAGCGGGAAGAAGTACAAAGACTGCCATCTGGCGCTGGATGAGAAAATCAATTCTTATAAATTAAAGGGATGGAAAATTCCGCCGAAGAAAATTATCAAAAGACCGGATCAGATCGATGGAATTCGTGAAAGCGGTCTTGTCAATATTGCAGTTCTGGATTATGTGGCCGAAAACATTCATGCAGGCATGAGTACGGAAGATATCGACCGTCTGGTCGCAGAAAAGACAAAAGAACTCGGCGGAATTGCAGCACCGCTGAATTATGAAGGATTTCCGAAGAGCGTGTGTACCTCCATCAACGATGCGGTATGCCATGGAATTCCGAATGAGGAGGAAATTCTGCAGGACGGAGACATCATCAACGTCGATGTTTCTACTATTTATAAGGGATATTTTTCCGATTCTTCCCGTATGTTCTGCATCGGCGATGTAGATGATGTTTCGAAGAAGCTGGTGGAAGATACGTTAAAAGCCGTACAGCTTGGACTCTCTGAAGTACGCCCGTTCAACCGCCTCGGCAATGTCGGCGCGGTAATCAATGAATTTGCCCAGAGCCAGGGCTATAAAGTTGTCCGTGACATCGGTGGCCATGGCGTCGGTCTGGAGTTCCACGAGGATCCGTTCGTCAGCTATGTCACAAGACGCGATACCGGAATGCTGCTCGTACCGGGCATGGTATTCACCATTGAGCCTATGATCAATCTCGGAACCGATGAAATCTTCATCGACTCCGACAACGACTGGACTGTCTACACTGAGGACGGCGCACCGTCAGCCCAGTGGGAGGTTACGGTTGCGGTAACAGAAGATGGATATGAAATTCTGGCATATTAATTGACGCATAGAAATATGAAAGCTGTGTCTGTGGAAGAACTATTTTCCGGAGACACGGCTTTTTTCTAAAGAGAAAAGGGAGAAATACGATGCAGGATTTGGAACTGGAGATGAGCCGGTGCCGGGTTTGTCCGCGGAAGTGCGGAGCGGACCGGGAGCATGGAAAGACGGGATATTGTAAGGCGCCCTCCGGGGTTGCGGCGGCGCGGGCTGCACTGCATTTCTGGGAGGAGCCGTGTATTTCCGGGACGACGGGGTCGGGGACGGTTTTCTTTTCCGGATGTAATCTGCGGTGTGTTTACTGTCAGAACCATCATATTGCGGAGATGGAGAGCGGAAAAGTGATTTCGATCGGGCGGCTTTCGGATATTTTTCTGGAGCTGCAGGCGCAGAATGCGAATAACATCAATCTCGTGACGCCGAGCCACTACGTGCTGCAGATCCGGGAAGCACTTCTTCTGGCGAAAGAGAAGGGACTTACCGTACCGATTGTCTATAACTGCGGCGGGTATGAGAGCGTGGAAGCCCTGCAGGCCCTTGATGGGCTGATCGATATTTACCTGACGGATTTTAAATATATGGTTCCCTCCCTTGCAAAAGCGTACTCGCGGGCAGAAGATTACCCGGAAACAGCAAAACGGGCGCTGGCGGAAATGGTGCGTCAGACGGGCAGGGCTGTATTCGATGAGAATGGTCTGATGAAAAAAGGTGTGATTGTGCGCCATTTATTGCTGCCCGGTGCTGTAAAAAATGCAAAAGCTGTGGTAAAATACGTCTATGAGACGTACGGCGATACCGTCTGGCTGAGCCTCATGAGCCAGTACACGCCGCTTCCGCAGGTGGAAAACATAAGTCCGCTGAACCGGAAAACGACAAAACGGGAGTATGAGCGTCTGCTGGACTATACGTTTTCCCTCGGCGTCACCAACGCCTTTTTACAGGAAGGCCCGGTGGCTGAGGAGAGTTTCATTCCGGAGTTTGATGGAAGAGGAATCTGACGTTATAGTTCACTCGTGCAAAAAGGAGCTGCGCAGTAGCAAAAAGCGCTGGAAGCGCGGTTTTGAGAATGCAAGCAAAACACATTTGTCCATGATTAGATATGACTAACTATATTGTTTTAAGGAGGAAAAACTTTTGAGCAACGCAGTTGTAACACTGAAAAAAGGAGAGGGCCGCGCCTTAAAGCAGGGCGGAGCCTGGATTTTTGATAATGAGATCGCTTCGATTTTAGGAGCATATGAAAACGGAGATATCGTGCTGGTGCGCGACTTCGACGGATACCCGATGGGACGAGGTTTCATCAACGAGCATTCCAAAATCCGCATCCGTATGATGACAAGAAATATCGACCAGGAAATCGATGAAGCATTTTTGAGAAAAAGAGTGCAGGATGCTTGGGAATACCGCAAAAAAGTGACAGACACATCAAGCTGCCGCCTGATCTTTGGCGAGGCAGACTTCCTGCCGGGACTCGTAGTGGATAAATTCTCCGATGTGCTGGTCGTTCAGTCGCTGGCACTCGGTATCGACAAAATGAAAATGACGATCATCCGCCTGTTGGAGGAGGTTCTGGCAGCTGACGGGGTTAAGATCCGCGGCGTGTTTGAGCGAAGTGATGCAAAAGTGCGTGAGCAGGAGGGCATGGAGCGTGTGAAAGGATTTCTCTCCGAGCCGTTTGACACCAGCGTGGAAATCGTCGAGAATGGTGTCCACTATCTCGTCGATGTCAAGGACGGCCAGAAAACTGGTTTCTTCCTGGATCAGAAATACAACCGTCTGGCTGTGCAGAAGCTCTGCAAGGACGCGAGAGTGCTCGACTGCTTTACCCATACCGGATCGTTTGCACTGAATGCGGCATATGCAGGAGCAAAGGAAGTTATCGGCGTTGATGCATCAGAGCTCGGCGTAGAGCAGGCACGGAAAAACGCATCCTTAAATGGTCTGGAAAACGTAGCATCTTTCGTGTGCGAGGATGTCTTTGAACTGTTGCCGCGTCTTGAAAAAGAGGGAGAAAAATTCGACGTCGTTATCCTTGACCCGCCGGCCTTCACAAAATCAAGAAACTCCATCAAAAACGCAATCAAGGGATATCGTGAAATCAATCTGCGCGGCATGAAACTGGTCAAAGACGGTGGCTATCTGTGCACCTGTTCGTGTTCCCACTTTATGGACTACGAACTCTTCACGAAAACCATCAACCAGGCGGCTCACAACGTCCACAAACGCCTTCGTCAGGTAGAATACCGCACCCAGGCCCCGGATCATCCAATTTTGTGGGCGGCGGATGAGTCCTATTACCTGAAATTCTATATATTCCAGGTGGTGGATGAAAAATAGAAATTCTTCCTCTTCCGGAAGCGCCGAAACGGAAAAGCGAAGTGTAAGAAATGGGAGGAATTGCCATATGATAGAACCAACACCCCACACACAAAAGAAAAAGCACTCCCGCCAGATGGCCACAAGCTGTGAGTCGTGCGGCAATTTTGTGTATGATGAGGAGTATGAGTGCTACACCTGCGAGGTCGATCTCGATGAGGATGAGATGGCACGTTTTCTGCAGGATAAATTTTACGACTGTCCGTACTACCAGCTCGGCGATGAGTATCGAATTGTGCGGAAACAGATGTAGGCAGGCAATGCGTCCGGTATACAAGGCTGCGGCGTTTGCGATAAAAATAGAAAAAGAACAGGAGGATTTTTACCATGAACAATGAAGTATTAAATGCAATCAAAACAAGAAGAAGCATCCGCAAATACAAAGCGGAGCAGATTACCGATGAGCAGCTCGATGCAATTCTGGAGGCCGGAACGTATGCGGCAACCGGCATGGGAAAACAGTCGCCGGTGATTGTTGTGGTACAGAAACCGGAGCTGATTGCAAAGCTTTCGAAAATGAATGCGGCTGTTATGGGTACAACATCCGATCCGTTCTACGGCGCTCCGACCGTTCTGATCGTGCTTGCTGACCCGGAGCGCGGAACTTATGTGGAGGACGGCTCTCTTGTCATGGGAAATCTGATGCTGGCAGCACATGCCGTTGGTGTGGATTCCTGCTGGATCCATCGTGCAAAAGAAGAGTTCGCGAGCCCGGAGGGAAAAGCCCTCTTAAAAGAGTGGGGACTTTCCGAAAATTATGTTGGCATCGGCCACTGCATCCTCGGCTATCGCGACTGTGAGTACCCGGAGGCAAAAGAAAGAAAAGCAGATTATATTGTAAGAGTATAATCATCTGCGAAAACGGCTCTGGGAGCGGCTGTGCGTTGAAAACACCCGCCCGGAGTCCATATTTTTAACCGAATCAAGCAAGTAGCGAAGCGGATTGTGAATATCCGCTTTGCTAGAGACAACAGAGGAACAGCCATGTATCGAATTATGATTGTAGAAGATGATGAAGTCATCGCCCGCGCCGTGCAGCAGAGCCTGGTTTCCTGGGGCATGGATGCGTTCTGCGTACAGGATTTTTCCGGCGTTCTCGCCGAATTTGCCGTGAAAAATCCGCAATTAGTGCTGATGGACATTCATCTTCCCTTTTTTAACGGATTTCACTGGTGCCAGGAGATTCGAAAGGTCTCTAAAGTGCCGGTAATTTTTCTTTCTTCTGCATCGGACAACATGAACATCATTATGGCCGTTAATATGGGCGGCGATGACTTTATCGCGAAGCCGTTTGATTTAAGTGTCCTGACCGCCAAAGTCCAGGCGATGCTCCGCCGCACCTACGAATTTGCCGGAGAAACGAATTTCCTCGAGCACCGCGGTGCCATGCTCGATACGGGAAGTGGTGTGCTGAATTACCGGGGAAAGCGGATTGAGCTGACAAAAAATGAGTGGCGCATTCTGCAGTCCCTTCTCGAAAATAAAGGAAAAGCCGTCAGCCGCGATATGCTGATGATGCATCTGTGGGAGTGAGTGGCGCATTCTGCAGTCCCTTCTCGAAAATAAAGGAAAAGCCGTCAGCCGCGATATGCTGATGATGCATCTGTGGGAGTCGGACAGCTTTATAGATGACAACACGCTGACCGTCAACGTCACGCGCCTGCGGAAAAAACTGGAGGAGGCAGGACTTACAGACTTTATCCAGACGAAAAAGGGTGTCGGCTACCTGATCGCATGACGGAAGCAGAACAGGAGAAAAGGATGGAACAACAGAAAGAGGGAATCCGGCAGGAGTTTATGCTTCTTAACTGGTATTTGAAAGAGCATCTTGCATCGGCCGTGCGGATTGCCGCTTTTATAGGAGTATTTTCACTCCTCTGTTTTCTGCGCAATGTGCCGCAGGATGTCACCGTTTATATGATCGTGCTGATGGCTGCTGTCGGAGCCACAGGTTTTTGCTTTCATTATGGGAAGTACCGGAAACATCATCTGGTCTTAGCACTCCTTGCCGCCGAACCGCAGGGCAAAACAGAAGCGCTTCCGGAGGCGGACGGGCTTCTGGCGCGGGATTACCAGCAGATCATCGCATCCTATGAGCGGCAGTTTCAGGAAGAACAGATTAAGATGGAGCAGAAATACCGCGATATGATGGAGTATTACACGATGTGGACCCATCAGATCAAAACGCCGATTGCGGCGATGCGGCTGCTTCTGCAGGAGGAGGATACGCCGTTTTCGCGTGAAATGCAGAGCGAACTTTTCCAGACGGAGCAGTATGTGCAGATGGCGCTGCAGTACCTGCGCATGGAAAAAATGACATCGGATCTTGTCTTTGCAAGGTACGATTTGGATGCGCTGATCCGCCAGGCTGTGCGGAAATATGCTCCGCTTTTTATCCGCCGGAAGATTATCCTTTCCTACGAGCCGGTGCACTGCGAGGTGCTGACAGATGAAAAATGGCTCGTCTTTGTGCTGGAGCAGATTCTGTCAAATGCGCTGAAATACACGAAAAGTGGAAGCATTCACATCTATCTGTCACCGGATGCACCAAAAACGCTGGTGATTGAGGACACCGGCATCGGCATTGCGCCGGAGGATCTGCCGCGGATTTTCGAAAAAGGCTACACGGGCTGCAACGGCCGCGCAGACAAGCGGTCAACGGGCATCGGACTGTATCTGTGCCGCCAGATCATGGAGAAACTTTCGCATACCATCCGCATCGAGTCGGAGATGGGAGTGGGAACGAAGGTGTATCTTGGGCTGGATACCGTATCCCTGTAGTACATAGAGAGCTTCGCCGGGAATCTTACAGAAATGTAAGGTTGCCGGTCTTTTTGTAAGATGATCCTAAGGCAGAAGAGGGCGCGGACGGGTATAATAAGCCTTGTCAATTAAGAAAACAGTTCAGACAGAAAGGAAAATGTGACATGGCAATTCTGGAAGTAGAACATCTGAAAAAAACATATACCACGCGCCTTGGCAGCAACCGGGTGGAAGCGTTGAAAGACGTTAATTTTACAGTGGAACGGGGCGAATTTGTTGCAATCATGGGCGAATCGGGAAGCGGAAAAACGACGCTTCTGAACCTGCTCGCAGCACTAGACAAGCCAACTGGCGGACAGGTGCGGTTAAATGGAAAGAATCTCGGCGAATTAAAAGAGAAGGAGATTGCCGGATTCCGCCGCGAAAACTTAGGCTTCGTGTTCCAGGACTTCAACCTGCTCGATACCTTTTCCCTGCGTGACAACATTTATCTGCCGCTCGTGCTGGAAGGAAAAAAATACGAGGAGATGAGTCTTCGGGCAGAGCCGATTGCGAAAAAACTCGGCATCACCCAGATCCTCAATAAATACCCATATGAGGTATCCGGCGGACAGAAGCAGCGTGCAGTCGTTGCGCGTGCGCTGATTACCAATCCGGAGCTGGTTCTTGCGGATGAGCCTTCCGGCGCGCTCGATTCCCATGCAGCGGATGGCCTCATGAAACTGTTCGGGGAGATCAACGAGGAGGGCCAGACGATTGTTATGGTAACGCACAGTGTGAAGGCGGCCTGCTCGGCGAAACGTGTGCTGTTCATCAAGGACGGCGAGGTCTTCCACCAGCTGTATCGCGGTTCTTTAGGGCGCGATGAAATGTATCAGAAGATCTCCGATACGCTGACAATTCTTGCGACGGGTGGTGAACGGGATGAATAATCTGCTGTATGCCAGACTGGCAAAAACAAATTTGAGCAAAAACCGTCAGAATATTCTTCCGTATCTGCTGTCATGCATCGGCACGGTGGTGATGTTTTTTATCATGGATACACTGGCGCAGGGAAGTGGCTTTGATTCCATGATCGGAAAAGATACGATCCTGACAGTGATGGGGATGGGAACCTATATCATTGGCCTGTTCGCGGTGATTTTTCTGATCTACAGCAACAGTTTTTTGGCAAAAAGAAGAAAAAAAGAGTTCGGTCTGTTCCAGATTCTCGGCATGGAGAAAAAGCATCTGGCGAAGATCCTCTTTTTTGAGAGTCTGTATCTGTGGGCGGCATCGCTTGGAATCGGTATTCTGCTCGGTGTGTTGCTGTACCGCCTGCTGTTTCTGGTGCTGATGAAGCTGACCGGACTGAACGGAACAATTGGTTTTGCGTTCAGTGCAAAAGCCGTGGGAAGTACGATGCTGCTGTTCGGCCTGACTTTTGTGATCAATTTTCTCTTAAGCCTTCGCCAGATCCACGTCTCACAGCCGGTCGAACTGCTGCACGGCGGCGCGCAGGGTGAGCGGGAACCGAAAACGAAGCTTTTGACGGCGGTTCTTGGATTCATGCTTCTTGGTGTTGGCTATTATCTGGCTCTGACCTGCCAATCCTCGATGGACGCACTTGATAAGTTTTTTAATGCAATCGCTTTGGTTATGGTGGGAACGTACTGCCTGTTTTCTGCTGGAAGTATTGCATTTTTGAAAATTCTGAAGAAAAACAAAAATTACTATTACCAGACACGCCATTTTACAAGCATTTCAGGCATGCTGTACCGCATGAAGCAAAATGCGGTCGGTCTTGCGAATATCTGTATTCTGTCAACGGGTGTGCTTCTGGTTATCTCCATCAGCACATGTCTGTGGACGGGAATTGAGGAGGTTACCTATACGCGGTTTCCACATCAGATTTCGATCGAAGCAAATACTGGCGTGAGCGGCATTATGAAGACGGTGGAACCGGTCAGTCAGAAGATGATAGAGGAAGTGAAAACTGGGATTGATCAGCATCTGGAAGAAAAGCAGCTCAGAAAAAAGTATGAAAGTGATCAGAGATACTATGTTATGCTTGCTGATGTAGATAGAAACAAAGTAGAAAAAACACAGTCAGATGATGCTGCGGCGAGTACACTGATAAAGATTATGGAAGAGTCGGAGTACGAACAGGTAACCGGCGAACAGGTAGAGCTGGAACCAGGGCAGGCTCTGGTTTTTCAGGCAAAACAGAAAAATTATGGATATGACACGATTGAACTGGGAAATCAGACGTATGAAGTAAAAAAATGGAATACCGATAAGAAATCGTACATTCTGGATGAGAAGACGCAGGTGTATGAGACAATGACGGTGGTGACGCGGAATAAGGAAGCAAAGGAAGCGTATGCAGCTGTGCAGGGAAAGGAGCCAGAAGGATACAGTTGGGAATATGCTCTGGATCTTATCGGGGATGCCGGCGAACAGATCACAGTTGGAGATGAGATTGAGACGATACTGACGGAGTCATCTTTTAACGGATGGGTGGAAGTGCGCGAAAAAGAGCGCAATACGGTTTACAGTCTGTATGGTTCACTTCTGTTTTTAGGTGTTTTCGTCGGTGCGCTATTTTTGATGGGTGCCGTTATGATTATCTATTACAAGCAGGTTTCAGAAGGCTTCGATGACCGAAAACGGTTCCAGATTATGCAGAAGGTCGGCATGAGCCGCAAAGAAATCCGTCAGACGATTCAGTCACAGGTGGTAACGGTCTTTTTCCTGCCGCTCGCGGTGGCCGTGGTGCATACAATGGTAGCGTTTCCATTGACCAGGCGTATCATGGCAATGCTGAATTTCCCGGACAGCAATCTGTTCCTGGCTGCAACAGCGATTACGATTGCGGCGTTTGCCGTGGTTTACCTGATCGTCTATGTGCTGACGGCGCGGGCGTATTACAAAATTGTGGAATAAAAAGATGTACTTTTTTCAAAACATCAGCGCGGCTTTGAAAAAAACTTAACAAAAAACGATGAGAAAAAGACATCCGGCGCAGACGGAAAATCTGTGGAGGATGTCTTTTTTGCTGTTCTATTTATAAATGCCGTTGACGGTAACTTTGAAAAGAGCTTCTTTTCCGTTGAGTTCGTCTTTTCCATAGTCTTCCGGGAAAGTGACGGTTACATCTACGCTGTCGCCCGGGTGATGACCGATGAGCTGTTCTTCAAAGTCATCGATGTAAGTATGAGAACCGATCACAAGATCAGCGCCGTTTCCTTTTGTGTTTCCACCTTCAAATTCCACGCCGTCAATGGAGCCGACATAGTCGATATTGACGGTATCACCGTCCTCGATGGTAAGGGAAGTGTCGGTCTGCAAAGAGGCAGAAGCCGAAGTGGAGGCTGATGAGGCGGATGCGGTCGATGAGGCTGTGGAGGTATCCTCCGAGGCACTTTTGGTAGAGAGTCGTTTGGAATCGAGTACGCTGGCAATAATAAGGCCGACGATCACAACGACAATCAGAGCCGGTCCGGCCCAGCTCCAGATCTTTTTGTAATGCGCTACTTTCGCTTCGTGCTCCCGCTCTTTGGCACGCCGTTCCTTGGCAGCTTTTCTGTTTTCTTTGTTCATAAAAAGGATCTCCTTTGCACTTTTACGACTGCAATCGTATTTTATAATATCAAGTATATCATAAAAATATGGTAAAAGTGTGAAAAAAATAACACGATCCAACATTGTCAATGCTCAAAAATGACGATATAATGAGTGCAAGTGAGTCAAATGAAAATTTATTTTCAGTTGACGAACGACGAATGTTGCTTACGCGGCAGCGTAAGATTGAGTGCAAGTGAGTCAAATGAAAATTTATTTTCAATTGACGAACGACGAATGCCGCTTACGCGGCAGCGTAAGATTGAGTGCAAGTGAGAAAACGCGGCGAGTAAGGGAGTGAATAAAATGGATGACTGGAGTAGTTTCAGAACGACGACATCCGAACAGCAGCGCCTCCGGGCTGCACTTTCCAGCTTTTGTGAATCGCAGGATCTTCCGGAAGAACAGCGAGCCGCATATACTGCATACCTGCGGAAACGCATTCGTCCCGCTGTCGAAATGCTGATTCGTGAGGATGATTTTTCAAAGCTGGAACGTATTCTGCAGACCGGATGGCTGTCCGATGCAGACCGAAAACGTTTTCTCAACCTTGCTGCCGACCAGCAGAAATGGCAGGCTTTCCGTATTCTCCTGAACCGGAGCTCACAGGATCCGATGCAGGAGAATACGGAAAGCAGAAAAACAGAAGCTGCGTTTCAAAAAGAAAAGCCCACAAAAGAAAAAGAAGCGCTGGCGCTCCGGCTTTTCGAAGAAGCCCGCAAAAACCTCTGCTGGTTGTACCCGGAACTTGGTGAAGCGATTCTTTTCTTTCAGCATCAGCCATCCGACAGGACAAAAGCCATCACATCCGACGGTCATACGATATATTTTAACTCCGATTTTGTACTCTGCATGTGTGCCGAAAATTCATCGTTCCTCAAGGAAGGCTATCAGCACCTGCTGCTGGAATGCATCCGCCGGTTTGGGAAAGAAACACCGGAGCCGGAAAAAAAAGAACAGCCCCCGGTTTCATGGCTGATGCCGGAAAAAGAAAAACAGTCTCCGGTTTCATGGCTGGTGCCGGGAAAAGAACCGGAACTTATCGAGTCTTTTCAATCAGTCTGGAAACGTGCTTCCCGCAAGTTGGCGGAAAACTACGGCACCGGCGGCCTGCTGCGAGGCCAGAACCGTGGTGGAAAAAAAGAAACCCTGTCCGGGATCGAAAAAAGAGCGTACGATTACCGCCGCTTCCTGAAACGCTTTACCGTTACCCGCGAGGAAATGGAGCTGGATCTCGACAGCTTCGATCCAGTCGCTTACCATTATGGGCTTATGTATTACGGAAATTTCCCTTTCATCGAGCCGCCGGAGACGCGCGAGGGAAACCGTCTCGAAGAGCTGGTTATCGCGATCGACACATCCGGTTCGTGCAAAAAAGAAATTGTAGCAAAGTTCCTTGGTGAGACGCGCAGCATTCTTGAAGAAAAAGAAAACTTCTTTTCCCGATGGAACGTCTGCCTGATCCAGTGCGACAGCTTCGTGCAGGATGTCACGATGATCCATTCACCGAAAGAATGGGAAGCTTACCGTGAAACAATTATCATCAAGGGCCGAGGCGGAACCGATTTCCGTCCTGTCTTTCAGAAAGTGGAAGAGTTGCGGAAACAGCATGTATTCCGAAACTTAAAAGCGTTGATCTATTTTACCGACGGAGACGGAATTTATCCCGAACAAAAGCCCGATTACGAGACGGCATTCGTCTTTGTCAGACAGACCGAAAAAATGAATCTTGTCCCAAAATGGGCAAAAAAACTGCTGACAGAAGAATGTACTCTTTGAACAAAACTGACAAAAAAGCATCTCGCAAAATCAAACACAGAAAGATTTCGAGAGTACATAAAGAGTGCATAAGATAAGAGAGATCATATGAACATACAAGAAGCAAAAGAGACAATTGAAAAAGCCCTGCGCGCATACTTTGCAAGAGATGAAATTGGTTTTCCGCTGGTTCCGCTCCGGCAGCAGCGTCCCATTCTCCTGATCGGCCCGCCGGGCATCGGAAAAACGGCAATTATGGAGCAGATCGCAGAAGAGTGCGGTGTGGGGCTTGTCGCCTACACGATGACACACCATACGCGTCAGAGTGCCATGGGCCTTCCGGAGATCTGCACACGTGGAATCGAAGGGAAAATGGTACATACAACGGAATACACGATGAGCGAGATCATCGCCTCGATCTATGACTGCATGGAGCAGACCGGAAAGAAGCGGGGTATCCTCTTTCTCGATGAAATTAACTGCGTCTCCGAGACCCTCGCTCCGGTAATGCTGCAGCTTTTGCAGGACAAAAAATTCGGCAATCAGCACATCCCGGATGACTGGCTGATCGTGGCCGCCGGAAATCCGCCGGAATATAATAAATCTGTGCGGGAATTTGATGTGGCAACGCTTGACCGTGTGCGGAAGATCGAGGTGCTTCCCGAGCTTTCCGTGTGGCTTTCCTATGCAGAGAAAAATCAGATCCACAGCGCCGTGACAACGTACCTTATGGCACACAGTGACCATTTTTATTCTGTTTCGCATGAAGCGGATGAGAAGCGTTTTGTGACAGCACGCGGCTGGGAGGATTTGTCGGCAGTGCTGAAAAGTTATGAAATCCTGCATTTTCCGGTCGACGAAGCACTGATCGGACAATATTTGCAGGAAGAAAAGACGGCGGAGGAATTCAGCTCATACTACAGGATTTACGAAAAATATGGACAGGATTACGGTGTAGAGGAGATTCTGACCGGTGCATTTTCCGGAAAAATCATGGCAGAAAAACAGAAGATGGCGGCAAATGGTTCCGCAGAAGAGCGATCTGTACTGCTGTCTCTGTTTCATGCGGCACTTCAGAAAGAGGCATCCGGCTGCCAGAAGCAGGAGCACACGGCAAAGGAGCTCTCCGAGTGCTTTCGCCAGTTTACCGGGCTTTGCAGGCAGAAAAAAGATGAGACATACGCATCCTGGCTACAACAGAAAGAGCAGGGATTTGCAGTGTGCAAACAGCAGGGACTGCTGAAAAAGGGCGAGGAAGAAACGAATGCGCGGGTCTTGAAAAAGTTAAAAAAACTCGAGGAGACCGCTAAAAAATGTCGCAAAACCGATTCAGATCAGATGAAAGAGCTTTTTGAAACGGTATGTGAACTGGAACAGGAAAAAGTGGAGAAGGAAGTAAAGGATGTGAAACTGCAGATCCGCCGTGCCGCTGAATTTTTACAGAACAGCTTTCCGGGCGGAGCAGAAGTGGTGCTGTTTGAAGCAAATCTGGCGCGAAGTCCTGCGCTGCGAAGCTTTTTGATTGAGAAAAGCATGGATGCCGAAGGATAAGCTGCCACTTTGGAAAGAAGAAAATGGTTCTGAAAAGCCCATTTCTGGAGAAAAATGATTTGAAAGGAAGAGGAAGAACAGGACAGAGGAAGGAAGAAAAAGATGAATTATAAAATGATCCTGCAGTACGATGGCACGCGCTATAACGGCTGGCAGAAGCAGGGAAATACGGACAACACGATTCAGGGCAAGCTCGAAACGCTGTTGTCCAGGATCGCAGGAGAGCCGGTGGAGATCCACGGCGCGGGCAGAACCGATGCCGGCGTCCATGCGGCGGGACAGGTCGCAAATGCAAAGTTCCATACGGATCTATCCGATGAAGAACTTCTGCAGACAATCAACCATTATCTGCCGGAAGACATCGAAGTCACCAGCCTCGCGCGGATGCCGGAGCGCTTCCACAGCCGTCTGAATGCGGTGGACAAAACATACGAATACCGTATCGTGATCGATGGCAGAAAGCATGTTTTCGAGCGGAAATACGTGTATTTTCCGGAAGCACCGCTCGATGTGGAAAAAATGAAAGAAGCATCGAAAGCGTTTATCGGAACGTATGATTTCAGGAGCTTCTGTGCCAACAAACGTATGAAAAAATCGACAGTACGGACGATTACCGGAATTGATTTCTGCGAGAAAGACGGGATTCTTATCATTTCCTATACCGGAACCGGTTTTCTGTACCACATGGTGCGGATCCTGACCGGAACACTTGTGGAGGCCGGGATGGGAAAACGGGATATCGCATCAATGACGGAGCTTCTCAAAGCAAAAAATCGCGAAAGTGCGGGTTTTCTTGCACCGGCATGCGGACTCCTGTTAAAAGAAGTCCGATATGAATAACCGAAATAATCAGGGCAATGCACCAGCCTTTTTTGCATAAAAAACCGAAAAAAGGCTGTGAATTGATAAATGTAGCATAGAAAAGAGAAAGGATGAGGTGAAAAGCATGTTTCAGAAGAAAAGAAATACTTTTCATGGCGGCGTTCACCCGTACGAGGGAAAAGAGCTCTCCAAGGACAAACCGATTGTCAAAGCGCAGCCGGGCAACTTATTGTATTACGCAGTGTCACAGCACATCGGAGCGCCTGCTGTGCCGATCGTACAAAAAGGCGACCATGTAAAAGCGGGACAGAAAATCGCAGAAGCGGGAGGATTTGTTTCGGCTCCTGTTTACGCATCAGTTTCCGGCATGGTAAAAGGAATTGAGAAAAAAGTTTCCGCAGCCGGTTCCCCGGTAGATTGTATCGTTGTGGAGAACGACGGGTTGTATGAAAAAGAAACATTTGAGGAGTGCCCGCACTGGGAAAAACTCGACGCAGATACGATCCGGAACAAGATCAAAGAGGCCGGAATCGTGGGAATGGGAGGTGCAGGCTTCCCGACACACGTCAAAGTATCCCCGAAAGATCCGTCAGCAATTGACCACATTCTCGTCAATGGAGCAGAGTGTGAGCCGTATCTGACGAGCGACTATCGCAGAATGCTCGAAGAGCCGGAAAAGGTGATCGGAGGCTTAAAAATCATGCTGCATATGTTCCCGAAAGCAAAGGGAATCATCTGCATTGAGGACAACAAACCGGACTGTATCACAAAATTCCGTGAGCTGGTACTTCCGGAGGACAACATTGAGGTTCTGGAGCTCAAAACGAAATACCCGCAGGGTGCCGAGCGTATGCTGATCTATGCAGCAACAGGACGAAAGGTAAATTCTTCCATGCTGCCGGCGGACGCGGGCTGTATCGTGGATAACATTGATACCGTGACCGCTATTTACCAGGCAGTCCGCTTCGGCGAACCGCTGATGAGCCGTATCGTTACCGTGACGGGAGATGCTGTACAGAATCCGTGCAACTTTGAAGTACCGGTCGGCATGCTCTTGTCCGAACTTTTAGAGCAGGCAGGCGGTCTGAAAAACGAGGCGGTCAAGATCATCTGCGGAGGCCCGATGATGGGAAAAGCATTGTTTACAATGGATGTTCCTGTTACTAAGACAACATCTGCACTGACCTGCCTCACCGAGGATGAAGTATCTGCGCTGGCACCATCTGCCTGCATCAACTGCGGACGCTGCGTTTCCGTCTGTCCGGGTCAGATTCTTCCGGCCCGCCTTTCCGTTTTTGCGGAGCACGGCGAGGAAGAGAAGTTCCTGAAATATGGCGGAATGGAGTGCTGTGAATGTGGCTGTTGTTCCTTTATCTGCCCGGCAAGACGTCCGCTGACGCAGGAGATCAGCTCAATGCGTAAAGTGCTTCTGGCAAAGAGAAAGAAGAAATAGGGGGACCTTACATATGAATGGATTATTACACGTATCATCTTCCCCGCACGCACGGTCCAAGGTAACGACGGATAAAATCATGTTTGCCGTCCTGCTTGCCCTTGCCCCGGCAGCCTGCGTGGGAATCTGGAATTTCGGCCTTCGGGCGCTGCTTCTGATTGTGATTTCGATGGCAGTCTGTCCCCTGACGGAATATCTGTATGAAAAAGGAATGAAGAAACCGGTGACGATTGCCGACGGCAGTGCACTGGTAACCGGCCTTCTGCTGGCCATGAACATGCCGGTGCAGGCGCCTCTTTGGATGCCGGTGATCGGCGGTGTGTTTGCAATTCTCGTTGTAAAACAGCTTTTCGGCGGTCTTGGCCAGAACATCATGAACCCGGCGCTTGCAGGAAGATGTTTCCTTTTGATTTCCTTCCCGGGTCATATGACAAACTTCGCTGCCCCGGCAGCCGCACACCTCGTGGATACCGTATCCGGTGCGACACCGCTCGCCGCAGCAAAAGCAGGAGAGCAGGTGAATCTGCTGTCTATGTTCCTTGGAAATACGACCGGAACGATCGGTGAGACTTCCGCACTGGCACTTCTGCTTGGCGGCATCTTCCTTGTCTGTATTCATGTGATCGACCTCAATATTCCGCTCATCTACATTGGAACAGAGCTTTTATTTGCCCTGATTTTCGGCGGCCACGGTTTTGATATCAACTTCCTTGGCGCGCATCTTTTTGGCGGTGGTCTGATGCTTGGCGCATGGTTCATGGCAACCGATTACGTTACCCGCCCGATCACAAAGAAGGGACAGTATATCTACGCGGTCATTTTAGGACTTCTGACCGGTGTATTCCGTATCTTTGGAAATTCGGCAGAGGGCGTTTCCTATGCCATCATCTTTACCAACCTTCTGGTTCCGCTTATTGAGCGCGTGACCGTGCCGGTTGGATTCGGAAGAGGAGGCAAGAAGAAAGCATGAATAAAATAGTAAAAAATGCCCTGATTCTTGCGGCGATTACGCTGATCGCCGGCCTGCTTCTCGGTGCGGCCCACCAGGTAACCTTAGAGCCGATCCAGAAACAGCAGGAAAAAGAAAAACAGGAATCCTGCCAGAACGTATTCCCGGAGGCAGTTTCCTTTGAAGAAGTAACAATGAGCGATGCGGAACAGGCAGAGCTTACGGCAGCACTGATCGGCCACGGTTTTGAAGCACAGACGATTGACGAACTGCTGCTTGCAAAAGACGCATCCGGCGCGACGATCGGCCTGGTTGAGATCATCTCCACAACCGAAGGCTATGGCGGCGGCATGCAGTTCTCGATGGGAATTGCATCGGACGGAACGACAAAGGGAATCTCTTTCCTGTCACTTTCCGAGACGGCCGGCCTTGGTATGCGTGCCGACACAGACGATTTCAAGAATCAGTTCAAGGATAAAAACGTAGAAGCATTCTCCTACACAAAATCCGGCGCATCCGCGGATGATGAAATCGATGCGCTGAGCGGAGCAACTCTGACAACGAACGCTGTAACAAACGGTGTCAATGCAGGAATCTGCTGTTTTAACTACTGCAACGAATCCGGTCTGCTTTCCGGAGAGGGAGGGAACTCATGAGAAAAGATACGCCGCTGGAACGGCTTTATAATGGTATCATAAAAGAAAACCCGACCTTCGTCATGATGCTGGGTATGTGTCCGACGCTTGCGGTTACCACTTCTGCAAAGAACGGTATCGGCATGGGCCTTGCGACGATGGTCATCCTGACCGCCTCCAACCTGATGATTTCCCTGCTTCGGAAAATCATCCCGGACGGCGTGCGTATGCCAGCATACATCGTTGTTGTGGCATCGTTTGTAACCATCGTGGAATTTTTGATGGAAGGTTTTATTCCGGCACTCTATTCCGCCCTTGGCATCTACATCCCGCTGATCGTTGTAAACTGTATCATCCTGGGACGCGCCGAGGCATATGCTGGAAAACATGGTCCGATCCCGTCTTTATTTGATGGTATCGGCATGGGCCTTGGATTTACCGTCGGCCTGACCCTGATCGGTATGTTCCGTGAGCTGATCGGAGCCGGAACCCTGTTCGGTATCCAGGTAATGCCGAATGCTTACGAGCCGGTAAACATCTTCATCATGGCGCCGGGTGCATTCCTTGTGCTGGCAATGCTCGTTGCGGTGCAGAACCGCATCAAACGCCAGAAGTCAGAGAAAACCGGAAAACCGGCAGTCCCGGCAGAAGAGACCGGCTGTATGGCATGCGCCAATAAGGCATACTGCCAGGCTGTGAAAGGAAAGGAGGAAGCGAAATGAAAGAACTGATTTTGATTGCCATCGGTGCTGCGCTGGTGAACAACGTTGTCTTAAGCCAGTTCCTCGGCATCTGTGCGTTCCTCGGTGTTTCCAAAAAGATGGATACGGCGGCCGGCATGGGCGGAGCGGTTATTTTTGTCCTCACGATTTCTTCATTTGTGACAAGTCTGATTTACAAATTTATCCTGGCACCGGCAGAACTTGATTATCTGAAAACGATCGTTTTCATTCTTGTCATCGCGGCGCTGGTACAGCTCGTTGAGATGTTCCTGAAAAAGACGATTCCGTCTCTGTACCGAGCGCTCGGCGTTTACCTTCCGCTGATTACAACAAACTGCGCGGTACTCGGTGTGGCACTCATCAACGTACAGAAGGATTACACGATTCTGCAGGGTACGGTTTACGGTCTGGCAACCGCAATCGGCTTTACAATTGCCATGGTGCTGATGGCCGGCCTGCGGGAAAAGATGGAGTACAACGATATCCCGGAGTCATTCAAAGGAATGCCGATCGTTCTTCTTACGGCTATGCTGATGTCAATGGCATTTATGGGATTTTCCGGAATGATCTAGGAGGGATGAAGAGATGAATGGTATTTTAGCAGCCACCCTGATGGTGGGTGGAACCGGCCTTTTGATTGGTATTCTCCTTGGAATTGCCGGAAAGAAGTTTTATGTGGAAGTGGACGAGCGCGAGACGAAGGTCCGTGAAGCGCTGCCGGGCAACAACTGCGGCGGCTGCGGTTACCCGGGCTGTGACGGAGCGGCGGCTGCAGTGGTAAAGGGTGAAGCCCCGATTTCGGTCTGTCCGGTCGGCGGAGCGCCGGTTGCGGCAGCGATCGGTGCCATTATGGGACAGGAAGCCGGAGCACAGGAGCGCAGAAAAGCAGTGGTACGGTGCGCCGGTACGTGTGACGTGGCAAAGAACAAGTATGAATACACGGGTGCAAGGGACTGCTCCTACGCTGGTTTTGTACCGGGCGGCGGTCCGAAGAGCTGCGGAAACGGATGTCTTGGTTTTGGAAACTGCGTGAAGGCATGTAAGTTTGATGCGATCCATATTGAAAACGGCATTGCCGTTGTGGACGGCGAAGCGTGCAAGGCATGCGGTGCCTGCGTGAAGGCCTGTCCGAGAAATCTGATCGACCTGATTCCGTATGAGCAGAGGATCACGGTGAAATGCCGCTCAACCGAGAAGGGCAAGGCGGTGATGGCAGCGTGTGAGATCGGCTGTATCGGATGTAAGAAGTGCGAGAAGAACTGCCCGTCGGATGCAATTCACGTTGTGGACCAGCGCGCGGAGATCGACCCGGCAAAATGTACAGGCTGCGGCCTCTGCGCGGAGAACTGCCCGCGGAAGTGTATTATGGTAGAAAAATAAAAATGAGAAATTCCATGCTGTGGGAGGGAACTTCTGCGGCGTGGAATTTTTGCTTTTCGGTGATATCGTGTTAGCCAATGCCGGTGGTGGCTGGCTTGACTTGAATTTGGGAAAATGATAAACTGAAAGTCAGAAAACGAGGGGCAAAAAGCTAAAAAAATATAAAATGGCAGAAAGGACGGGGCAAAAGTATGACAATGACAATGGATGAACTGATGAAAGTGCTCGATATGCAGGAGGATATTCTGCAGTTTACGCATTTTACAAATGCAGACGCATGGGAACTGGGAACGATGATCCTGATGGAGGCAAGACGGCGCGGAGCACAGGTTGGCATCATGATCCGCAGAAGCAACGGGGAAGTTGTATTCCAGTATTGTGATAACGGCATTACGCCGCACAATGTGGAGCTGATGAGACGGAAGAGCAATTCGGTGCTTCTGACGGAGCGGAGTTCGCTGCAGCTCTACATGGCAGCGACGAATGCGCCGGAGAGCGTAAAACAGATGGTACTGGACCCGAAGGAATACGCAATGCTGGGCGGAGGTTTTCCGATCTGCGTGGAAGAAGTCGGCGTTGTGGCAACCGTAGCAGTGTCCGGCATGGGACAGGTTTCGGATCATGATGTGATTGTGAAATGCATCAGCAAATATTTGCATATCGATGAAGTACCGAGAATCAGAACTGTATGAAAATGATGATTGAAACTAAATTTTGTGTATGATACAATGTCACCGGCAAAAAGACATGACAGTTCCATCAGGGACAACAAAACCCCCGTGAGCGGCAACTCACGGGGGTTGGTTTATGTCAGCAGGTTTTGCATATCTTCCGGCAGTGGTGCGTGGAAGTTTAAGGGTTCTCCGGTGATCGGATGGACGAAGGAGAGCGATGCAGAGTGAAGTGCCTGGCGGGGGAAAGTGCCGGGAGTTTTGTTGTAGAGGGTATCGCCGAGCAGCGGATGGCCGATGTAAGCCATGTGGACGCGGATCTGGTGGGTGCGGCCGGTTTCGAGATTGAGTTCGAGGTGGGAGAAAACGGAGCAGTGCGCGAGGGTGCGGTAATGGGTTACGGAGCGCTCGCCGGAGGCAAAGTCGACGGTGCGCTGGATGAGGGAGCCGTTGAGGCGGGCGATCGGGGCGTCGATGGTGCCGGATGCAGCGGTTTCGCCGAGGGCGAAGGCCTGATACGTGCGGTGGATTTCGCGGGAGCGCATGGCCTGGGAGAGGACGGCGGCGCTTAAGGCGTGCTTGGCGAGCACGATAAGGCCGGTGGTGTCGCGGTCGAGGCGGTTGATGCAGCGGTAGACGAAGGGTTCACCTTTCTGTTCAAAATACCATGCAATGCCGTTTGCCAGCGTATTTTCATAATTTCCAATCGACGGATGAATCGGCGTATCAGCGGGTTTATCCACAACGAGGATGTCGTCATCCTCATACACAACCGAAAACGGAACCGGCCGCGGCAGAATTCCGTCGGAGGGTTCTGTTTCGACAAGGTGCGTTTCGATCACATCCCCGGCGTGCACGGCCTGGCTCGTCCAGGCGCGGACGCCGTTTCGGAAAATGCCGTCCTCTGTGCGTTTTAAGCCCGTAATAATATGGCGCGAATATCCATGCCGGCGGAGAAACCATTCCACAGTCAGATTTTCCCGTTCCTCCTCCGGCAAAACCACATATGTAAACCTGTGTCCCATACACAAAACCTCCGTTTCTATAGCTTTTTTATCGAATGAACCCTGTCATTTCGGGGCAAAATTTCAAAAAGAGACTTTCCCAGTCTTTCGCAAGTATAGCCGAAAACAGATGGAAAAGCAAGAAACTTACCTTTCTATAGCGAAAATATAAAAAAGTATAAAAGTTTCATGAAATGTCAGAATTTGATTGATTTTAGCGAAAGAAAAGTTTATGCTACTAAAAAAGAAAGAAAATCAAGAAACAGGAGGGGATACAGATGAAACAGGTGCAAAAACCGAAAAAACCCATAATTTTTTATTATGTGATTGCGCTGATCGTCATTCTGCTGTTAAATCTTCTGCTTTTCCCGAGACTTCTCGAGCCAAAAGTAACAGAAGTTGATTACGGAAAATTTTTGCAGATGGTAGATAACAACGAAATCAGCGAAGTCCAGATCCAGTCAAATGAGATTATTTTCAGCGACAAATCAAGCCCGGCGAATTATTATAAGACGGGTGTGATGAATGATTACAAGCTGGTAGATCGTTTATATGAGGCAGGTATTACCGAATTCGGAACGCCGATCATAGAGCAGATGTCGCCACTCATGGAATTTCTTTTAACATGGGTAATACCGATCGTTGTGATGGTTGCGCTCGGACAGTGGCTGATGAAACGCATGACGAGCAAGATGATGGGCGGCATGGGAAATGCGATGAGCTTTGGAAAGAGCAACGCCAAGGTTTATGTACAGTCCGAAACCGGCATTAAATTTGCAGATGTTGCCGGAGAGGATGAGGCAAAAGAAATTTTACAGGAGATTGTTGACTTCCTGCATAATCCCAAAAAATATGAAGAAATTGGTGCAAAAATGCCGAAAGGAGCACTGCTTGTCGGCCCTCCAGGAACCGGTAAAACGCTGCTTGCAAAGGCAGTAGCCGGAGAGGCAAATGTTCCGTTCTTCTCCATTTCCGGTTCTGAGTTTGTCGAGATGTTCGTCGGCATGGGAGCTGCGAAGGTGCGTGACCTGTTCCAGCAGGCAAATGAGAAAGCACCGTGTATCGTCTTTATCGATGAGATCGATACCGTCGGCAAAAAACGTGACGGCGGCGGATTCTCCGGAAACGACGAGCGTGAGCAGACCCTGAACCAGCTGCTTGCCGAGATGGATGGATTCGATGGAAAGAAAGGCGTTGTCATTCTGGCAGCGACGAACCGTCCGGATTCCCTGGACCCGGCACTTCTTCGTCCGGGCCGTTTCGACCGCCGTGTGCCGGTTGAACTGCCTGACTTAAAAGGCCGTGAGGAAATCCTGAAAGTCCATGCGAAAAACATCCGCGTGGGCGACAATGTCGATTACAATGCGATCGCACGTATGGCATCCGGTGCTTCTGGTGCAGAACTTGCCAATATGATCAACGAGGCAGCACTCCGTGCCGTCCGTGATGGAAGAAAATTCGTCACCCAGGCGGATCTGGAGGAGAGCGTTGAGGTTGTCATCGCCGGATACCAGAAGAAGAATAAGATCATGACCGACAAAGAGAAACTGATCGTTTCCTACCACGAGGTCGGCCATGCACTCGTCGCAGCACTGCAGAGCCATTCCGCTCCGGTTACGAAGATCACCATTATCCCGCGTACGTCCGGCGCCCTCGGCTATACGATGCAGGTGGATGAAGATGAGCACAACCTGATGAGCCGTGAAGAGCTGGAAAACAAGATTGCAACCCTGACCGGCGGCCGTGTGGCAGAGGATCTGGTGTTCCATTCCATCACGACAGGTGCTTCGAACGATATCGAGCAGGCAACGAAGGTGGCAAGAGCCATGATCACCCGCTTCGGTATGAACGAGGAATTTGGTATGGTTGCATTTGAGACGGTAACGAACCAGTACCTCGGCGGTGACACTTCCCTGGCATGCTCCGAATCGACAGCAGCACAGATTGATGAGAAGGTTGTTGCAGCAGTCAGAAAACAGTACGACAAAGCAGAGCAGCTCTTAAAAGATAACATGCCGAAACTCCACGAGCTGGCAAAATATCTGTATGAGAAAGAGACGATCACAGGTGATGAGTTTATGGAAATCCTGAATTTATCCCCGGATCAGCTCACGACAACGAGAATGGAAACAAACTAAAAAGCGATAAAAGCAGATGAGAATCCCGCGTTACTGTTCACCCAGCAGTGAAACACTTGCTGTTTCACTGCGTAAGAAAGTGATTCACGAATCCCGCGTTTCAAGGCGACTTCAGCCTTGCGCGGGATTCTTTCTTGTGCTATAATGCTGTAATGCGAAATTATGACACAAAAAGACAGATTTTTTAGGATAGACCAAGAGAACATAAGGAGAAACGCAATGAAGAAAAAACAGGCATGGAAAGTGATGGGTGCTGTCCTTGCGGGCACACTGGTATTTTCCGATGCAGTTCCGCTCCGTGCCAGCGCATCGGCAGGAACGGAAAAAAGCGCAGTACAGAACGAAACTGTCTCCGGAACGGAGAACGGTACAGAGACAAAACGGGCAGCCGTTTATGTGAATCTGAAAACCGGCGATGATACGGCAGACGGTACAACGGCAGAGACAGCAGTAAAAACCGTGGAAAAAGCACAGGAGCTTCTTGCAGTTGCAGCGGCAGAACTGCAGGCGGACGGGAAAACAACCGAAAAAAACACTGCTGCAGATACCAGCAAAACGGCAGCGGAGGAAGCAGCAGAAAAATATCTGGTATTCGTCGGAATGGATGAAAAAGAGCTGGAAACGTATCGAAAGAAACAGCAGAAAACAGACTTCAGGGGAAGAGTAACAGATACCGTTTTTGCGGCAGATGAAATCGTGGTGACAGAAGCCGGATATGAGGCTGTTCTGGCAGCAGAAAAAGCAAAAGAAACGGTTTCGGAAACACCAACGCTTGCGCCAGGCGAGTCTCCGGCACCGGATGCGGCAGAAGATACCGTAACACCAACTCCGGGTCCGACGGAAACGCCGGATGCAGAGCCAACCGCAGAACCAACGGTGACCCCGGACGCAGAACCGACGGAAACGCCGGACGCAGAGCCGACCGTAACGCCGGCGGAGGAACCAACGGCAACTCCGACACCGGATGCGGACAACGGAGAAGATACAGGGGATACACCAACGGCAGCGCCGACACCGGATGCGGAACCGACCGTAACGCCGGAAGTAACTCCGACGACAGCACCGGGCGAGAATACCGATGACAGTGAAAATCCGGAGAATCCGGAAACTCCGGCAGAAGATCCAACCGTGACACCTGCCCCGGATGATACAGCAAAAGACGATCCTGCAGCAGATGATACAAACCAGGACGATACAAACCAGGATAACCAGAACGGAACGGGAAATGATGCATCATCGGACCAGTGGAAACAGGATGAAAATCTGGATGACCTTGTAAAAGATGAAATTCAGAAAGAAAACGAAACCGTAAAAAATTTCGATGAAATTTCCAATCCATCCGGTACGGACAGCACAGAAGACGGCTATCTGATCTCCAATGTCTCTCTTTTGATCCAGCCGGTGGCAGTAAGTCTGTCCAGAAGCCTTGTATCAGAGGAGCAGACGGAAACAGCAGAAGCTGAGACGGCGGACGAAGGCGAGCATGAACTGCTTGCAGCTGCAGAGCAGAAATCCAACCTGAGTGCAGGTGAAATGACAGCAAGTGCAGCCGATGACGTAAGTACGCTGCGTGCCGCAGGAACGATCCTTGTAGGACCGGACAACTACGGAACGAATAAGACATCCACTCCGACTCCGACAGCCACACCGTCGAAGAGCAGCAGTAACAACAGCTCTTCCAATTCCAATACCGGAAGCACAAAGATTCCGCAGAAGAAGACACAGACCACTGTAAGCATCCGCAGCATCCCGGTCAACACCGGCGATGAGACGATGGTGCTTCCGCTGGCGATCAGCTCCGCACTTTCTGCAGCCGTTATGTTCTGCATGGCATTCCTTCAGATGCAGGCGAAACGCGCAAAGAGCATGGCCGCATGGCTGGAATTCAAAAAGAATCATCCGTTTGACGAAAAATAAAGAAACAGGCATATCCGGAAAAGCCATTCCATACATTTACAGTATGGGAGGGCTTTTTCTTATGGAAGAAAAGAAAACATGGGCGGTGGGTGCGGGCAGCGGGATCAGCTGGCTGAAGGCTCTTCTCGTTTCCTATCTGATCTCGGTGCTTCTTCTTTTGCTGCTGTCTTTCCTGCTCTGGAAATTTTCCTGGAAGGAAAGCTGGGTGCAGGCGGGCATTGTGGTGATCTATCTGGCATCAAGCTTTTCCGGCGGAAGAATGGCAGGAAACATGGCGGGAAAACGGCGGTTTCTCTGGGGCATCTGCTTTGGAATCGTGTATTTTGCCATTCTGATCATCGTCTCCGCAGTCTTCCTGCCGGGCGGATTTGCCGGAGCCGGAAGACTTCTGTGGGCGGCAGCAGTCTGTGCCGTCGGCGGAATGGCAGGCGGAATGACGGCACACGGCAGATAAAAGCGGACAAAACAGAACATTTTTTCAAAAAACAGACTTTTAAATTTGAAAAACCTATGCTATAATGGGAAGAGCTAATGGCCGAAGACTATAAAAAAGTCGCGCGTCAACTACAATGAAGGAGGAATGTGCCATGAAACACATCAAAACTTTAAATACAAAAAGCTTACAGAACACTGTAAAAAAAGGTGGATGCGGTGAGTGCCAGACATCCTGCCAGTCCGCATGTAAGACTTCTTGCACCGTAGGCAACCAGAGCTGCGAGCATAAGTAAAAGTAATCCATAAGGACGAGTAAAAGGTGTTCCCAGAACCGGTTTCGCCGGATTTGGGAACATTCTTTTTGCCAGGCACATCAAAAAAAGAGAGAGTTATAGAAAGGAATACCACAGTGATACATTTATATAAAAGCAATGGCTTCAACATGGTGCTGGACGTCAACAGCGGCTCCGTCCATGTTGTGGATGACTGCGTATACGATGTCCTTTCCTGCATGAACGAAGGAAAAAATGCAGAAGAGGCAGCAGAGGCGCTTAGCAGTAAATATGCCGAGCAGGACATCACCGAAGCCAGAGAAGAAATTCAGGAACTTACAGATAACGGCATGCTCTTTACAAAAGACATTTACGAAAACGCAATTGATCAGTTTTCCAACCGTCCGACCGTCGTAAAAGCACTCTGCCTCCACATTGCACACGACTGTAACCTTGCCTGTCGTTACTGCTTCGCAGAAGAGGGCGAGTATCACGGAAGACGTGCACTGATGTCCCTGGAAGTCGGCAAAAAAGCGCTTGATTTCCTGATCGCAAACTCCGGCAGCAGAAGAAACCTCGAGGTAGATTTCTTCGGCGGTGAACCGCTGATGAACTGGGATGTTGTAAAACAGCTCGTAGCCTACGGAAGAGAACAGGAGAAGTTACATAACAAGAACTTCCGTTTCACCCTGACCACCAACGGTGTTCTCTTAAACGACGAGGTCATGGAGTTCTGCAATAAAGAGATGGGCAACGTCGTATTAAGTATCGACGGAAGAAAAGAAGTTCACGATCACATGCGTCCGTTCCGCAAAGGTGCCGGAAGCTACGATCTGATCGTGCCGAAATTCCAGAAATTCGCTGAGCTTCGTCATCAGGATAAATACTATGTGCGCGGAACCTTCACGCATTACAACACAGACTTTGCAGCTGATGTTCTCCATCTGGCAGACCTCGGCTTCAAGCAGATCTCGGTTGAGCCTGTTGTAGCGCCTCCGACCGAGGACTATGCGATCCGTGAGGAAGACCTTCCGGTGATCTTCGAACAGTACGACATTCTGGCAAGAGAGATGATCAAGAGAGAAAAAGAGGGAAGAGGCTTCAATTTCTTCCACTTTATGATCGATCTGACCGGCGGACCATGTGTTTATAAACGTCTTTCCGGCTGCGGTTCCGGAACCGAGTACCTTGCGGTAACACCGTGGGGCGATTTCTATCCGTGCCACCAGTTCGTAGGACAGGAAGATTTCTGCCTCGGAAATGTTTACGAAGGCGTGAAAAAGACAGAAACTGTCAACGAATTCAAAAAATGCAACGTTTATTCCAAGAAGGAGTGCAGCCAGTGCTTTGCACGGTTCTACTGCAGCGGCGGATGCGCGGCAAACTCCTACAATTTCACAGGTAAGATCAACGATGTTTACGAGATCGGATGCAAGATGCAGCAGAAACGGATCGAGTGTGCATTGATGATAAAGGCAGCTCTGGCCGAAGATTAAAGAAAAGAGGAAAATCGCGACATGATGAAGAAGAAACAGAGTATCATCGCACTCGTCCTGGCAGCCATTGTAACAGTGCTTCTTGGATGGACGATGATCAAAGGATGGGGTCCTACCGGAACCGGTTCGATGAAGAACATCAACCTGGGTCTGGATCTGTCCGGCGGTGTCAGCATTACCTATCAGGCCGTAAAGGACAACCCGACAGACGAAGAAATGTCAGATACCCGCTACAAGCTGGAACAGCGTGCGCAGCAGTACAGCGAAGAGGCACAGGTATATCTGCAGGGCGACAACCGTATCACCATTGAAATCCCGGGTGCAACCGATGCAACCACCATTCTGGAAGAGATGGGTAAACCGGGAAGCCTGTATTTCATCAAACAGACCAACGATGACGGAACAGAAAACTACACCTACGACAGCTCGACCGGCGAGTACGTTCTGAACGGAAAAACTATCGAAGAGCTCGAGGAGGACGGCTCCGTCGTTCTGACCGGTAAAGATGTGGAGAGCGCAGAAGCCATGCATCAGCAGAACTCCACCACAAAAGCAACCGAGAGCGTCGTTCAGCTGAAAATGACCGACGAAGGAAAACAGAAATTTGCAGACGCAACCCAGGAAGCCTACAGCGCAGGAAAGAGCATCGGTATCTACTATGATGAAAAATTCGTCAGTGTACCGAGTGTAAACGCTGTGATTTCCGATGGTACTGCAGTCATCTCCGGCGGAAACATGGACTGGGATGAAGCAACCAGCCTGGCATCCACCCTCCGTATCGGTTCCCTTTCCCTGAAACTTGAGGAGATCAACTCCAGCGTCGTTGGAGCACAGCTTGGATCTGCAGCTGTTTCCACCAGCGTAAAAGCGGGAGCGATCGGCATTGTACTGATTATCCTTTTCCTTGCAATCGTATATCGCCTGCCTGGTATTGCTGCCGGATGGGCACTGCTCATCTATGTTGAGCTGAATCTGATTGCTTTAAATGCATTTGACCTGACATTGACCCTGCCTGGTATCGCAGGTGTTATCCTGTCGATCGGTATGGCGGTCGATGCGAACGTTATCATTTATGCCCGTATCGAGGAGGAGATCGGTGCCGGAAAGACGGTTCATGCGGCAATCCGCGACGGATTCAAGAAGGCAGCTTCTGCCATCCTGGACGGAAACGTGACGACCCTGATTGCAGCAGCTGTTCTGTATGCGCTTGCGAGCGGAAGTGTCCGCGGATTCGCCATGACACTTGCTCTTGGTATTGTTCTTTCCATGTTCAGCGCCATGGTTGTTTCCAGACTGCTGGTCAACAGCCTGTACGGTATGGGACTGAAGGATGCGAAATACTACGGAACCAAGAAAGAGCGCAAGGGATTTCCATTTGTGGAAAAGAGAAAGATCTTCTTCACGATCTCCTGCATTCTGCTGCTTGCCGTTCCGGCCAGCATGATTTTCATGCATCAGACAAAGGGAAGCGCACTGAACTTCGGCCTTGACTTCAAGGGCGGTACTTCCATCAACGTTCCGTTCAACGAGGATTACTCCATCGAAGAGCTGGACAAAGAGGTAGAGCCGGTTGTGGAAGGCGTGACAAAAGATTCCAATATTCAGATGACAAAGGTTGTCGGAGGCAACAATGTCATCATCAAAACACGTTCTCTGACTCTGGAAGAGCGTGAGCAGGTTTACCAGGCAATGGCAGACAATTTCGGTGTCGATACTTCTGAAATCACTTTCGACAACATTTCTTCTACTGTAAGTAAAGAAATGAGCCAGAATGCGATGAAAGCAGTTATCATCGCTGTAGTCTGCATGCTGCTGTACATCTGGATCCGTTTCCGCGACATCCGTTTCGCATCGAGTGCCATCCTTGCACTGATGCACGATATCGCCATTGTATTCGGATTCTATGTGGTATCCCGTATTTCGGTCGGCAGCACCTTTATCGCGTGTATGCTGACGATCCTCGGCTATTCCATCAACAGTACGATCGTCATCTTCGACCGTATCCGTGAGAATCTGCCGGAGTTAAAGAGAGAGCCGATCGAGTCCCTGGTTGACCGCTGCATCACGGACACCCTGACCCGAAGCATTTACAGTTCCCTCACCACCTTTATCACCATCTTTGTTCTGTTCGTGATGGGAGTTTCTTCCATCCGCGACTTTGCAGCACCTCTGATGGTTGGTATCGTATGCGGAGCTTACACTTCTGTCTGCATCACAGGTGCTCTGTGGTATGTGATGAAGCACGTTGGAAAAAACAAATATGTGCCGTCCAAAGCAGTACAGAATAAGACAAAAAATAAATAAAAGCAGCAAAAACCATAAAAAGAGAAACGCCGGACCGGAAAAGTCCGGCGTTTCCTGCTAACAGGAAAGAGGAGAACATATGAAGAAAGAACGCTGGGTAGTTTCGGCAAAACGCGCCGATTTCCAGGCAATTGCGGACCGGTTCGGCATCGATCCCGTCATCGCCCGCCTGATCCGGAACCGGGATGTGACCGGGGAGAAAGAGATCAAAGAGTATCTCTTCGGTGATCTGGAGCAGCTCCACGATCCGCTGCTGATGAAGGATATGGAGCGCGCGGCAGATCTGATCGCAGAAAAAATTCGGGAGAAAAAGCCGATCCGCATCATCGGGGACTACGACATCGACGGTGTTACGGCAACGTATATTCTGCTGACCGGATTAAAAGATCTCGGTGCCGATGCGGATGTGCGTATCCCGGACCGGATTGCAGACGGATACGGCTTAAATGAGCATCTTGTGCAGTTTGCCGCGGATGAGGGGCGGGACACGATCGTCACCTGTGACAACGGCATCGCGGCGGGCAGTCAGATCCGTCTGGCAAAAGAACTTGGCATGACGGTTGTTGTGACGGACCACCACGAGGTTCCGTTTGAGGAGGATGAAAACGGAGAACGCCGCTACATCCTGCCGCCGGCGGACGCGGTTGTCAATCCGAAACAGAAAGACTGTTCCTATCCGTTTCCGGGCCTCTGCGGTGCGGCCGTCGCATGGAAACTGATCCAGACGATGGAGGCAAAAGCAGGTATTCCAAAGGAGCACAGCTTCCGCTTTCTGGAATTTGTCGCCATTGCGACGATCGGTGATGTGATGGATCTGCAGGGAGAAAACCGGATTTTTGTAAAAGCCGGCCTTCGGGCGCTCCATAAAACGCAGAACCTCGGCCTGCAGGAGCTGATCCGTGTGCAGGGCATCGAGGCGGAAAACGTGACACCGTATCACATCGGCTTCGTTCTCGGCCCGTGCATCAACGCATCGGGACGGCTTGACACGGCGGAGCATTCGTTAAAACTGCTCTGCGCAAAGACACGTGAGGAGGCCGCAAAGCTTGCCGGGGACTTGAAAGACCTGAATGAAAGCCGCAAAGAGCTGACGCGCCAGGGTGAGGCGAAAGCAATCGAGCTCGTGGAAACCTCCCCGCTGCAGAACGACAAAGTCCTCGTCGTCTATCTGCCGGACTGCCACGAGAGCCTTGCCGGAATCATCGCAGGTCGCCTGCGGGAGCACTTCCACAAACCATCCTTCGTACTCACCAGAAGTGAGGAGGGCGTCAAGGGCTCCGGCCGCTCGATCGAAGCGTATTCGATGTATGAGGAGCTCTGCAAATGCAAAGAACTGATGACGAAATTCGGCGGCCACCCGATGGCTGCGGGCCTTTCCCTCGCAGGAGAGGAGATGATCGAACCGTTCCGCCGGGCACTGAACGATAATTCCACGCTGACGGGAGAGGATTTCGTCGAAAAAGTTGTGATCGATGTGCCGATGCCGATCACCTACATCACCAAAAATCTGATCCGCCAGTTAAGTCTCTTGGAGCCGTTCGGAAAAGGCAACACGAAACCGCTGTTCGCACAGAAAGGACTGACTGTATTAAATTACCGCATTTTTGGAAAGAATAGAAACGTGGTGAAAGTACAGCTTGCCGATGCGGGCGGATACCAGATGGATGGTGTCTATTTCGGCGAGGGAGAAGCGTTCGCCGCATACGTGGATGCACATCCGACCCTCTCGGTAGCGTACTATCCGTCGATCGATACGTGGAACGGACGCGACAAATTACAGATCAATATCCAGAGTTATTTTTAAAGATGCAGAAAAGCCGCAAATACCTGATTTTTCTGCCCTGTTTTCTATCGGAAACAAAATTGACGCAGAAGAATATTGATGCTATACTGTAAGGTGAATTGTCAAACCTTGACGAAACGGAGGAATATTTTATGAAAAAAGTAGAGGATTACGTAAGAAGTATTCCGGATTTCCCGGAACCGGGTATTATTTTCAGAGATGTAACGAGTATCCTGCAGGACGCAGACGGACTGCAGCTTGCCATAGATGAGATGCAGCATTTTGTAGAAGAAGTAGACTGTGATGTAATCTGCGGAACCGAGTCCCGCGGCTTCATTTTCGGTATGCCGATTGCTTACAATCTGCACAAACCGTTCGTGCCGATCCGTAAAAAAGGAAAACTTCCTCTGGAGACCGTCGAGGAGAGCTATGACCTGGAGTACGGCAGCGCAACGATCGAGATGCACAAAGACTCCATCAAACCGGGCCAGAAGGTAGTCATCATCGACGATCTGATTGCAACCGGCGGTACCGTGGAGGCTTGTGCAAAAATGATCGAGCGCCTCGGCGGCGAAGTAACCAGAATCGTGTTCCTGATGGAGCTTGCCGGCTTAAAAGGACGCGAAAAACTGGCAAAATATGATGTAAAATCTGTCATCCGTTACGATGGCAAATAACGTATCCAACGAAACGCAGGGGTTAATCATGAGAGCGGAGGATACATATGGAAGAAGAGAAAAGAATCAGTGAAGAAGAATTAAAGAAGGATGTGGCGGCGGCAGAAGCCAGAATCCGCAAGACGGACGATTTTACAAGTCCGGAGGAATTATACGGGGAATTGATCGCTTCTGTGAAAAAATATCATCCATCGGACGATATTTCCCTGATCGAAAAAGCATACCGCGTGGCAGCGGATGCACATAAGGACCAGAAAAGAAAGAGCGGGGAACCGTACATCATCCATCCGCTCTGTGTGGCAATTATCCTGGCAGATCTGGAGCTCGACAAGGAGTCGATCGCGGCAGGCCTTCTGCACGACGTTGTCGAAGATACCGTCATGACCGAAGAAGAGCTGACCGAGGAGTTCGGCCCGGAGGTGTCCCTGATTGTAAGCGGTGTCACGAAGCTGGCACAGCTGAAATATTCTGCGGATAAGGTCGAGGAGCAGGCAGAAAACCTGAGAAAGATGTTCCTTGCGATGGCAAAGGATATCCGTGTTATTCTGGTAAAACTGGCGGACCGTCTGCACAACATGCGGACTGCACAGTACTGGTCGCCGGAGACGCAGAAGAAAAAAGCGCGTGAGACGATGGATATTTATGCCCCGATCGCACAGCGCCTCGGTATTTCCAAGATCAAGGTCGAACTCGATGACCTTTCTCTGAAATATCTGGAGCCGGATGCGTACTATGAACTGGTGCAGAAGGTCAGCATGAAGCGGGAGCAGCGGCAGGAGTTTGTCGATGCGATCGTAAAAGAGGTGACCCGTCATATCCACCAGGCCGGCATTGAGGCAGATGTCAACGGACGAATCAAGCACTTTTTCAGCATCTACAAAAAGATGGTCAACCAGCATAAGACGCTGGATCAGATCTATGACCTCTTTGCGGTCCGCATCATCGTGGAATCCGTCAAAGACTGCTATGCAGCGCTCGGTGTCATCCATGAAATGTACACGCCGATCCCGGGCCGTTTCAAAGATTACATTGCGATGCCGAAGCCAAACCGTTACCAGTCCTTGCATACAACCCTGATCGGACCGAACGGACAGCCGTTTGAGATTCAGATCCGTACTTATGAGATGCACCGGATTGCAGAATACGGTATCGCTGCACACTGGAAATACAAAGAGGCCTCCGACGGCAAGAAACCGGGACCGGAGCAGGAAGAGGAAAAACTGACCTGGCTGCGCCAGATTCTGGAGTGGCAGCAGGACATGGCGGACAACCATGAGTTCATGAACCTCTTAAAGAGCGATCTCGACCTGTTTGCCGACAATGTTTACTGTTTCAGCCCGGCGGGCGATGTCAAAACGCTTCCGGTCGGCTCCTGTGCCATCGACTTTGCTTACTCCGTCCACAGTGCGGTCGGCAACAAGATGGTCGGAGCGAGGGTCAACGGAAAACTCGTGCCGATCGAGACGGAACTTCACAACGGAGACCGCGTCGAGATCATCACCTCGCAGAACTCCAAGGGACCGAGCCGCGACTGGCTGAAAATTGCGAAGAGTTCCCAGGCAAAGAGCCGCATCAACCAGTGGTTCCGCCAGCAGAACAAGACGGACAACATCGTCAAAGGCAAGGAAATGCTCACCAACTATGCAAAGCTGAAGGGCAAAAACCTTGGAATCTATACGAAACCGATGTACGAAGAGGCTGTCATGAGAAAGTACGGCTTCCGCGACTGGGATTCCGTTCTTGCGGCCATCGGCCACGGCGGCTTAAAAGAGGGCCAGGTCCTCAACAAGCTGATTGAGACGTACGAAAAGCAGCATAAAAAAGAGATCACCGACGAGCAGGTGCTCGAGGCGGCATCCGGAGAGAAAGTTCTGCCGGTTGGAAAGAGCAAGGGCGGCATCGTCGTGCGCGGTATCCACGATGTGGCAGTTCGCTTCTCCAAATGCTGCAATCCGATCCCGGGCGATGAGATCGTGGGTTTTGTCACAAGAGGACGCGGCGTGACCATTCACCGCACCGACTGTGTCAATGTCCTGAATCTGCCGGAATCTGAGCGGGTGCGCCTCATTGATGCTGAATGGCAGGCAGAGGACAACGGCGGCTCTCTCTATACCGTGGAGATCAGCGTTTACGCAAACAACCGTACCGGTCTTCTGGTGGATATCTCCAAGATCTTTACCGAGCGGAAGATCGACCTTGCGGCGATGAACGTGAGAACGAGCAAGCAGGGAACGGCTTCCATCGATGTGACGTTCGACGTGCACAACAACGAAGAGCTGAACAGCATCATCGAGAAGGTGCGCCAGGTGGAGAGCGTGATCGATATTCAGAGATCGAGAGGATAAAAAGGAGAAAAGCGTATGATAAAGGTAAATTACCGGGCACTTGGAATGCTCTCGACAAACTGCTACGTTGTGGAAAATCCGGACAGCCAGAAGGTGCTGATCGTGGACCCGGGCGATTCGCCGCTGGAGATTGAACGCCAGATCGACGAGATCGACGGCGACCCGGAGGCCATTCTGCTGACCCATGGCCATTTCGACCATATGCTGGCAGCGGATGCGCTGCGGAAAAAATACCATATCCCGGTCTATGTCCATGAAAAAGAGCAGCACCTGCTGGGGGATCCAAAGGAAAATCTTTCCGGGCTTTGGAGCAAACCGTACACGATGCAGGCGGACAAAACCGTAAAAGAGGGCGATGTGCTGCATCTCGCAGATTTTGAAATCCACGTTCTTGCGACACCGGGGCACACGGCAGGCGGTGTCTGCTACTATATTCCGGCAGAGAAAACACTTTTTTCCGGTGATACGCTGTTCTGCGAGTCCTATGGAAGATACGACTTCCCGACATCCTCCGGCAGAGAGCTGACCGCGTCGGTCAAGCGCCTGTTAAAAGAGCTTCCCGGGGATGTGACCGTGTATCCGGGCCACAACGATGAAACTACGATTGAACATGAAAAGAGGTACAATCCCCTTGCTTAATATCAGCCTTTGTTTTAACAGAAAAGATTTTGAATACGATGTGTATTCCCTGATCAAGGCATTCTATCCGGGCTGTGAGATTACCTCATGGTACGAAGAGGATGGGGCGCTGGACGGGGAATTTGCATATTATGATACGATCACATACGAGGCGGATCAGATCTGTTTTTCGATTGCAGACGAGAAACATGAGACGCTCGCTTCGCAGTGTGAGGCGGTGGAATATGAAAAAGACCGCCATGAAACGAAAAATGTCCTGAAACGGATGGTATACCGCACGCTTTCCGAAGTGAGCGGCAAAGAACTTCCATGGGGCGATCTCACCGGCATCCGTCCGACGAAAATTCCGATGAAGATGCTTGAAGAGGGTAAAAAAAATGTAGAGATTGCGAAATACATGCGCGAAACTTACTACACCAGCCCGGAAAAGACGGCACTTGCGATCACGATTGCCAACCGGGAAAAGGACATTTTAAAGACGATCGACTACGAACACGGTTACAGCCTGTACATCGGCATCCCGTTCTGTCCGAGCATCTGCCTGTACTGTTCCTTCGGCTCCCATGTGTTAAGCCGCTGGGAGCATATGGTAGATCCGTATCTCGATGCACTGATCAAAGAACTGATCTTTATCAGTGAGAACATGAAGGATTACACCCTTGATACGATCTACATCGGAGGCGGTACGCCGACCACGCTGAATGCGGCACAGATGGAGCGCCTGCTTGCGAAAGTGACAGAGCTCTTCCCGATGGAGCAGGTGCAGGAGTTCACCGTGGAGGCAGGACGGCCGGATACGATCAATGAGGAGGTCTTAAAAGCCATCCGCAAATTCCCGGTCACCCGTATTTCGATCAATCCACAGACCATGAACCAGGAAACGCTGGATCTGATCGGACGTCACCATACCGTGGAGGAGATCGAGGAGAAGTTCCGTATGGCGCGTTCCCTTGGATTTGACAACATCAACATGGATCTGATCGTCGGTCTGCCGGGCGAGGACAAGGAAAAAGTGGCGCATACGTTGGAAAAAGTGGAAGCGCTGAATCCGGATTCCCTGACCGTCCATTCCCTTGCGTTAAAGCGTGCAACGAGACTCAACCTGTTCAAAGACAAATATCAGGAGATCTCGTTTGAAAACTCTGCCGAGATCATGAAAATGACGATGGACAGCGCACACCGCATGGAGATGGGACCGTATTACATGTACCGCCAGAAAAATATGGCGGGTAACTTTGAGAATGTCGGCTACTCCCGCGAAGGAAAAGCAGGCATCTACAACATCCTCATTATGGAGGAAAAACAGTCCATTCTGGCCGCGGGAGCCGGAGCGTCCACGAAATTCGTGTTTGAACACGGAGAGCGCATTGAGCGGGTGGAGAACGTGAAGGATCTGAAAAACTACGTGGAGCGTATCGATGAAATGATCGAGAGAAAGCGTATCGGAATGGAGAAGTATCTGCCAAAATGAAAGAAAATTCCAGTCAGCAGCTTCACATGCTGCACTATACCCTGACCGAGCAGCTCATCCATGGCATGGAAGTGAGCAATTTAGCTTACGATCTTGCGCGGGAACTGGGGTATGAGAAAGAAATCTGCTATGAGCTTGCAAAAGCGGGCGTTCTCCACGATATCGGAAAGATTGTACTGGAGAATTACGTAGAAGAACAGGATACGCTCGTCGTCGAGGAGATGCGCTTTGTGCGGACCCATTCCACACTGGGCTATGAACTCCTGCAGGGACACGGCTACTCCGATTTTGTGCTGGAGAGTATTCTGTATCACCATGAAAATTATGACGGAACCGGGTATCCGGCCAATCTGGCGGGGGAAAAGATTCCGTTTGGGGCGCGTATCTTACGCATCTGTGATGTGTACTGCGCGCTGACCTCCGACCGCCCGTACCGGAGTGCGTTTACGCGGGAACAGGCGATGGAGCTTATGACAGAAGAAGTCAAAAATTTCGATCTGAAAATGTTCCTGGCATTTCAGAGAGTGATCCACAGCGGCAGCCGGAAAGCGATCGAGCTTTCTGATGTCGATGAATTGATCCGGGAAATCATAAAGGAGAAAACAGAAAATGGCATTAAAAAAGAAACCGGTTACCGGAATGAAAGATATTTTACCGAAAGAAATGGCAATCCGTGACTACGTGATCCGTCTGATCAAGGAAACTTACGGAACCTTCGGCTTTACCTCCATGGAGACCCCATGCGTGGAGCACATCGAAAACCTGAACAGCAAACAGGGCGGCGAGAATGAGAAACTGATTTTCAAGATCTTAAAAAGAGGAGAGAAGCTGAAACTCGAGACCGCTGAGAAAGAAAACGATCTCGTAGACAGCGGCCTGCGTTATGACCTGACCGTTCCGCTCTGCCGTTACTATTCCAACAACGCAAACGAGCTTCCGTCCCCGTTCAAAGCACTTCAGATGGGAAATGTATGGCGTGCAGACCGTCCGCAGAGAGGAAGATACCGCCAGTTCATGCAGTGCGATATCGATATCCTCGGCGAGCCGACCAACCTTGCAGAGATTGAGCTGATCCTTGCTACCACCACACTGCTTGGAAAACTGGACTTCAAGAACTTTACGATCCGTATCAATGACCGCCGTATCTTAAAAGCAATGGCAGCCTACAGCGGATTCCCGGAGGAGTCCTATGACACCGTATTTATTATCCTCGATAAGATGGATAAAATCGGTTTTGAGGGCGTTGCCAAAGAGCTCGAGGAAGCCGGCTTTGCAAAAGAGTCCGTAGAGAAATACCTGAAAATGTTCGAGGAGATCACCCCGGATACCGCAGGCGTAGAGTACTGCCGTGAGAAACTCGAGGGATTCCTTGACAAAGAGTACGCAGACGGCCTGAAGACCATCATCGACAGTGTCAATGCCGTGAAGACCGCAGAATTCAAGATCGCTTTCGATCCGACTCTGGTGCGCGGAATGTCCTACTACACCGGACCGATCTTCGAGATCGCTATGGATGAGTACGGCGGATCTGTCGGAGGCGGCGGACGCTACGATGAAATGATCGGAAAATTCACCGGAAACCAGACCTGCGCATGCGGATTCTCCATCGGATTTGAGCGTATCGTTATGCTTCTGCTTGAGAGAGATTACCAGATCCCGGGCGCACAGAAGAAAAAAGCGTACCTGATCGAGAAAAACATGCCGGCAGAGGGAATGCAGAAGATCATTCAGCAGGCGACAAAAGAGAGAAGTGAAGGCACGGCCATCAACATCGCCGTGATGAAGAAGAACAAGAAATTCCAGAAAGAGCAGCTTGCCAGCGAGGGCTACACTGAGATCGAAGAATTTTTTGTTGACAAAATGTAAGGAATATCCAATAATAGTAATCGCATGAAAAAACGATGTGCTGCGGATGCAGATTCTTTGTGTCCGCAGTTCCAAATAGGAGGAACAAGAAAATGGCTGAATCCATGAAAGGCCTGAAGAGAACCTGCCGCTGTGCGGAAGTCACAAAAGCAGATATCGGAAAAAAAGTAACCCTGATGGGCTGGGTACAGAAGAGCCGTAATAAAGGCGGAATTATTTTCGTCGATCTGCGTGACAGAAGCGGCATTATGCAGATTATCTTTGAGAACGGCCCGATCAGTGAGGAAGGTTTTGAGAAAGCAGCAAAACTGCGCAGCGAGTTCGTCATTGCCGTAGAAGGTGAAGTTATGGCCCGCTCCGGTGCTGTCAATGAAAATCTGGCAACAGGAGAGCTCGAAGTAAAGGCTGAGTCCTTACGCATTCTTTCCGAGGCAGAAACCCCGCCGTTCCCGATCGAGGAGGATTCCAAGACGAGAGAAGAGCTCCGTCTGAAATACCGTTACCTGGATCTGCGCCGCCCGGACATCCAGAGAAACCTGATCATGAGAAGCAAAGTGGCAATGCTCACCCGTGAGTTCATGTCCAAAGAAGGCTTCCTTGAGATCGAAACCCCGATGCTGACGAAATCCACACCGGAAGGCGCCAGAGATTACCTGGTACCGAGCCGTGTTCATCCAGGCAGCTTCTACGCACTGCCGCAGTCTCCGCAGCTGTTCAAACAGCTTCTGATGTGCTCCGGCTATGACCGTTATATCCAGATCGTAAAATGTTTCCGTGACGAGGACCTGCGTGCCGACCGTCAGCCGGAGTTCACCCAGATCGATATGGAGCTTGCTTTCGTTGATGTAGATGATGTTATCGATGTCAATGAGAGACTGCTGGCACACCTGTTCAAAGAGGTGCTCGGCGTTGAGGTACAGCTCCCGATCCAGAGAATGACCTGGAAAGAGGCTATGAACCGTTTCGGTTCCGACAAACCGGACCTGCGTTTCGGTATGGAGCTGGTTGATGTTTCCGAGACCGTAAAAGATACCGAGTTTGTTGTATTTAAGGGCGCACTTGAAAACGGCGGTTCTGTCCGCGGTATTAACGCAAAGGGACAGGGCGCAATGCCGAGAAAGAAAATCGACAAGCTCGTTGAGTTTGCGAAAGGTTACGGTGCAAAAGGTCTTGCATACATTGCAATCCATGAGGATGGAAGCTGGAAATCTTCCTTCTCCAAATTTATGACAGAGGAGCAGATGGAAGCCCTCATCAAAGCCATGGACGGACAGGCTGGAGACCTTCTTCTCTTCGCAGCAGACCGCAACAAGATTGTTTGGAACGTTCTTGGCGCACTTCGTCTGGAACTGGCAGAGCAGATGGGACTGCTCGACAAGAACGAGTACCGCTTCGTATGGATTACCGAGTTCCCGCTTCTGGAGTGGTCCGATGAGGAGAACCGTTTTACTGCAATGCATCACCCGTTCACTATGCCGATGGACGAGGATCTGCCGCTTCTGGATACCGATCCGGGCGCAGTTCGTGCAAAAGCTTACGATATCGTCCTGAACGGCACTGAGATCGGAGGAGGAAGCGTTCGTATTCACCAGAACGATGTGCAGGAGAAGATGTTTGAGATGCTTGGTTTCACAAAGGAACAGGCACATGAGCGATTTGGTTTCCTTCTGGATGCTTTCAAATACGGAGTTCCGCCTCACGCCGGACTGGCTTACGGACTGGACCGTCTTGTTATGCTGATGGCAAAAGAGGACAGCATCCGCGACGTCATCGCATTCCCGAAGGTAAAAGATGCTTCCTGTCTGATGACCGAGGCTCCGTCACCGGTTGACGCAGTACAGCTGGAAGAGCTTGGTCTTGAGGTTGAGCCGCAGGCTGAGGAAGAGACAATAGAAGAGTAAAGAAAATTTTGTAATTTACAGGACAGACAATTTTGCAGAAGTGCAGCGTTGTCTGTCCTTTTTTAGGTTTCACTCGATCGGTGTAAAGAAAAACTTAAGAAATTCTTCCACGTCTTCCCCGTTGTTTTGCTGGAAAAAAGTGCTACAATATGGTTTGTAAGAAAGATACGGAAACATCCACAGCAAGTGGAACACATAGAGAAAAAGACAAGGAGGGATCACGATGTTAGTTACATTAGTCATGCTGGCAACCTGTTTTGGTCTGCTCTGCGGAATTGGAATTTTATTTGGGATCGTCGGACTGCTGCTGAAATTTGGAGGAAAAGTCCTCGGCGCATGCGCCACTATTCTTCTCCCGATTGGCGTGATCTGGCTTGGATTTAAAATCGTGTTCGCCGTCGTTCCGCTTCTGTTCAAACTGGTCTGTGCAGCGCTGATCTGTTATCTCGTATACCGCATTCTGCGGGAGATGAAACTTGTAGCATAAAAAATAAAATCTAACAGATTCGAAAGAAAACCTGCTTTCCGTCATAAACACGGAGGCAGGTTTTTAATGACAAAAACAAAAATCTATTTTCAGAAAAAGCCAGTATTTGCTAAAAAAAGAGTAAGGAAAAAGTAAGAAAACAAAAAACAAAATGTGATACGATAGAACTAACTTGGGAAAGCAGAAAATTAATTTGTAAAATAGAAAAGTGGGAGGAAGCGTATGAAGAAAAAAGTAATCGCGATTGTGTGTGCAGTCGCAGTGCTGGCGGCAGCCGGAGGGGGAGTGACATGGCATTTCCTTGGAAACAGTACAAAAGAGGACGATAACGTCGTCTATGTCAATACTGTAAAAGCCCTGACCAATCTGGGAACTGGAAATGGAATGGAAAACCGCTATGCCGGTGTTGTGGAGTCGGAAAATACCTGGAAGGTAGAGAAAAACAGCGAGAAAAAGGTAAAGGAAGTTTATGTGGAAGTCGGTCAGGAGGTTCAGGTCGGAACACCGCTGTTCTCCTACGATACCGAGAAATTCCAGAGTGACCTCGAGCAGGCGCAGCTGGATCTGGAACGCATAAACAATGAACTTTCAAGTATGAATACCAATATCGACCAGCTTTACAAAGATAAAAAGCAGGCATCAAAAGACCAGCAGGCAAGCATCACACTGGAAATTCAGGAAGCGGAGCTGGATTTAAAGAAAAAAGAATATGAAGGAAAATCAAAACAGGCGGAGATTGATAAATTAAACGATAACATCACCAATGCGACCGTGATCAGCGAAATCGCCGGTGTTGTAAAATCAATCAACAACGATGACAGCAGCGCCGGCGCTTACTCCGGTGACAACTCCGACAATTCCTTCCTGACCGTTCTTGCAACGGGAGATTTCCGTGTAAAAGGCCAGATCAATGAACAGAATATGAGCGACGGTTCGATTACGGAAGGAAGCCAGGTGATCGTGCATTCTCGTGTAGATGAGAATCAGACCTGGACTGGAACTGTGACAAAGATTGATCGGGAAAATGCACGGACAGGAAGCAATAACGTTTACAGCAGTTCAGGAGACGGTATGACGCAGTCAAGCAACTATCCGTTTTATGTGCAGCTCGACGGAACGAACGGCCTGATGCTCGGCCAGCACGTTTACGTAGAGCCGGATATCGGCCAGCAGGAAGTCAAAACAGGAATCTGGCTGTCCGATTACTTTATCAACGATGTCGACAGCAACCCTTACGTCTGGGCCGATGATGGAAACGGCAAACTGGAAAAACGAAGCGTAACGCTGGGAACATACGATGAAAATATGATGGAATATCAGATCACTGATGGTCTCAAAGAGGAGGATGCCATCACCTTCCCGGAGGATGGACTGGAAGAGGGCATGAAGACCGTCGTTAGTACCGATGGTTCGCTGGGACAGAGCAATCCGGCCGGCGGCGAGGATGACGGTATGCTTGACAACGACGATGGAATGGTCGACGACGGTATGACGCAGGATGAAAACGGCATGGTCGACAATACCATGGACGGCGCAGAGTACAGCGGTGAGGAAGATACAACGAACGTGATCGGCGGCGCCGACAATGGTGAGGCAGAACCGGCAGACACACAGGAAGCCGGATCAGCAGATGACGGGGAGGTGCAGCCGTGATTCTGGAATTAGAGAATATCTGTAAAGAATATATGCAGGGCAAAATCCCGGTTCCGGTTCTGAAAAACATCAACTTCTCCATGGAAGAAGGCGAGTACGTTGCGATCATGGGTCCTTCCGGTTCCGGAAAAACAACACTGATGAATATTGTCGGCTGCCTCGACCAGGCGACGAGCGGACGGTTGATCCTCGACGGACAGGACATCAGCAAATGCAGTGACAATCAGATGTCGGACATCCGCCTGCAGAAAATCGGCTTTGTCTTCCAGAACTTCCAACTCCTTGCAAGACAGAGCGCAATGGAAAATGTATGCCTGCCGTTGACGTACGCGGGCGTGCCGAAAAAAGAGAGAAGAGAGCGGGCAGCGATTGCCCTCGAGCGGGTGGGGCTCGGCGACCGTATGAGTTTCAAACCGACCCAGCTCTCCGGCGGACAGAAACAGCGTGTGGCGATTGCAAGAGCGATTGTCAACCATCCGAAAATTCTGCTGGCTGATGAGCCGACCGGAGCGCTCGACTCCCATTCCGGCGAGCAGGTCATGGAGCTGTTCCAGAGCCTGAACGACGAGGGCGTCAGCATCTTGATGATTACGCATGACGCGGAGATCGCATCGATGGCACAGCGCACCGTGGAGATCCGCGACGGAATGATGAAATCGAAGGAGGTGGCCGAAGCATGAAAAAAGGAAAAGCCGCAAAGAAAGCAGCGATTGCAGTCGTGACAGCGGTTGCCGTGGGTGGCGTAAGTGTCGGCGGCTATTATGGGATTCGCCAGGCGCAGAAGACAACCGTAAAAGTGTATCCGGTCAGTGACTTTACGAGTGGATACTGGGGAGACAGCATGAACATGGAAGGCCAGATCACCTCGACGGCTTCCCAGAACATCTATCTTTCCGACAGCCAGACCATTTCCCAGGTTCTCGTCAAAGAGGGCGATGTGGTAAATGCCGGAGACACGCTGATGACATACGATACCAGCATGATTGAGCTGGATCTGGAAACGCAGCAGTTACAGCTTGCACAGACAAAGCTGAAAATCCAGCAGAGTGAAAAAGAACTGGAAAAGCTGAAAAAGACAAAACCGGTATCGGATACGCCGCTGAATCCGGTGGAGCCGGATTTCCCGGATTTTCCAGATGAACCCATCGATCCGGATTTCCCGGACGAACCGATTCCGACCCCAGAACCGGAGCCGACGTACGAGGATGCTGTTCTGTACAGCAGTACGAATAAGCTTGTATTTGGTTCCAAACCATACAAAGGAGAAGGAACGCAGGAAGACCCATACACCTATCTCTGCGCACCGGGAACAGTCCTGACAGGCGGATTCCTGAATCAGATGGCAGGATACGCGGATGAAAAGGGAACGAAAAAAGAAGAGGACAGCGAAGGATACTGGTTTCGCCTGGAGATTCATGAGGAAAACAAAGCCGCAGAGGCGCTGGAAACCGTGTGGGAGCAGGATGGAACGAAGATTGCGAAAGCATACGAGACTTCGTATGAAGCAGTCCTGAGTCTGAAAGAATCCGAATCGGCGGATGCACCGGAAATAAAAATCACCACGCCGCTTGCCAACACAGAGGTGGCAGAGGGCGGCGAACTGAAGCTGAAAATCGGAATCAATGAGAAGAAAGATACCGAAGAGAAGCCGGATGAGAAAGCCGACGATAAAACGGATGATAGAACCGAGAGTCCGTCCGAGGACGATGTGACACAGCCGGGTGAAGCCGGAAATGGAAGCGGTGAGGCAGACGATTCCACGGAAAACACCGAAACGGATGTCACTTACACATACGTCTGGAAACACAACGGAAAGACAATCGACGGAGATTTTAAGGATACTTACACAAAAGAAAACATCACAAAAGAGGATGCCGGAATCTATACAGTAGAAGTGACAGCGAAAAATGACAAGGGTACTTCCATGGCAGTCAGCACTGCAAATGTGGCGGTAAAAGAAGGAACGATTACCCCGACACCAAGTGTAACTCCGACCCCGAGCGTTACGCCGGGACCGAGTGTAACTCCAGAGCCGACCGTCAGCCCGGAACCAAGTACAACACCGATTCCGACCACAGAGCCGGTTCCAACAGAAATTCCGGTGCCGAGCGAGACCCCAGTTCCGACGGAAACGCCGACGCCGACCGAAGCCCCGGCAGAACCGGAAGCGGAACCGCAGAGCGAAGATGTGCCGGAAGCAGTGCAGACGACAGCAAAAACCGTATTCTACGGTGAAAAAGCATCGGTACAGTCCCTCTTTACATCATCCACAGGAAGCAGCGCAAATAACAATACTTCTTCCGGTGATGATACCCAGATGACCTACACAAAAGATGAGTTGAAAAAAGCCATCAGCGAAAAAGAAAGCCAGATCCGTAATCTGAAGCTGGATCAGAAGGAAGAGGAACTCAAAGTCAAAAATACGCAGAAATCCCTGGATTCCCAGACCGTAAAAGCGACGATCAGCGGTGTGGTAAAGAAGGTTGGAAATGCAGAAAACCCGTCCAACGACGGAAGCGCCTTTATCCAGGTCAGTGGAAACGAAGGTCTGTACGTGCGCGGCTACTTAAGCGAGACGTATCTCGATCAGGTAAAAGTCGGCGATGAACTCAACGTGACTTCTTGGTCTTCGGGTGCTTTTGCAGCGGCAACCGTAACCGAGATTTCTCCGTACCCGACAACAAGCTACATGTCGTACAGCGAGACACCAGCCTCCTTCTATCCGTTCACAGCCGTTATCCCGGAAGGCGGAGAAGGTTTTGAAAACGGTGACTGGATCGAGATTGCAATCACTGTCGGAAACGATGTAGAAAACGGCAACGGCCTGTACGTCAGCAAAGAATTCATCCGCGAGGAAAACGGACAGAAATTCGTTTATATCCGGGATGAAAATGATAAATTAAAGAAACAGAATGTGGTAACCGGAAAACTTCTGTGGGGCAGTTATTACGAAGTGAAGAGCGGTCTTTCCGAAGAGGATTACATTGCATTTCCGTACGGCAAAACCGTGGTGGAAGGCGCAGACACGAAGGAATCCAGTTCATCGGATTATTACAACAGTTAAGGAGGCGCATTATGTTAGAAAATGTAAGACTTTCCTTTCAGGGAATCTGGTCACACAAAATGCGTTCCTTCCTGACGATGCTGGGTATTATCATCGGAATTGCGTCGATCATCTCAATTGTCTCCACGATCAAGGGAACGAATGAGCAGATCAAACAGAACCTGATCGGAGCCGGAAACAACAACGTGACCGTCAGCTTAAAGCAGGGCGACGGTGATTACTGGATGGACAACGGACTGCCAAGCGGCGTGTCGAAACTGTCCGATGATCAGAAAAAGCGGATCCGCGAGCAGGATCAGGTGGAAAATGCATCGTTTTACACCGAAAGAACGTATGTGAGCGGCATCGCAAAAGGAAACACAACACTGGACAGTGCGAAGGCGCTTGGCGTGGATGAAAATTATCTGTCGACGTGCGGATATCAGATTTATCAGGGACGCGGCTTTGTGGAGAGCGATTTCTCGAAGACCCACAAAGCTGTCCTCCTCGACGATACCGCAGTGCTGACACTCTTCCCGGATGAGTCGCCGGTCGGCAAAACGATCGAGATCATGGGAGAGCCGTTCACGGTGATCGGCGTGATCAAAAAAGCCGATTCGTTCCAGCCGGTCATCAATTCCAGAGATGACTACTATACGTACAATCAGGAATCTTATCCGCTGGTGCTGATGCCGGATGTCTGCTGGCCGATCGTATTCCAGTATGATGAACCGGAAAATGCCGTTGTGATGGCAAAAACGACTGAGGATATGAGCACGGTGGGAAAGACAACAGCGGATATCATGAACGAATCCGTGACCAATACAACTGATTCTCTTTCCTATCAGGCAGAGGATCTGCTGGAGAAAGCAAAGAGTCTGCAGGAGTTAGGCCAGAGCACGAACCAGCAGCTGATCTGGATCGCGAGCATTTCGCTTCTGGTCGGCGGTATCGGTGTTATGAATATTATGCTGGTATCTGTAACGGAACGTACAAGCGAGATCGGCCTGAAAAAGGCGATCGGAGCAAGAAAACGCAGAATTCTGTTCCAGTTCCTGACCGAGGCGGCGGTGCTCACCAGCATCGGCGGACTGCTCGGCGTGCTGGGCGGCATTATCATGGCACAGGTGATTTCGAGGGTATCGCAGACGCCTGTGGCGATCAGTATTCCGGCAATCATTTTCTCCGTGGTCTTCTCCATGGTGATCGGTATCGTATTCGGACTGCTGCCGTCGGTAAAAGCAGCGAACCTGAATCCGATCGATGCGCTGCGAAGAGAATAGAACAAAAAAGAGTTGAAAAATCCGTGCGGGTACAGCGTAGGTGCTGGATCCGTGCGGATTTTTTGTGCGGCGTGTGCGGATGAAACTTAAGATCTTTACTTTTTGCGGAAAGTCGGTTATACTGGAAAATAAGCGCAATTTGCGGCGCAGCAAAGAGGCATTCGAGTTTCGGATTCGGTATGTTTATGAAAATATAAGAAAGATTCAAAGACATTTCACATTCGTTTATGGTATAATCAAACAAGAGTATGACCAACGAAAAGGAGTATACGCGAATGAATATTTTGTTTTTTATCACACCGAAAAGTGAAACGGCTTATCTGTATGACGACTGCTCACTTCGGCAGGCCATCGAGAAGATCGAATATCATAAATACACGGCGGTTCCGGTACTGAACAAAAAGGGCTGCTACGTGGGAACACTGACGGAAGGAGATCTGCTCCGCATCATAAAAGAACGGTATCTGCTGAATTACCATGAAGCAGAGGATATCCCGCTCTGGCAGGTTCCGAAACGGTGGAATTATGAGTCCGTCAACATCAACAGCAACATCGAGGACCTGATCGAGATGTCCATGCGGCAGAATTTCGTTCCAGTTGTGGATGACGAGGGAATCTTCATCGGCATCATCCGAAGAAGAGATATCATCCAGTACTGTTATCAGAAAAGCGGCATCAAAGAAGAGGAAGAAGCCCGGCGCAGCGCGCGGAAACAAAACGCAGAACAGATGATTCTGCAGTAAAGAAGAAAATGAGGGAAACATTATGAAAAAACTGATCGATCTTATCCAGGAAGAGCTGGTAAAAGCCTTTACCGCTGCGGAGATGGACCCGTCCTATGCAAGGGTTTCCGTTTCCAACCGCCCGGATCTGTGCGAATACCAGTGCAACGGCGCAATGGCAGCTGCAAAAGCATACCACAAAGCACCGATCCAGCTGGCTGAAGCAGTTGTAGAAAAAGTGACCGATCACAGCGTGATCGGTGAAATTGAAGCCATAAAACCGGGATTCATCAACCTGAAAATCAACCCGGAATTTCTGGCAGATTATCTTTCCAAAATGCAGAACGATGAAGATCTTTCTGTAGAGAAAGCAAAAAATCCGAAAACCATTATCGTAGATTACGGTGGAGCAAACGTGGCAAAACCGCTTCACGTTGGCCATCTCCGTTCCGCGATCATCGGCGAGAGCATCAAGCGTATGGGACGCTTCATGGGCCACAACATGATCGGTGACGTTCATCTTGGAGACTGGGGTCTGCAGATGGGACTGATCATCACCGAGCTGCAGGAGCGCCATCCGGAGCTTGTTTATTTTGATGAGTCCTTTACGGGAGAGTACCCGGAGGAAGCACCGTTTACGATCAGCGAGCTCGAGGAGATTTATCCTTGCGCAAGCGGCAAATCGAAAGAGGACGAGGACTATAAGAAACGTGCACTCGAGGCAACGAGAGAGCTGCAGCAGGGCAGAAGAGGATATCGTGCGATCTGGAAACACATTATGAACGTTTCTGTTGCCGATCTGAAAAAGAACTATGGAAATCTCGACGTTCATTTCGATCTGTGGATGGGTGAGTCCGATGCACAGGAGTACATTCCGGACATGGTAGATTACCTGAAAGACAATGGTTATGCACATTATGACCAGGGCGCACTCGTTGTTGATGTCAAAGAAGAGACAGACACAAAAGAGATCCCGCCGTGCATGATCTTAAAATCCGATGGAGCAGCTCTGTATGATACGACAGACCTGGCAACCATCATCCAGCGTATGAAACTGTACAAGCCGGACGAGATCTGCTATCTGGCAGACAAACGTCAGGAGCTTCACTTCGTACAGTGTTTCCGCTGTGCAAGAAAAGCAAAACTGGTGAATGATGATACCGTTCTTTCCTTTATCGGCTTTGGTACCATGAACGGAAAAGACGGAAAACCGTTCAAGACCCGTGAGGGCGGCGTTATGCGTCTGGAGCGTCTGATCGGCGAGATCAACGATGAGATGTATCAGAAGATCGTGGAGAACCGCAGCGTAAAAGATACGGATGCAAGAGGAACGGCACAGATTGTCGGACTGTCTGCTATTAAATACGGTGACCTGTCCAACCAGGCATCGAAAGATTATGTATTCGATGTTGAGAGATTTACTTCCTTCGAGGGAAACACCGGTCCGTACATCCTGTACACGATCGTTCGTACAAAATCCATCCTCGGAAAATATAAAGAAGAGGGAAATGAACTGAAGAAAGGCGCACTTCTGGCACCGAAGAGCGACAGCGAGAAAGCTCTGATGCTTTCCGTATCCCGTTTCAACGGCGTTGTGGAGAACGCATTCGAGGAGAAAGCACCGCATAAGATCTGTGCTTATATCTACGAGCTTGCAAACGAGTTCAATCACTTCTACCACGAGACCAAGATCTTAAGTGAGCAGGATGAGGCAAGAAAAGCATCTTACCTGGCACTGCTGGATCTTGTCCGCGAGGTACTTGAGACCTGCATCGACCTGCTGGGATTCTCGGCACCGGAACGGATGTAAGATTCGTCAAGAGGGAAAAAATAGATAAAAAACAGGCGATTTTTTTGGCAGCCGTCGGCTTCTGTAGTTCTTGCGGAAACGGCGGCTGTTGTGTTATACTTACATCACGATTTTTCATCCGCTTGGACATTCGTCCTGAAAAATCGATTCTATATTACTCTATCGAAGAGCCATTCGGCTCAATTTATATCCATGTACAAAAACAGAATATCGGACTGACAAACACTTTGACGTAAAAAGAGGAGGCGGGATCATTGGAAAAGTAGAACTTCCGGGAGGGAAGTATCGCCTGCTGTCAGTGCTCGGAAGAGGGGCAACGTCTGTCGTTTATCTTGCAGAGAAAACTGGATCCGGAAAGCGGTATGCAGTCAAGGTAAGTATATGTGACAGGGAAAAACTGCGCCGAGAAGCGTTTCTTTTACAGAAGTTTTCATATCCCGGGATTCCCTGTGCGGTGGAACTTCTGGAAAGTGGGACAAAAAGCTTTCTGGTGATGGAAGCTGTAAACGGAAAATCTATCGGACAGCGTATGCGTAAGGGAGAACGGTTTTCCAGCCGGGAAATTCTGAAAACGGGAATTGCCCTGAGCGGGATTCTCTGTTATCTCCATGCACAGAACCCGCCGGTTTTCTACCGGGATCTGAAGCCGGACAACGTGATGATAACAGAGCGTGGTGAAATATACCTTGTGGATTTCGGTGCAGCCGGAACAGAAGAAACGGGTGTGGAAGTCCGTTATGGAACCCGCGGTTATGCAGCGCCGGAGCAGTATAACGGGAAGTGTGACGCCCGTTCCGATCTTTATGCACTCGGCGCACTGCTTGCGGCAATGGCGAAGCATGCGAAAAAGCGGCAGAAAAGAGGACTCTGGCGGGTGATGGAAAAGTGTATGCAGAAAAAGCCGGAGGAGCGGTATGCGTCTGCCAGAGAAGTCAAAAAGGCACTGCGGCGGCTGGAAAGAAAGCAAAAAGGCAGGAAGACTCTGCGGATCTTTGCAGTTTTTGCTTTTCTGACAGGAGGAGCGGCTGCAGTTGCCAGCAGGATGCCATGGGGTCAGTTTCCGGCGGCAGACGAATGGGAGGAGCAGGGCGATCTCTGGTTCTGCGGAAATCCGGTGGAAGAAGGCAGTCTGCCGAACTACCAGAAAGCGCGGGAAGCGTTCTTAAAGGCAGACCATCTCAGTCAGGCGGGGCGTGTGGAGCAGGAACTTGTGGAATACTGTCTGGCGGATGATGCGGCAAGGGAAAAAATGCAGATGGAGCCATTGCTGGCTGAATTTTATGATGACACGCAGCAGGAGCCGGAAAAAGAAAAACGCTGCCGCAGATATCTTGCTGTTGCAGGAATGTATTTCAGTTTTTCCGAAGAACTGGCGCGTGAAAATGACATAGACGCCATGCGGAAAGGAATCGAAGTGCTGGAAAAGGCCGCAGGCGAGAATATGGAGGGGAAGTGGGAGGCGGTTATCTGGCAGAGACTGGCGGATGCGTGCTATCTTGGCGGAAAATCTGGGGATGGGGAAAGAGAACAGGACTGGTGCCAGGAGAGCTTTCTCTATTACGAACGGCTTCTGTGCAGCAGACAGGATGGAAACCGGCGGAAAAATCTGCTCAGGGCCGCAGAGCTGGCACTTCAGTTCGACATGCAGGAAAAAACAGAACAGTACCTCAACGAGGCAGCAGAAATTCCGGGAATGGAGGAGGACATTTTTTATCAGCAGATCAGAAAAAGATGGGAGGAAGCAGGATGAGAAAAAAGACCATATGCGCAATGATGACAGGATTCCTGGCCGTCCAGGGAATCGAAGTCCACGCGGAGACACAGCAGACGACAGGCGAGGCCGCAAGTGCGGTGGAAAGCGTGGAATTAGAAGCTGAAATCATCGAGAACAGTGATGTGACAGATGCAGACGGGAAAGCCGGACCGGAGGAACTGCTGCCGGACGAAAAGTCAGAAGAAGAACCGCCTATAGAAGAGAAACCAGAGCAGGAACCAGAGCCGCCGGAAGAGAAAACAGATCCGGCAGAGACCGGAAAGAAAGAGACAGAAGAAGAAAAAATGCTTCCCCCGACGGTAATTCCGGATCCGGAGAAAGAACCAGCGGAAAGGTGGGAAGAAACAGATACAAAAGAATCAGAGACAGAAGAGTCAGATTCGGAGAGAACGGATTTTGGAGAAATGGACACAGAAAAACCAGATTATGAAGATGCAGGTTCAGAAAAATCCGGAACGGAAAATTTGATGCCAGAAGATTCGGAACCGGAAAAGCCTGATATGGAAGAAACGAAGCAGGAATCTCCGTCAACCGAAAAAGAGTCAGAAAATCAAACCTCGGAAACAAAAGCACCAGAAAAAGAAGAGCCTACCGTAATGCCAGATGCCGGAAAGGCAAACACAGAAAAGCAGGAACAAACGGAGCCCGGGCAATCGTCTCCGGAGAAAGAAGAACTCAAAACAGACGAACAGCTGCCCGTTGCTGCAGCCACGCCCGAGGAGGTGACCCAAGATCCAGATGATACTCCGCTACAAACAGAAGAAAGCAGTCCTCCGCCTGCCGAAACTCCATCTGAGAGTGCCGGGGAGGAGCCATCTCAAATACCGCCGCAGATCATCGCTGATTTCATATTATCACAGATAGCAGACGAAGATTTCGAAGCGCCGAACCCCCTGATTATCCGCCCGGCCGACACCAGCGTCGAAATAGATCCCGGTTATACCCCGGAAATTCTGCTCGAGGGAGCCGCCGACACGGCTGAAATTCTTTCCTGCATGGTAAATGGCTCCGAAGCCGAATACGAATGGAAAGAAAACAAAATCTGTCTGAAAGCCGAGAGCCTTTCCGAAGGCTACAACCGCATCACTGTAAAAGTGCGTGGCGCAGACGGCATTGTACGAACCATGAAACCGTGGGAAGTCAACGTGAAACCAAAAACTTCCACACTTGTCAGCCAAAGAACCAGCCAGAAACCAAAAGGAACCCGCCTCTTGCAGTCCTTAAGGCGCCTCTGGAACCTGATTCGTGCCATTGCCGAAATTCAGAATCAGACCACCCGCTATCTGCGTGCACTCTGCAGAAAATAGCCTGATCCGGTTTTGTTTGTATTTCTAATTTCGATATGCTAGAATAAAAGACATGTCATACGATAAAAAAGTAAAAGAGGAAATAAGAGTATGTCAGATATGATATTATTTGATCTGGACGGAACCCTGACCGATTCCGGTCCTGGAATTACAAGATGCGTACAGTATGCGCTGGCATCCTTTGGCATCGAAGAGCCGGATCTGGAAAAACTGAACTGTTACGTGGGGCCGCCGCTTCTGGAATCTTTCATGAATTTTGCAGGCCTTGGCTGCGAAGAAGCACAGCAGGCCATCACAAAATACCGGGAGCGGTACGAGGCAGAGGGCATTTTTGAAAATGAAGTATACGAGGGAATCCCGGAGGTTCTGGCGTATCTGAAAGAGAAGGGAAAAATTCTGGCGGTAGCATCGTCCAAACCGGAAAAATACGTGGAGCAGATCCTGGAGCATTTCGAAATCAGAAAGTATTTTACCGTAGTAACCGGTTCAGAAATGAACGAAACCAGAACCGATAAAGGAGAAGTCATCGCAGAGACGCTGCGCCGACTCGGAGCAGAAGACAGCCGTTCCGACGTGGTGATGGTTGGTGACAGAAGCTATGACGTAATCGGGGCAAGAGAAAACGGACTGCTCTGTGTCGGCGTATCGTATGGGTACGGCGGAAGAGAAGAACTCGAGGCAGCAGGTGCCGCAAAGGTATGTGATACACCGGAAGAACTGAAACTGCTGGCGGAGGATCCGAAAGAAGAGAAGAAAAGACGCGACCGCATCAAAAAAATGAAGCCGGAGCGTATCCCGTGGCTGACAAGAGGAGAAAGTGGAACAGGAATCTTTGCGCCGAAAGAGAAAAAAGCAGAGAATATAAAAGAAAAAAGGACAGCGAAAACAGAGCCAAAAACGGAGGAAATCGTAATTCCTATCCAGCGGAAGCTATGGCGTCTTTTAAAACCGCTTCTGACGTACGAACTGTTTCTGATCGGAGCAACCGTACTTCTGGCGCTGATCCTGATGACGTTTACGACCGGCGGTTATCTGGAAGAGCGTATGCACGCGACATCCGTTCTTGCATCAGCAATCGGCAGTCTGGCGGCGATCCCGGTTCTCTGGAAACAGTACAAAAAAGATGAAGGCATGTTCCCGAAACCGGAAAAACGGTGGAGTGCGGCAGAGGCAGCCGCCTGTATTCTGCTGGTTATGACCTTCGGCCATCTCCTGAATACTGTAATGAACGTGACCGGCTTTACCAGAATCTTTTCCGGCTATCAGGACATGGCATCAAAGATTTATGAAGGACAGAACCCGCTGCTTCTGATCCTGTCCGTCGGTGTGCTGAGCGCGGCCGCAGAGGAAATTGTTTTCCGCGGCATGATTTACCGCAGGGCAAAAGATTTCTGGGGAACCGGCTGGGGCATCGCAGCATCATGTCTGCTGTTCGGTGCATATCACGGCAATGTGACGCAGTTTGTCTATGCAGCCGTGGTAAGTGTGCTTCTGATCCTTATTTATGAGCGGTGCGGAACACTCCTTGCCCCGGTTCTTGCGCACATGGCAGAAAATATCTGGGGACTTTACCGGAGCCAGTTCGTATCCTGGATGACCCAAAAAGCGCCGGCAGGTGCATGGATGTTCATCTTTTTGGAAGCGGTAATCTGCGCCGGAACATTCTGGTATCTGTTTTTAAAGGATAAACAGGGAAAAACACAAAAATAACAGAAAAAAACCGCAGAATCCGCGAAAAAAATGCTTGTCATGAAAAAAACTCTGTGATACAATCTTACTGTTGCACAATAAGCACCCATGCGGTACCAAGGATGGTGCCTGTTTTTTGAAAAACAGGTTCCAAGGTGAAAAAACATGGGGAAGAATAAAACCATAAGGAGATAAAACAATGAGCGTAATTTCAATGAAACAGTTACTGGAAGCCGGTGTTCATTTCGGACATCAGACAAGAAGATGGAATCCTAAAATGGCTCCGTACATCTACACAGAGCGTAATGGTATCTACATCATCGACCTGCAGAAATCTGTAGGAATGGTAGATGACGCATACAAAGCTGTTGCAGACATCGCAGCAGACGGCGGCACAATCCTTTTCGTAGGAACCAAAAAACAGGCTCAGGACGCTATCGCTGTTGAGGCAGAGCGCTGCGGAATGTACTATGTAAACGAGAGATGGCTCGGCGGTATGCTGACCAACTTCAAAACCATCCAGAGCCGTATTGCAAGACTGAAAGCAATCGAGACCATGGAGCAGGATGGCACCTTCGAAGTTCTTCCGAAAAAAGAAGTCATTGAGTTAAAGAAAGAGCTTGCAAAACTGCAGAAAAACCTTGGCGGTATCAAAGAAATGAAGAGACTGCCGGACGCTATCTTCGTAGTAGATCCGAAAAAAGAGAGAATCTGCGTACAGGAAGCTCATACACTGGGAATTCCGCTGATCGGTATCTGCGATACCAACTGCGATCCGGAAGAGCTTGACTATGTAATTCCGGGTAATGACGACGCTATCCGTGCCGTAAAACTGATCGTTTCCAAAATGGCAGACGCAGTGATCGAGGCAAAACAGGGCGAGGCTGAGGAAGCTGCATACGAAGAAGCAGCAGAGACAGACGCTGAATAATTTACGCGAAGTAATGAACTGGGGGGAACTTGAAATTCAGGTTCCCTTCGGCGAATCTCACAATAGCAGACCGGCATGAAGATGCAGTCTGCTGAATCACGTATACGGAGGAATAAAACAATGGCTATTACAGCAGCAATGGTAAAAGAGTTAAGAGAAGTAAGCGGTGCTGGTATGATGGACTGCAAGAAAGCTCTTACAGCTACCGAAGGTGATATGGACAAAGCAATGGAGTTCCTGAGAGAAAAAGGACTTGCTACTGCTCAGAAAAAAGCTGGCAGAATCGCAGCTGAGGGTATCGTTATGCTGAACGTATCCGAGGATGGAAAGAAAGCTGTCGCTGTAGAAGTAAACGCTGAGACAGACTTCGTTGCAAAGAACGAGAAATTCCGTGGCTATGTAGCACAGGTTGCAGAGCAGGCTATGGATACAACTGCAGCAGACGTAGAAGGATTCCTGGCAGAGCCTTGGAAATTCGATACCAACGAGACCGTTGGCGAAGAGCTGGCTCATCAGATCGCTACCATCGGCGAGAACATGAACATCCGTCGTTTCCAGCAGGTAAAAGAGGAGAACGGTTTCGTTGCTTCTTATACTCATATGGGCGGTAAAATCGGTGTTCTGGTTGACGTTGAGACAGATGTTGTAAACGATGACCTCAAAGAGATGGCTAAAAACGTTGCAATGCAGATTGCAGCTCTTCGTCCGCAGTACACAAACCGCGACGAAGTAAGCGCTGATTACATCGCACATGAGAAAGAAATCCTCATGGCTCAGATTCAGAACGACCCGAAAGAGTCCCAGAAACCGGAAAAAGTTATCCAGGGAATGATCCAGGGCCGTATCAACAAAGAGCTCAAAGAGATCTGCCTGCTTGACCAGGTATACGTAAAAGCAGAAGACGGAAAACAGTCCGTAGCTCAGTATGTAGCACAGGTTGCAAAAGCAAACAACGCAACCGTAGCAGTAAAAGGTTTCGTTCGTTTCGAGACCGGTGAAGGAATCGAGAAGAAAGAAGAGAACTTTGCTGAGGAAGTTGCTAAACAGATGAACGCATAATTCAACTGTGAATTTGTAAAAATAACGCAAAAATATAAAACCCTCATAAATGTGCAGAAAATACACGATTTATGAGGGTTTTTTACTGTCACAGGCAGTATCCATCGGAAATGCAGTAAGTGCCCTGAAGGATACCGTCCCCGGAGATTTCTCGGCAATGAATCTTTCGGAGATTTGTGAATTAATCCAGGAACATAAATCGAATGGTCCGGTAATGGAGATGAAACGTTAAACATAAGAAAAGAGGAACAAATTTGAAAAAACAAGACAAAAGAAACTGGCCGAAAGCAGTGATTCAGATCCTTTCTTTCCTGCTGATCCCGGGCTTGTTTGAGGCGCAGTTTTCTGCGGTTGGGACGATTATTTCCGCAGTTTATCAGGGGACGGTTTCGTGGGAACGGATCAGGTATTCGGTATGGATGGTGCTGGCGACGGTTCCGGCGGTGATTATTGTGGGACGGTTTTTCTGCGGATATTTCTGCAGCTTCGGGGCTGTGCAGGATTTTCTGTGGTTTGCAGGAAATAAGCTGAAAAAGCGGTTTCGAAAAGCAGGTGCGAAAAACCTGCATTCAAATTCAAAGAAGAGTGGAAGAAATGTTCCAACAGGCTGGATCAAATATGGTGTGCTCCTGTTCTGGGCAGTCTTCGTATGGAGCGGTATGATAAAATGGAACATCGCAGGGCCGTGGCAGGTATTTGGACAGTACAGTTCCATCGGACACTGGCCGGGCGTGAAGCCGATGTTTTCGATTGGCGGTGCGCTGATTCTGGTGATTTTCGTCGGATCCGTCTTAATCCAGCGCTTTTTCTGCCGGTATCTCTGTCCCATAGGAGCCATCTACAGCATGATTTCCAGATGTACGCTGTTAAAAATTGTAAAACCGCGGAGCAAATGCGGAAACTGCCGTCTCTGTACTGCAAAATGTACCATGGGAATTGATCTGACAGAAAAAGAGCAGACGGCAGGCGGCGAGTGCATTGGATGCGGGGTATGTATAAACGGATGTCTGAAGAACAATGCACACTGGAAGTACCGATACAGCGTGTGGATCGGTGTCGGGGTGACCTGTCTTACGATTGCAGCGTCACAGTTCCTGATCCGGAGCGAGAGCGGTTCCGTTGGTAAGACAGCAGGTGATGCGGCCATTAATACGGCAGAACAGAATCTGGACAGCAGATTCCAGGACGGCGCTTATTCCGGAAGTGGAGAAGGCTACCGCGGAACCGTGACCGTTTCCGTAAAAGTGGAACAGGGAACGATAACCGGATTGACGATAGAGAACGCCGAGGATGATCAGACATATCTGGACAGAGCAAAGTCAGGAATCTTTTCGGAAATCATGAAAAAACAGAGTGCCGAGGAGATAGATACCGTTTCCGGCGCCACCTACAGCAGTAAAGGGTTGATTGAGGCCACTCAAAATGCGTTAAAAGAAGCCGCCGGAGATGAGAATACTGTACAGGAAAATACAGCATCTGAATCGACGGATACAACGGAAGAAAAACAGGCATTCCTGGACGCCGGCCGTTTCCACGACCTGAAAGACGGTATCTGCACGGGTACCGCCGATGCCTTCCGCGGGGATGTCGAAGTGCAGGTAACGGTAGAAAACCAGAAAGTGACCGACATCTCCATCCTTTCCTACTGCGACACCGAGGAATACTTTTTCCGTGCAGCGCCTTACGTGATAGGGCAGATGAAAGAAGAACAGAGCCTTAACATCGACGCCTTGAGCGGTGCCACCTACAGCAGCAACGGTATCATTCACGCCACCGCCAATGCACTCGAAATCCCGGAAGACGAATATGCACCGCGTCCTGGCCGGGATCTGGCACATAAGCAGAAAGAGCACGGTCATATTGTAAAACATACGATCGAGAGCCAGGAGCAGTATGAAGAAAAAGTAAAAGAATACGAAGACGCACAGAATTAAAAAACAAAAATAATCTCAAAATAAGCACTGTAAATACATCCATCTGTATTTGCAGTGCTTTTCTGCTGTAACAGAACCCCGCCTGACTGCATCAAAAATATAAAAAATTTAACAATCATTTGATATAGACCTTATAGGAACAGGATAGCAGTTAAAATACAAATGTGCCACGATCGTGATTGTAGTAAAAAATATTCTGAAAGAAATGGCAGGAACAGCAAAAATACAGCGGTTAGGCTGGAGTCTGGAATGGATGCAGCGCATATCTGAAAAAGGAAACGAAAACCTGGGACAGCTGGGGTATACGGATCATTCGCAGAAACACTGTATGCAGGTTGCCCATCAGGCAGAGTACGGTGCACTTCTTGCAAATGAACTTTTAAAAGAAACGGATATGACGTTGGAAGACAGAGTAACCATCGTTCCTTGGTTCTGCAGTTATTGCAGCTGTAAAACTGGCAGGCGGAACGATCAACGTGGCGGTTGCATGCCTGGCGATTTTCTTTGCACTGGGATTTATTTTCCTGAAAATTGCAGATCGGCAGCCGATGGCGGGGGAGAGATAAAACAGAACATAACATAAAAAATCTCAAAGCAGGAGAGAAATCCGCTTTGAGATTTTTTGCGTTTCACTCCGGGGTTCCGCAATGAGAGGTTTTGTGGTACAATAAGCAGTGAGTCGGGCCGCAGGGGATGAGGGGGCCTGAAAAATATGAATCATACAGACAGGATGAAACAAAATGGAAAAAACCAAAAAACTGGCGGTAGGCATTTTAGCGCATGTCGATGCGGGAAAGACGACGCTGGCAGAGGGAATTTTATATAAAACAGGCCAGATCCGGAAAGCCGGAAGAGTGGATCACAAGGACGCCTTTCTGGACACGGAGGAACTGGAAAAAGCAAGGGGCATCACGATCTTTTCCAAACAGGCCGTGCTGAAGCTGAACGAGACGGAGGTCACACTCCTTGACACGCCGGGCCATGTGGATTTCTCGGCGGAGATGGAGCGCACTTTACAGGTCATGGACTATGCGGTTCTTCTGATCAGCGGTGCGGACGGCGTGCAGGGGCATGTGGAAACCCTGTGGCGGCTGCTCGCGCGGTATGAGATCCCGGTCTTTCTCTTTATCAACAAGATGGATCAGCCAGGCACGGATGCGGAAAAACTGCTGGAAGAACTGCAGAGCCGTCTCTCAGAGCACTGCCTGAATTTCTCGCAGGATCTCCAGAACGCAGAATTGCTGGAAGAACTCGCCATGTGTGATGAGGACGTGCTGGAGCAGTATCTGGAAACGGGAAGCGTGGAAGAAAACCAGATCCGCACGATGATCGCAGAGCGGAAGGTTTTTCCGTGCTGCTTTGGCTCTGCACTCAAGATGGAGGGCGTGACGGAATTTCTGAAAATTCTGGACCGGTTTACAAAAACGCCGGAGTACGGCGGGGATTTTGGCGCGCGCGTTTTTAAGATTTCAAGGGACACGGCAGGAAACCGTCTGACGCATCTGAAAATCACGGGCGGCGTGCTGAAGGTGAAGCAGATGCTCGGCGAAGAAAAGGCAGACCAGATCCGTATTTATTCCGGTGCGGGCTATACGATGGTACAGGAAGCACCGGCGGGGACGATCTGTGCCGTAACGGGACTGAACAGCACTTTCTCCGGTCAGGGCATCGGCAACGAAACCGAGGCGGAAAAACCGGTGCTGGAGCCGGTGCTGACGTACCGCATCGAGCTTCCGCCGGACTGCGATGTCCATCAGATGCTTGGAAAACTGCGCCAGTTAGAAGAAGAAATCCCGGAGCTCCACATTGTCTGGAATGAGCGCCTCGCGGAAATCCATGCGCAGGTCATGGGTGAGGTGCAGATCGAGATCTTAAAGAGTCTGATCCACGAGCGTTTCGGCGAATGGGTGGAATTCGGAGCCGGAAATATTGTATACAAAGAGACGATCCGCAGTACCGTGGAGGGTGTCGGCCATTTCGAGCCGCTGCGCCATTATGCGGAAGTTCATTTGCTGCTGGAGCCGGCAGAACCGGGCAGCGGACTGCAGATTGGAACCGTCTGCAGCGAGGACACCCTGGACCGCAACTGGCAGCGTCTGATCCTCACACATCTGCTGGAGCGGAAGCATCCCGGCGTGCTGACCGGGTCGGAGATTACCGATATGAAAATCACGCTGGTCAAGGGCCGTGCGCACATTAAGCACACCGAGGGCGGCGACTTCCGCCAGGCGACGTACCGTGCGGTGCGGCAGGGACTGAAAAAAGCAGAATCCGTTCTGCTGGAGCCGGTCTATGCGTTCCGTCTGGAAATTCCGTCGGAATCGACGGGACGGGCGCTGAACGATATCCAGCGGATGTACGGCAGCTTTGAACCGCCGGAAATGGAAGGCGATATGACAGTGATCACCGGAACCGCACCGGTTGTGACGATGCGGGATTATCAGAAAGAAGTGACTGCTTATAGCCGGGGACGCGGAAGAGTGTTCTGTACCTTAAAAGGATATGAGCCGTGTCACAACGCGGAGGAAGTGATTGCCTTCATCGGCTACGATTCCGAGGCGGATGTGGAAAATCCGACGGGTTCTGTGTTCTGTGCCCACGGGGCAGGCTTTGTCGTTCCATGGAATGAAGTGGAAGACCATATGCATCTGGAATACACGCTGGAAAATCCGGAAGAAGAAAGCGATTCAGCCGAATCTGCGGCAGACCGGAGCGGCGGAGCATCCTCTGTGCAGAAAGCAAAAAAAGCATCCGACCGCGTGCCGATGGCAGCTTCCCTGCAGGAGGCAAAGGAGCTGGAAGAAATCTTTACGAGGACATACGGCAAAGTGGAGCGGAAGCGCGCCGGTTTCGAGCGGCGGACACGTCCGGTCACCTCGTCATCCGGCATCGGGGATCCCAAATATGCAAAATCAAACCGCCCGAAGGAGCCGCAGGAGGAATATCTGCTGGTGGACGGCTATAACATTATTTTTGCATGGGATGATTTAAATGAGCTGGCGAGGTATAATATTGAGAGCGCCAGAGGAAAGCTGATGGACATCCTGTCAAATTATCAGGGATATAAAAAAATGACGCTGATTCTTGTCTTTGATGCCTACAAAGTAAAAGGCAACCAGGGTGAGGTCGGCATGTACCATAATATTCATGTCGTTTATACGAAAGAGGCGGAGACGGCTGACCAGTACATCGAGAAAACGGTTCACAGGATCGGCCACAACGGCAACGTAACGGTGGCTTCCTCGGACGGTCTCGAGCAGATCATCATTATGGGAGCGGGCGCGCATCGTCTCTCCGCACGGGATCTGCGCACCGAGATTGAACATACAAACGGCCAGATCCGGGAAAACTATCTGGAGAAAGAACAGAAAACGAAGTCGTACCTGCTGGAGAACGCCTCTGGAGAACTGGGAGACTTTTTAAAAGAGCTGGAAGAAGAGCGAAAAAAAGAGAGTAAAAAGAGCAAAGGAAAGGCTTAAGATGAATTACGCAATCATATTATCGGGGGGAATCGGAACGAGAATGCAGATGGGGGATTTTCCGAAGCAGTATCTGGAAGTGGAAAAGAAACCGATTCTGCTGTATACGCTGGAGCAGTTTCAGAAAAGCAGTGCCGTTGAGAAAATCGTCATCGTGGCGGCAGATGCCTGGAGAGAGAAGATCCGCGGATGGATGGAAGAAGACGGGATTACGAAATTTCTCGCCTTTGCGGATGCCGGGGATACGCGGCAGGAATCCATTCATAATGGCCTTACCGTCTGCATGGAGGATTCCGTATCGGAGAACGACGGTGTGATCATCCACGACGGCGTGCGGCCTCTGGTGAGCGAACAGCTGATTGGCGACTGCCTTGCGGCGCTTGCCGATCATGAGGGCTGTATGCCGGTGCTGCCGATGAAGGACACGATCTATCAGAGCAGCGACGGAACGAAAATTGACCATCTGCTGGAGCGCAGCACGCTGTTTGCCGGTCAGGCGCCGGAAGCCTTCCGGCTGCATCCGTACGCGAAGATCAACCGGGAAGCATCGAAAGAGGAGCTGTCCCTCACAAGGGGAACGAGTGAAATTGCCTACCGCCATGGAATGGATGTGGCGATGATCCCAGGGGATGAGCGGAACTTTAAGATTACAACAAGGAGCGATCTGGAGCGTTTCTGTACGATTGTGGAAGGAGAAACGAAATGAGAGCATACGAGCTGCATGGAGTCAATGATTTAAGAAGGGAAGACATCGAAAAACCGGAAATCCCATCCGGCTGGGTTCTGGTGCAGGTAAAGGCATCAGGAATCTGCAGCTCCGATATTCCGCGGATTTTCACAAACGGAACATACCATTTTCCAACGATTCCGGGTCACGAGTTTTCAGGCGTGGTTGCCGCATACGGCGAGGGTGTGCCGGAAGAGCGAGTTGGAAAACGGGTCGGCATTTTCCCGCTGATCCCATGCCGCACCTGCCCGCAGTGCCGGCAGAAAAAATATGAGATGTGCGAACACTACGATTACCTCGGCTCGCGCCGGGACGGCGGCTTTGCGGAATACGTGGCCGTGCCGGACTGGAACCTGATGGAGCTGCCGGAAAACGTCAGCTTCCGCGAGGCAGCAATGCTGGAGCCGCTCTCTGTGGCGCTTCATGCGGTGAAACGAAGCGGTGTGAAGCCGGGCGATACCGCAGCAGTGATCGGAACGGGCATGATCGGTTTTGCAGCGGCAGCGTGGGCGAAAGCGCTCGGCGCCGAAACCGTTTTTGTGATTGGACGGGGCGAAGCAAAACGTGCGGTCGCAGAACAGATCCCGGGCATCTCATATGTGACGGAAGAGGAGAGTAAAGCGATTCAGGCGGATGTTGTAGTAGAAGCGGTCGGAACGCCGCAGGCCGTTTCCGGTGCAGTTCTTCTTGCAAGACCGGGCGGAAGCATCGTGCTGATGGGAAATCCATCGGGCGATCTTGCGATGGAAAAGAACGTGTACTGGCGCATCCTGCGCAAACAGCTGAACCTGATGGGAACGTGGAATTCTTCTTATGAAAAAGATGAAGCCTGCGACTGGACGGAGGCACTCGATGCGCTTTCGAAGAAGAAAATCCCGGCACAGGCGCTGATCACGCACTGTTTCCCGTCCGAAAAGCTGATGGACGGACTGGAACTGATGAAAAATCATAAAGAGCCATACTGCAAAGTAATGGTTTCATGGGAGTAGAAATATGAGAAAAAGTCAGATATCGGCATCCATGATGTGCTCAAACCTTGTGGATCTGCAGGCGACGATCGATGTATTTGAAAAAGAAAAAGTCGAATATCTCCATATTGATGTGATGGACGGCGAGTTCGTTCCGAACTTCGGCCTTGGCGTCGACTACATCCGCGGACTGCGGGAACTGACGAGTATTCCGCTCGATCTTCATCTGATGATTAAAGACCCGGAGTACAAGCTGCCGTGGATCGGCATTTACAAAGAGGACATCGTGACGATTCATTATGAGAGCACTTTCCAGGTGCAGCGCGCGCTCGATTACCTCGTGCCGTACGGCTGCAAGCGGTTCCTCGCGATCAACCCGGCGACACCGATCGGGCAGATCGAGGAAGTGCTTGATTATATCGACGGCGTCAATCTTCTGATGGTGAATCCGGGCTTTGCCGGACAGAAAATTGTGCCGAGTACGCTGCGCAAGGCGGAAAAGCTGCAGAAATTTCTGCAGGAGATGCACCGGGAGGACATCATTTTAGAAGTGGACGGAAACATTACGAAGGAGCACGGCGCGACGCTGCGTTCCTTTGGAGCCAGCATTTTTGTGGCGGGAACTTCGAGCATTTTCTGCACCGATGTATCGCACTTCGGAGAAAAAATCCGGGAATTCCGGAAAGCAGTGGAATAAGAAAAAGAACTGCCTTCCCGGGATGCACGGTTTGAAAAACAGACGAATACTGTAAAGTGAGAAATGACGGAGCGTGTCATATGGTAGAATTGCTTCTGCTTGCTGCGGCGCTCTCAGCCGATAACTTTGCAGTAAGCATCGGATATGGAAGCAGCAATACGAGAATTTCACCCGGCATGACGGCGCTGCTGAATCTGTTTTGCAGTGCTGCCCTGGTTGCTTCCGCGCAGTTTGGAAAAAGATTTCTGCAGTCCGCAGGACCGGAATGGGGAACCAGAGTGGGTGCGGGCTGCTTTTTTCTTATGGGAACGCTGAAAATTTTCGAAGAACTGAGAAAACGCAGAAGAAAAAAGCAGGGAAAACCAGAAGCAAGACTGGAACATCTGGAAAAACAGCTCCACCCACTGGAATTTGGCCTGCTGGCGGTTTCGATGTCGGTGGATGGAATTGTCTCCGGCGTCTTTGCCGCGGATCTTCCGGTGACAGGAGGACAGATCTTTTTTGCCTCCTTCGCGGTCGGAATGGCGGCGATGTATGCCGGAACTGCCATCGGAAAAAAGACGGGGCAGAAAAACGGCGGAAACGGAGCACTGTTCGGAGGAATTCTGTTCTATTTACTGGCGTTTTTAAAGCTCACATAGAATTACATGTAAGAAAGAAAAACCAGCAGATCCCGGCGTAAAATTGACAAGCCCGTGCAGATATGCTATAAAAGTAGGAGGTTTGCTGCTGGAAAATTTAAAAAACAGATGCAGCAGACAAAGTAAGAGAGGAAAATACATGATTTCAGTAGTAATCCCTTCGTACAACGGTGCAGAAACACTGTTTCAGGCAATCGACTCAGTCCTTTGCCAGACAACAAAAACCCCGCTGGAAATCCTGGTGATCGACGACCATTCCACGGACGATACGATGGAAAAGATGGGGCGTTACGGAGAAAATGACCGGGTACGGTATATCCGGAATGAGACAAACAAAGGAGCATCCGCATCCAGAAACCGCGGTGTACAGCTCGCAAAGGGCGATTACATTGCCTTTCTGGACGCGGATGATTACTGGGATCCCGAAAAACTGGAAAAGCAGGAAAAAGCCCTTGCAAAGACCGGTGATGTGCTCTGCTGTACGGGTCGGGAGCTGATTTACGATCAGGAACCGGAAAAGCAGAAGATTTTTTCTGTCCCGGAGCGGATCACCTACAAAATGCTACTGCGCGGCAACGTGATCGGCTGCTCGTCGGTACTGGCCAAAAGAAGCGTTCTGCTGGAATTCCCGATGGAAAAGGACGAGTGCCACGAGGATTATCTGGACTGGCTGCGGATCCTGAAAAAATACGGGACAGCCTGCGGTGTGGATGAGCCTTTGCTGAAATACCGGCTGTCCAGCACAGGAAAATCGGGGAATAAACTGCATTCTGCAGGAATGACTTACCGTGTTTACCGCGAGCTGGGAATGGGAACGTTCCGCTCCCTGTACTGTTTTGCGTGCTATGCCGTAAACGGTGTGCGGAAGTATTACGGTAAGGGCAAAAAGAGAGGAAGAGATTGATGAACTATAAAAACAGGGAACAGTACAAACATCTGATGCGTGTCCTGGCGGTCGCGGCGATTGTGCTTCTGGAATGCACTGTTTTTTCTGTGTTCTGGGACAGATACTATGCGAGCCACCTGTGGCTGGAGCCGTTCTGGGATAAGGGAAATCAGATTATCGTCGTGATCTACGGTATTTTTCTTCTGGTTTTCATGTACATTTACGGCGGCATGAAGATCGGCTACATGAAGGGAAGCAGCATCATCTATTCCCAGATGATGACGGCATTCTGTGCCAATGCGCTGATGTATCTGCAGATTATCCTGCTGTGGCGCCACCTGCCGTACATTCTGCCGATGGTCGGCATGACACTCGTGGACTTTGCGCTGGCAGGCATTGTATCCTGGCTTTTTGAGAAAACGTTTGCGCGTCTCTTTCCGCCAAGAGAGGTGCTTCTGATTTACGGTGAATACCCGATGGAAAGCCTGGAGCTGAAGATGAACCAGCGGCCGGACAAGTATATTGTAGCACATAAGGTGAGCGTGGAAGTGGGAGAGAAAGAGCTCTGCCGCCAGATTGACACATACGGTCAGGAGGGTGTGATCCTGGGCGATCTTCATTCGGAGCTGCGCAACCGTCTGCTGAAATATTGCTATGCGAAAGAAATCCGTGTCTATCTGACGCCGAAGCTGTCGGATATTATGGTACGGAAAGCGGAAGCGCTCCATATTTTCGATACACCGCTTCTGCTCGCGCGAAACAGTGGTCTTTCGTTTGATCAGAGATTCTGCAAGCGCCTGCTGGATCTGCTCGTATCGACGATTCTTCTTGTGATCACGTCGCCGATTATGCTGATCGCAGCGTTCTGCATCAAGCTGTATGACCATGGCCCGGTGTTCTTTAAACAGAAACGTCTCACGATCGGCGGAAAAGAATTCTATGTCTACAAATTCCGAAGCATGATCGTGGATGCCGAAAAAGACGGCGTAGCCCGCCTGGCAACGAAGAACGACAGCCGCATTACGCCGGTCGGGAAGGTGATCCGCGCGACGAGAATTGATGAGCTGCCGCAGCTTCTGAACATTTTCAAGGGCGATATGAGCGTCGTCGGACCGCGCCCGGAGCGGCCGGAGATTGCAAAGGAATATGAGGAATCGATTCCGGAGTTTGCTTACCGTCTGAAAGTAAAGGCAGGCCTTACCGGCTACGCCCAGATTTACGGAAAGTACAACACGACCGCATACGACAAGTTGAAGCTGGATCTGATGTACATAGAAAGCTATTCGATTTTAGAGGATCTGAAGCTGATTCTTGCAACCTTTAAGATTGTCTTCACAAAGGAGAGCACAGAAGGGCTCGAGGAAGGACAGACGATCAGCCTGAACGCAAAGGAAGAGGAGAAAAAAGATGTTTAATACCGAGGACGAAATTCTGCGCCGGCTGCAGGAAAAAAATCTGGAAATGGCCGTTATGTTTTACCACTGGTGCCAGAGAAATCATCTGACCTGTTATCTCTGCGGCGGCGGCTGTATCGGTGCAATCCGCCACGGCGGCTTTATTCCGTGGGACGATGATCTCGACTTTTTCATGCCGCGGAAAGATTACGAGAAGTTCCTGAAAATCTGGGATACGCAGGAGGAGAGTAAAATCTACAAGCTCGAGTACCCGAAAGAGGGCTTCTGCAATGCTCACACGTTTGCGAACATCCGCGACAGCCGCACCACGCAGGTGAAAAAGGAGCAGGTCGATATGGATCTCTGCCACGGCGTTGCACTTGATATTCTCCCGATCGAGGGCTATGCACCGGGAAACCTTGCGCGGAAATGGCAGGTGATCGAGGGAAAGATTTTCCAGCTCTTCTGCACGCAGGTTATTCCGACCAAAGAACGCCACGGCGCGTTTATGCATTACCTGGGAACGATTCTGCTGGCGCTGGCTCCGACGCAGAAGATGCGGTACCGGATCTGGAAGCAGGCAGAGAACTATATTACAAAATTTGATATCGACAGCCCGCGGGTGGACGGCATCACCGAGATGTGCGCACCGCAGGCGATTCTCCGGAAATATCCGAAAAAGATTTTTGCATCGGCGATTGAGGTTCCGTTCGAGAACGAGCGCCTGCCGATTCCGGTCGGATATGACACATATCTGCGCATGGCGTTCGGCGATTATATGAAACTGCCGCCGAAAGAACAGCAGAAAGGCCACCACGATGCGGCGTTTCTGGATCTCGATCATCCGTATGAGCAGTATAAGGGGATACACTACTGCTGTAAGAAATAAAGAAAGAGGATAAAACAATGCCGGAAATTTCAATCATTACCCCGGTGTATCAGGCAGAAAAATTTTTAAAAAAATGTGTGGATTCCATTCTCTCCCAGTCTTTTACGGACTGGGAGCTGCTTCTTGTAGATGATGGAAGCACCGACAAGAGCAGTGAAATCTGCCGGACATACGCAGAACAGGATGCGCGGATCCGTTATCACCAAAAAGAGAACGGCGGTGTCAGTTCGGCGCGGAATGCGGGCGTTGCGCTTGCAGAGGGGCGTTATATCACGTTTGTGGACAGCGACGATTTCGCAGCGGAGGATCTTCTGGAAACACTGTATCGTCTGGCGGAAAAATATGATGCCGAAATGAGTATCTGCCGCGGATACGATCTCTATGAAGGAAGGCCGGTGCCGGATCTGAAACAGGAGGGAATCGAATCTGTGACCGACAGCGAGGAGGGACTGCGCCAGGTGATGAAGGCGCGCGTGTTCGGCGTGATGCCGTGGGGCAAGCTGTATCGGAGAGAGATTTTCGAGGGCGTTGTCTATCCGGAGAAAACAATCGCCGAGGATGCATACGTCATCGTTCCGTTAATGGAGCACTGCCGGAAGGTGGCCTTTTCCACAGCACAGAAATACTATTATGTGCACCGGCGCGAAAGCCTCACGACAAGCGGTTTTCGCTGGTCAGATCTGGGTTCGGTGGAAGTATGGGATCATAATCAGAATGTCGTGGAAGAACGCCACCCGGCGCTGAAAAAAGAAGCAGGTGTGCGCTGCTGCTGGGCGCGGTTTTTCGTGCTGGACAAGCTGATGCTGTTGGAAACCATGGACGCGGAGAAAAAGGCGCTTGCGAAGAGGCTGGCAAAAGAGCTTAAAAAGCATCCGCTTCTGGTACTGGAAGGCGATCACTTCACGAATGGGCGGAAAATCGCCTATCTGACCCTGTTTCTGGGAACCGGAATTTACCGGCAGTGCGTTCGTGCACTGTTCCGGAAAAGAAATTTATAAAAAATGCGGCAGAAACGAATGAGATTTTCGTTTCTGCCGCATTTTTATATGGATTTTTCTAGCTTTCTTTTTCGGAAAGCAGAACACCGTTTTTATCAAACACATACGTTGTTCCGTCAATTTTTTTCGTCCCGGTGACGCATCCGCCCCAGCTCTGGAAATAATATGTTTTTCCGTCAATTTCTGCCCAGCCGGTCTGCATGGAAGCATCATCGTTGAAGTAATACCAGTTGTTTTTATAATAGAACCACTGCGATTTTCTCGCACCGCCCCAGCTGTAGGTAAAGTACCAGACACCTTCCCGGATCACCCATTGGTTTGCCGGCATGACGCCGTTTTCATCAACAAAATAAAGATTGTTGTCGTACGTAAAGGCTTCATCCGTTTTCCGTGTACAGTCCTCATTAATATAATAGTATTTATTCTGAAGCAGCAGCCAGCCTTCGTGTGCGGCACCGCCCCAGCTTCTGAGATAATAATAGTTTCCATCCCATTTCAGCCACTGGTTCTGATACATTTTTCCGCTCTTATTTACAAAGTAGAGATTGTTGTCATACAGGAAACTTTCGTTCTGCTTCAGGGAACCGTCCGCATTCATAAAATACCAGGCGCCATCGATCTGATACCAGCCATTGGTTACGCAGGAATATTTCTGTACATAATACCAGGCACCGTCATGGTACAGCCAGGTGCTGCCGGAAATACCGCCCCAGGAAAGAAATTTGACGCGGTAACCGTTTAAGGTAAGTGTCGTATTGCGTGCGGCACCTCCCCATGTGTAAAAATAGTACATCGTTTTGGTCTCCGGATCAGCGTGCCATCCGGACGAATACATAATACCGGTATCCTTGGCGAGATAGTACCAGTTGTTGCTGATAAACTGCCATCCGGTCTGCATCTCACCGCTGCCGGAAAAATAATAGTAATCTCCATCAAGCAGAAGCCAGCCTGTTGCCATAACGCCGTCCGCGCCGAGGTAATACGTTTTGTGGTCGAGGGTGAGCCAGCCGGTATACGGTGTTTCATCATCGTTGTAGTAATACCATTTTCCATCCCGTTTTACCCAGCCGATGACGTGGCGTTCGTTTGTGATCACGCCGTTTTCATCGGAGGTATATTCGATGCCCGTTTCTGTGTCGCGCCAGGAAGTGGAGCATACGAGAAGATGGCTGCTGTCTGCATAATATTTCTGTCCGCCGCGGGTGAAAAATCCGCTGTACGGGATGCCGTCATGATAAGCAACGAGCTTGGAAGAACGGCCGCGGTAAATTTCATAGGTATCATCCACGTTGGAAGTGACCGCGGAACCGGAAAAGTCAGCAATGACTGCCGGAAGATCGCCGGAATATTCTGTCGTGGAAAATACGCGCAGCCCCAGAGAGGTCAGGGTCTCGACGGTATCGTTATCCATAATACGGAAGTCACCGGTCTGGATAAAATATTCCGGGTTGACGGCAGCAAGATAGTCTGCATCGACAGCATTCGGATATCCGTGATGATTGGAAGTCATCAGATCAATGCTGTACAGCCCGTAGTTCGAAACAATCCGGCTGGCATCTCCCTCGACGTCGTCGATATCGCTCGTCAGAAAAGCGCGGTGGTCGTTTGCGGAGGCAATTACACCAAGACAGAACTGGTTGGCGTCCTCTTTTGGACTTGTGAGATAATCTTCCTCGTAGTTGACAATCTGGATCTGGAAATTTCCAAAAGCAAAATCAGGAGATCCTTCTTCTGCGGAGGCGGCACCGGGATTCAGATGCTGGATCAGGGTCACGCCTTCAGTCTCTTCTGCAGCAGTAAGAAGCTGGTCGTAGACATAAAGATTGTCCCAGAGACGCGCAGTATTATAGATATAACTGTCATCATACGGGAGCAGATAAACCCGGTCGGGGGAATACAGCCGCACGATGGTATCGCCGGTTCCAATATGGTCGCTGTGCGGATGTGTTGCAACATAAAACTGCAGATTATCGGAGGTGACACCGAGGGAGTCCAGGTAGGAGAGTACCTCATCGTCGTAGCCGGTCGACGTTGTGATGCCGCTGCGCAGCGGATAACGCGGATCAGATCCGTCAGGGTAATCCCAGTCCTCGCCGGAGTCTACCATGCCGAAAATTTTCTGGCCATTATCGTCTACACTTTCCAGAACGATGGCATTGGAGCCGCTGCCGAGTGTCAGAATGTGAATTTTTGCTGTAGTATCAGCCGCATGTGTGTTTTCCGGGGTGAGAAAAAGAAAAGCAGCGGCAAGGGATGCAGCGCCGATGGAAAACACGGATCTGCGGGTATGCCGGGAAAAAGGCATATCAATGGCTCCTTTCGTAACATATATCATTAAAACAAAAAGTAAAACAGCCGGGTGGAAAATAAGCGCTCAACATCACAATTATACAAAATTTCAGGGAAAAGTCAATGTTTATTAGAATTTCGATTACTTGACGCAGACAGGGCATCATGTTAGAATGAGTGGGATTGGGAATGTAAGGAAAAGAAAGGAACCAAACATGATTACCTTATTAAAAATGCCGGCACTGTTTCTGGGAATGCTCGCAGTGTTCTGCTGCCTGGGTTCTTTTTTTATCAGAGAAAACAGGTATGAGAGCGGACATCTGGGTGAAACTGTGCTGTTTGGCTTTATTGCATATTACTTCTTATTTGAACTGATTTCTGTGCCGATGATGGTGCTCGGTGCAAAGCTGCATCTGCTCGCATGGGTATGGGCTGCTGTTGTGGCTGTCCTTGTAATTGCTTCCATCTGTCTTCATCTGGGAATGTGGAGAGAGTGGGGAAAAAGAAGCGGCGGTTTCTGGAGAGGAAAGACGGCGGCTTTTTATGTGATGCTGGTGCTGATTGGAATCCAGCTGTATTTTGTTGCTGCACTGCAGGAAAACGGCAGTGCGGATGCAGCGTATTATGTGGGAAGTGTGACAACGAACCTTGCGACAGATTCCATCAGCAGCTTTGACCCATATACAGGAAAAGCACTGGATTTTTTTAACATCCGTTATGTGTTCAGCATGTATCCGGCAGCAAATGCAGTACTGTGCTGTTTAACGGGCCTTCATCCGCTCGTAGTGACGAAGGTGATTCTCTGTATGATGACGGTAGTTTTAAGTTATCTCGTCTATGCACAGATCGGAAAGGCGCTGTTAAAAGAAAAACAGATGGTATGGGTGCTCCTGTGCTTTATTAGTGTTGTGAATCTGAATTTTCATACGATCTTTTCGAATGCGTCGTTCCTGCTGACGAGGGGATACGAGGGAAAGGCCGTATTGTGCAATATCATCCTCCCGTTTCTGTTTTATCTTGGCCTGCGCATGTATCAGGAGAAAAACGGAAAGAGAGTCTGGCTGCTGTTTTTCATGACAGGCGTCGCTGCAATTGACCTTACGATGTCATCCATGATGACCGTACCGGTGGCCATGAGTGCTGTGATTCTGCCGAATCTTGTGCGGAAAAAACGCTGGGGACAGAGCGGGCTCTATCTGCTTGCTGTGCTGCCGTGTGTGCTGGTGCTTGGGGTCTATCTCCTTGGTGTGCGCGGTATCCTGCAGATTCCGGTTGTGCGGTAGAAAGGAGAAAATGTGGGCGGAATAAATCTGAATGAGAGCGGCCTCGATTTTGTGAGACAGGTCTTTGTGACGTTTGGAGGAAACACAACCGTACTGACGCTGTTTCTGCTGTCGGTGCTGTATCTCGCTTTAAAAGGAAAAAAGGAAGAGCGGTATGTGTTCGTAACAACCGCTGTTTTTCTGGCCTTTACGGTATACAATCCATTTGCGGTGAAATATATCCTGGGAAAACTTGGAATGGTCAATGTCTATTACCGGTTTTTCTGGATTCTGCCGATGGTACTGACCATCGGATATGCCTGCACGAAAGTTGTGGGCGGGCAGAAAAAAGGCTGGAGACGGTATCTGACCGCGGCTGTGCTGGCAGCGGTCATCTGTTTTGGCGGAAATTCCGTACTGGCTGGCGGACTGCCGAAGCTGCCGGATAACCAGTACAAGATGCCAGATGATCTTCTGGCCGTCTGTACGGTGCTGCACGAAGAAGCGGGAGAGGGAACCGTAAGAGTTGTCTTTGAACCGGATTTCAACCTGATCGTGCGGCAGTATGATGCTTCGTTTGAACTGGTTCTGGACCGCGATATGGTTCTGACCTATCAGGGCTCCAATACGGTATCAACTGATGCACTGACCGAGCAGGAAATTGAAGACGAAACAAAGATCCTTCAGATTATCACACAGATGGATCTGTCGCTGGATCAGAAAGAATTTTACAGAAGTCTTAGGGAAATGAATGCAGAGTATATTGTACTTTCGAGCAGTTCAGCGGCAGTATCCTATGTGGAAACAGCGGGGTGCATCCCGGTAAGAGAAGTAGAAGGGCATATCATTTTCCGCGTGGAAGAAAAGTAAAAAGGAGGACTTGTTTTTGAATAAGGCAAAAGATTATATTCAGCTGCACCTGAATATCCTGCTGTTTTCTCTGACGAGTGTGTTCTCGAAAGCAGCATCGGTTCAGCTGAACCGGGGAGGAATCAAAAATCCTCTATTATATGTATTTTTATTTCTGATGGTTGCAAACTGTGGCATTTACGCTATTGCATGGCAGAAGGTAATCAAAAAATTCTCTTTGTCAACCGCATATGCAAACCGCAGCGTCTATCTGATCTGGTCCCAGATCTGGGCCGTGATCATTTTCCATGAAAATCTGACGGTAAAAAATATCATCGGCCTTCTGATTGTGCTGGTGGGAGTTATGGTGGTGCAGCGATATGAATAAATATATGATTTTAATGCTGATCTGTACAATGTTTTCAGCAGTATCACAGATTCTGCTGAAACAAAGCGCCAACGAGGAGCATGCATCTGCACTTCGCGAGTATCTGAACTGGCGCGTGATTGTGGCGTATCTGATTTTTGGCAGTGTACTTCTTTTAAATACGTATGCCTACACACAGGTAGATTTGAAATACGGTCCGGTGTTGGATACCTTTACGTACGTCTTTGTCCTGCTGCTTTCCTTTGGCGTTTTGAAAGAAAAGGTATCAAAAGGAAAGCTGATTGGGAATCTGATTATTATTCTGGGGGTACTGGTGTATACATTGCCGTAAAACGTTCCGATGATGGAAAGAAAGCGATATCAGCTAAGCTGTCCTTGTCCTTTGAAATAGGGGGTCTGCGTACAACAAACGAAAGGCTTTTGATTATGAATAAGAAAAAAATAGATTATCGTTTTAAGATATTATATGCTGTGGCGATTCTGATGGTTGTTGCGGGACATTGTGATGGTGGTGGAATTTCTTTGGACTTTGCGCAATGGTTTCCGTATGAGGGAATCCATCTGGCGCTGTTTACTTTTTGTTCAGGATATTTTTTTAAAGATGCAGCACTGAAATGACCGGGGAGATATGTCTGTAAAAAGCTTCGTACCCTGATACTTCCAATGTATGGGTATACGATTGCGTATGGGCTGCTTGTCAGGTTATTACATCGGTGGGGCTTTCAAATCGGTGGAAAATTTAATTTGCACAATATTCTGATTTCACCTTTAAACGATGGGCATCAGTTTGTCCTTAATATGGCCGGCTGGTATATTGTGCCCTTGTTTATGGTAGAAATATTAAATTGTATGATTCGGGCATTTTTTAAGCGAAAAGGATGGCAGATACCGGAATGGATATTTTTTGCAGGGGCAGTACTTATTGGAATGGGCGGCAATTTTTTGGCGATTATGGAATATCGCACCAGCTGGTGGCTGACAGTGGTCAGAATTCTGTATTTTGCTCCGTTTTATGCAATGGGTATTTTTTATAAAAAGATACTGGAGAAATATGTGGACAGGATTCCATCTGTAGTGTATTTTGCGATTGTGTTTGCTGCAAAACTTATGATTTTTCTTCATTATAAAACTAGGTTGGCTTATACGCCAGCGTGGTGCAATGACTTTAATCAAGGACCGGTCATGCCAATTATTATTGGTTTTTTGGGAATTGCACTTTGGATGCGGATTGCAACGATAATGGAACCAGTATTTGGAAGAAAAAAGTGGATTAATCTTCTTGCAGACAACACATTTTCGATTATGGAAAATCAGTTTTTGGGTTTTTTACTTGTAAAAGTTGCTTTCGGAACAATTGCGAATGGCACAAAGCTGTTTTTGAAGTTTGACTGGTCAAGATGTAAAAGTGATATTTGGTGGTATTATATGCCGAAGGACGTAGAACAGACAAAAATTCTGTATTTATTAGCAGCGATTTTTGCTGCCTTACTGATCCAGTGGATCCTTACACAGGTGAAAAAAATGGGAAAAAACATATTTTTGTACGTAAGACAATAGTTAAGCGTATACTGCTTTAAATATTTTGCAAGATAAAAATCCCGCAGAAAAAGAAATGAAAACTTTTTCTGCGGGATTTTATTTTATATTGCATAGATCTGAATCGTTATCAAATTTTTATTGATAATCGATAGGAGACAGGTCGTGAGGATCATCTTCCGCAGAAGAGCCTAGATGTCTGATGGTTTTGGAATTATCCTCATTTTCAGAGAAATCGTCCTCATCTATTCCAGAAGAAGAACTTTCGACTGTGGAATCCAAATCGTTTTCTGTAAAAGAAGAAGCGGAGGAAATGTCATTTACCGAAGTGGAGTCGGGTGTTTCCTCTTCCAATTCAGGATTTGTATCGCAAGGACCCTCGATGAGATGGTAATCCGACTCGGAAAAATGATACCATTTCCCATCCTCAAGCTTTTGCCAGCCGGAAACCGCGTGGCCGTCCTTATCAATAAAATAAGACTGCTTACCGTCAGCCCAGAGCTGATGTGGATTGTAAGTTACCCATTCGTTATTGGCAAATCGATCTTCTTCCTTAATATAAAATTTCTGATATTCGCCATCGCCGACCCAGACGGGGGTAAGATCAGCATCAAGTTCATCGAAGAATCGGGAGCCCATAGAGAGCTGGCGATTCAGTTCATCGAAGCCAAGTTCTTCGGCAAGTGTAGGCTTGTCTGAAAAAAGATTCGTACCAAGTCCAAGACGGTCACCGTCAATGACAGCTCCAAGGCTTGCGAGAGTAGTTGGGAACATATCCATCGTGGTGAAAATCCGATTTTTTTCATGAACCGGAAGAATGGGTGAATTTAAAATAGCGTTATAAGTAGAACGTTGATAATCTTCAGCGATGTTTTCACAAAAATCAGAGTCCATGGTCAGATGATCACCGGAAAGAATTATAGTCGTGTTTTCATAAAAAGGCTGTTCCTTGATCCAGTCTATAAACTCACTGACACGGGAACTGGAGCAGTCAATCACCATACCGTAGTGGTCATCTCCGTACTGCTTTTCATCACACTCGTCACATTTGTAGCCGTCCTCGAAGTGGGTGGCAACAGTCAGCATACTGAAGTTGAACGGTTCGTCATTCTTGGAAATCTCCGTCAGTTTATCTTTTGCATACTCAAACAGTTTGGCATCTTCATAGCCCCACCACTGGTAGTAGCCTTCCGGGATCAGTCCCTCGCTGATCGCCCAGTAGTAATCGTCAATTTCATAATCACCGTGCGAAGTGAAGTAATTCTTCCGTCCGCCGAATGCGGCATCGGAACCCATCATAAAGTACTGTTTGTAGCCGGCTTCATTGAGAACGTCGCCAAGTGTTGAAAGCTGCGGAAAAAAGCTGTCCTGATAAGCCATCTCATTGCCTTGAATCGAAAGCTTCAGCGGAAGACCGGAAGTCTGTGCAAAGAGACCGCCCATGGTCCAGGTGGTTCCGGTTGTCGGATAAGCGCCGCCCAGCTTGTCGGAGTTGGAAAAATTGATATTGTCCAGGGCAAGATTAGTCAGGGCGGGAATAAAATTGTGGTCGTAAGCACCGCCGTCTTTTTTATCAGAATAGGTGCTTTCCATTGATTCCAGATAAATATAGATCAGATTCCGTTTCTTTTCCGGGAATGTAATCGTTGTCTGGGACGGATTGACGTAATTATCTTCGATCAAAGTGCTGTAGCTGTTCTGAATGTGCAGGTAAGTATCGATATCCAGCGTCGTCCAGACATTATAAAGAGAATAGGAAGAAAGAGCGATTCCCAGGGCAATGCAGATGCAACCGAGAATGATTTCCACTTTCTTCCGATGGCGCAGGATAATAAAAAGCGCGATCAGAATAGCAAGAACGGCAAAAGAGATCATGCCGCAGGACCAGACGTAACTCCAGAGCACATCCTTGCTGGTACCCTCAAGGGGTGCCTTTAAGTGATAAACAAGTTCTTCCATATCAAGATGCGCCCAGGTCGCGAGCATCCAGCGGGAAGACGTAAAAAGAAGGATCCCAAGGAATCCTAACAGAACGGAAAGAATGGAAAAAAGTATCTTTCCAACATGCTGTACTTTTTTGCGAGACACAGTAAATAACCTCCAGTTTTCTTTAGTGTTTTATAATAGGTAACAAACAGGTAGCGTTAGGTATAAAATATAACTGGGAACTTACGATATTATAACAGAAACTTTACGAAAAAAATAGTATTTTCTTAAAAAATACGAGTGGAAAATGAAAATCCGGGAATTTACATAAAAAGCGGCGGGGCGGGCGTGAAAATGGGTTCTTGAGTTTCTCAGAAAAGAATGGTATAATAGCAAAGATTGTAGACACAAAAGAGGTCAAAAAAAGATCTGTTCACATTTTTGTGGAGAAGAGAAAGGAAAGAAAAATGGGAAAAATTAAAGTAGAATCTTGTGAAATTGAAGGATTAAAAGTAATTACCCCGACCGTATTCGGCGATGAGCGCGGATATTTTATGGAGACATACAATTACAATGATTTTAAAGAAGCCGGCATTGATGTCCAGTTCGTACAGGACAACCAGTCTGCATCCAAAAAAGGTGTCCTGCGTGGACTTCACTTCCAGATCAATTACCCGCAGGACAAACTGGTACGCGTGGTAAACGGAGAAGTATTCGATGTTGCGGTTGACCTTCGCGAGGGATCCAAAACCTACGGAAAATGGTTCGGCGTCCTGCTTTCGGCAGAAAATAAGAAACAGTTCTTTATTCCGAAGAACTTTGCACATGGATTTATCGTACTCTCTGATTATGCAGAGTTTGCTTATAAATGTACCGATTTCTATCATCCAAACGATGAGGGCGGTCTGTACTTTGACGATCCGGAGATCGGCGTGGAGTGGCCGATGCCGGAAGGAATGACAAAAGAAGATCTGATTATTTCGGAAAAAGATCATAAATGGGGCGGAATTAAGGATTTAAAGAAATAAGGAGTAAAAAACATTTATGAACGTATTCAAAGAACTTTATCAGAACCGGAAACTGATCTGGAAACTGTCGAAAAATGATTTCCGCAACAAATTTGCCGGAGCGTATTTTGGCATCGTATGGGCATTCATTCAGCCGATGGTGACGGTTGCTGTTTATTTTGTCGTGTTTCAGCTCGGACTGCGTGTACAGCCAGCTGCCACTGGATATCCGTATATCTGCTGGCTGGTTTCCGGTATTATTCCGTGGTTCTTCTTTTCTGATGCACTGCCAAGTGCGTCAAATTGTCTGCTGGAATACAGTTACCTGGTAAAGAAGGTTGTATTTAAGATCAGTGTGCTTCCAATTGTGAAGGTGATTTCTTCCCTGTTTGTACATCTGTTCTTTATTGTGTTTGCTATTTTGATTTTTGCACTGATGGGAAAACTTCCGCCGGTTCAGATTATCCAGATCGGGTACTATACCTTTGCGGTGATCTGTCTCGTCGTTGTACTTTCCTATCTGACCTGTTCCATCACACCGTTTTTCCGCGATTTCGGCCAGATTATCAATGTAATTCTGAATGTCGGCATGTGGGCAACCCCGATTCTGTGGGATACCACAACAATTCCGAATATTCCGAACTGGCTGAACAGCCTTCTGAAGCTGAATCCTCTGTACTATATTGTCCAGGGATATCGTGACAGCTTTATGAATGGACTCTGGTTCTTCGAGCATCCATGGCACACCCTTTACTTCTGGGCTTTTGTGCTTATGGCAGGACTAATCAGTTCCAAAGTGTTCAAGCGCCTCCGGGTTCATTTCTCAGATGTATTATAGGAGGATGGAATGAGCACAGAAAATACAGAAACAGTAATTTCAATTAACCATGTCAGCAAGGTCTACAAGCTGTTTGAAAAGCCGATGGACCGTCTGAAAGAATCGCTTTCACTGACACATAAAAACTATCACACCGATCATTTTGCGCTGGAGGATATCTCGCTCGAGGTGCATAAGGGCGAGTGTGTCGGTATCATTGGAACGAACGGTTCCGGAAAATCCACACTGCTGAAAATCGTCACAGGTGTCTTAAACCCGACGAGCGGAAACGTGGAGTTAAAGGGAAGAGTCAGTGCCATTCTGGAACTGGGTGCAGGCTTTAACATGGAGTATACCGGTATTGAGAACATTTTCCTGAACGGAACGATGCTTGGCTATACCGAGGAGGAGATGAAGGCAAAGCTCGACGATATCATTGCGTTTGCAGAGATCGGTGACTTTATCAATCAGCCGGTTAAGACGTATTCCAGCGGTATGTTTGCCCGCCTTGCCTTCGCGGTTGCGATCAATGTGGATCCGGATATTCTGATTGTCGATGAGGCCTTAAGCGTCGGAGACATTTTCTTCCAGTCCAAGTGTTACCGGAAATTTAACGATCTGAAAGAAGCAGGAAAAACGATCCTTTTCGTTTCCCACGATATGGGCAGCGTCATCAAGTACTGTGAGAGATGTCTTCTGATTAACAAAGGAAAACAGGTGATGGTTGGAAAATCGTCGGAGGCAGTCGATGTCTACAAGAAGATTCTTGCCAACCAGTACGATGACGAGACAAAAGAAGAGGAAGAGACCGAAGAGAGTGCAGAACAGACCGAAGAGAGAACCGAAGCAGATGCATCCGGTGCCGTATCGGCAGAAAAGCCGAAAAAAGGCCTCTGGAGAGAACGCCTGATTGCGAATGCGCAGCTGGTAGAGTATGGAGACAAGGCTGCGGAGATCGTGGACTTTGCGATTATCGACCACAAAGGTATGATTACATCTTCTGTGGATAAAAACCAGAGATTCCGCATCAAGATGAAAATCAAGTTCCATGAAACGATGGAGCATCCGATTTTTGCCTTTTCGATCAAAGACCGGAAGGGAACGGAGATTACCGGAACGAATACGGCGCTGGAGGATTACACAAAAGACGTGGTGGAAGCAGGAAAGACCGTCACGGTATGCTTTGACCAGATCATGCCGCTGCAGAGCGGACAGTATCTGATGTCGTTTGGATGTACCAGCTACCATCTGGAAGAGCTGGTGATCCACCACAGACTGTACGATGCTTGCTTCCTGGAAGTCTTCTCCATGAAAGACACCGTAGGATTTTTTGATATGAACTCTACCGTGACCTACGAGTAGGATGCGGAGGATAAACGACGGGGGTTATATGAAAGAAACAATAGGAAATGTTCTTTTGAACCTGGATTATTATGACGGCGAAGATGCTTACAGCGACGGCAGCATTGAGGACCGGCTGCTGGAGATCGTCAAGACGACGCCGAAAGAGGATTACCAGAAGGTAATCCTCACAGAAAAAAGCTGGCCGATTTTTTATCACCTTTCTCCAGAACGGGAAAATATTCTGGACTGGTATGAGTGGAAAGACGATGCTTCCGTATTTGAAGTCGGAGCCGGCTGCGGAGCCATTTCCGGCGTGCTCTGCAGAAATGCAAAGCGGGTAGTGGCAAACGATCTGTCGAAGCGGCGCAGTACGATCAATGCCTACAAAAATCAGGATGCGTCCAACCTGGAGATTATGGTTGGAAACTTTAATGTTGTTGCAGAAAAAATGGAAGAACGCTTCGATTACGTGACACTGATCGGTGTTCTGGAGTATGCAAAAAGCTATATTGGAAAGGATAATCCGTATCCGGAATATCTGGAAAAGATCAATCGTCTCTTAAAACCGGGCGGAAAAATCCTGATTGCGATTGAGAACCGTCTGGGACTGAAGTATTTTGCCGGCTGCAGGGAAGACCATGTGGGCCGGGAATTTGCCGGAATTGAAGGATATCCGGGGATCGATTTTGTCGAGACATTCAGCAAACCGGAGCTGGAGCAGATGCTGCAGGAAAACGGTTTTTCGAAGTTTAAGTTTTATTATCCCTATCCGGATTACAAATTTCCGGCGGTCATTTATTCGGATGAATATCTGCCGAAGCCGGGTGAATTGAGAAAAAATCAGCGGAATTTTGATGCTGACAGGATCACACTTTTTGACGAAGGCAAAGCATTTGACGGAATCCTGAAGTCCGGTCTGTTTCCGGTTTTTTCCAATTCTTTTCTGATTGAAGTGGAGAAAAAGGAGTAAACGTATGAGGAAAGTTCTGTATACGAAATTTTCGAGAGAACGTCGGAACGAATTTCAGATTATGACCCGGATTACAGAAGAGGATGGGATCCGGCGTGTGTGGAAGCTTCCGCTGCAGAAAGAGGGAGAACTCCACATCCGGCATATGTATGAAAACTATAGAAAGCTGGAGCATCTGTACACCTATGCGGGCGTACAGATCTGCCCATGCGAACTGGATGAAGAAAAATGCGCGCTTGCATTTCCTTTTGTAGAAGGGGAAAGTCTGGAAACGCGCATTTCCCGTCATGGAAAAGAAAAAGATTTTGCATCGCTGAAAAAGGATTATGAACTGCTGTATCAGATCATTGCATCGGCAAAAGGGCAGAAATCCTTTGTGGAAACCGATGCGTTCTGTGAGGTGTTCGGCCATCCGGCATTGAAAGAAGGGCTTGCCGCAGCGGAGATTTCCAATATTGACATGATTCCAGGCAACCTTCTTCTGGATGGAGAAAAGGTCTGGGTGGCAGACTACGAGTGGGTATTCCCGTTTGCCGTACCGATTGCATTTATCTATGCGCGGAGCGTCTTTTTACAGGAGGCGGCGAGTGCACTGACGAAGGAAGAGCAGGAAGAACTGTACGCCATTGGCGGTATTTCCATGGAAGAGATTCCGGTATACTACCATATGGAAGAGTGCTTCCAGGAATTCGCGGCCGGAAAGGGTGAGCCAAATGCGCTCGCCACGTTCTATGGAAAACTGCACCGGCACAATTATCCGCTTTCTATCTGGGAAAAAGAAAAAATGATGTACCCGGTTGTGCTCACCGAAACAGCACCGGAGGAGAGAGAACTCTATTATGAGGACTGCTTCGGCTTGGATGAGCAGAAGGTGATGATGCTTGAAAAGGCAGACGCGGACGGAGAGCTTTCCCTTCAGCTGATGCAAGAGGGGGCTGTCATTAAAATCCGTTCTCTCGCGGGCGTATGCAGCGATGGAAAGACGGAACGTATCGCTTTTTCGCACAACGCCGAGCTTGAGATTATCGACGACTATTATTTCCTTGGAACGCCGGTTCTGAAATTCCGGAATGCCGGTTATGAACAGATCCGGATTGATTACCGGATTTACTACAAAGGCGATGGCGTTACGTCCCAGTTTATTCAATATATCCGTCAGAATAAAGATCTGAGGGATGAACTGAACGGGGAGATTTATCGGAAAGGCCAGCTGCAGGCAGAAATCGAAGCAGAAAAAGCGGCACTTGCACACAGGGAAGAAGAACTCCAGGAAACGAGAAAACAGAAGCAGTTTCTGGAGGAAGAGCTGGAGCGGATGCGCCAGCGTAAGGTTGTGCGTATGGCAGATAAAGTGCAGCATGTGATAAAAAGGAGTAAATAACTATGGATGTATCCATTGTCATTCCTACCAAAAATGGTGGGCATCTGTTTGAAAAAGTGCTGGATGCCGTTTTCAAACAGAAGACAGAGTATGAATATGAAGTAATTTGCGTGGATTCCGGGTCAAAGGACGGAACTCTCGATGTGATCCGCAAATATCCATGCCGTTTGTTTCAGATTGAGCCGTCCGAATTTGGACATGGAAAAACGAGAAACTATGGTGCTTCCAAAGGAAACGGAACGTATATCATCTTTATTACGCAGGATGCGCTTCCAGCGACCGATACCTGGCTGCAGAATTTCATTGATGCCATGAAGATGGACCCGGAAATCGTGGGAGGATTCGGGATTCATTATCCGTATCCGGACTGCAATCTGCTTGACAAGCGTGATCTGGACGGCCATTTTAAAGGATTTGGAGAAACTAATACGATTTTCCACCTTGATGATCCGGAACGCTACGAAAGAGAAGAAGGATATCGTCATTATCTGGCGTTTTTCTCCGACAATAACTCCTGTATCCGAAGAGATATTTTTGAAAAATATCCGTATGAGGATGTCAACTTTGCCGAGGATCAGATCTGGGCGAGAAAGATGATTGAACTCGGATTCAAAAAAGTATACTGCCCGTATGCACCGGTATATCATTCCCACAATTTCAAACTCAGAACGTATTTCAAACGGTATTATGATGAGCAGAAAGGATTATATGAAGTTCATCAGTATATGATTGCACAGAAATGGACGCAGCTTCCGGGCATGCTGTACCGTCAGGTGAGAGGGGACTGCGTGTATATCCGTCAGCAGCCGCTCAGTAAAAAAGAGAAAATCCACTGGGCATTTTATTCCCTGTTTCGCAATTTTGACCGCTTTGTGGGCGGCTATCTCGGCGGAAAATACCATCTGTATTCCAAACGGAAACAACAGTTCCTGGATCGTCACATTTCGCAGCAGTACGATCAGAGACATGCATAGAAGAAAGGAAAAAGAAACGTGAAAAAACCAAATGTAGCATACCGTGCGTTACGGTATCTGAAGAATCATGGATTAAAAGAAACGATTGAGCGCGCAAAACAGGGCAATGAGCCGGCTGTACCGCCGAAGAACAACGTCATCGGATTTTACAGATTTGTCGTAGACAACGATCCGATCCCGTTCAATCAAAAAGAGTATGAGAAACATAAAAACGACAAGAAAAAGATCCTGAATTGGGTTGTACCGGAAATGGGACCTGGTTCCGGCGGTCATACCACCATTTTCCGTTTTATTTCCAACCTGGAGCGCCTCGGTTTCCACAGTAGAGTTTATCTCTACATGTCCCCGAATTTTCAGGATAATGCGTCCATCCGCAAATTCCTAAAAGAGTACTTCCCGCTTCTTGTGCCGGAAGTAGAAGTTTACTGCGATGTATCCCAGATGAAATTTGCACATGCAACCGTAGCAACCTCCTGGACCACCGCTTACTACGTAAGAAAATTCCAGAATACGATTTCGAAGTTTTACTTCGTACAGGATTTCGAGCCGCATTTCTATGCACACGGTTCGGAGTATGAGTTTGCAGAGAACACGTACAAGATGGGATTCCGAGGAATCACAGCAGGAGACTGGCTGCGGGATATCATGAGAAATGAATACGGCATGCAGGCAGACAGCTTCCATTTCTCCTACGATGACAAGGTATATCAGCCGAAGGAAAAGCAGGACAACGAGAAGAGAGTTTTCTTCTATGCCCGCCCGGTTACCCCGAGACGTGATTTTGAGCTCGGTATGCTGGCACTCAATGAGCTGTGCCGCAGAATGCCGGAGATCGAGGTTGTTTTCGCGGGATGGGATGTCAGCGGCTATGAGATTCCGTTCAAACACAGAAATTTAGGTATCGTAACACCGCAGGTGCTGGCAGATTCCTATGCGATCTGTGATATGTGCCTTGTTATTTCGAATACCAACCTTTCCCTCGTACCGTTCGAGGTTATGGCCTGCAACTCGGTCGCTGTCTGCTCCAAGGGTGCAAACAGCAGTTGGATGGTAAATGAGGAAAACTCCATTCTGGTTGACTATGATCCGATCCAGATCGCAGATAGAATGGAATATTACTTCAACCACCCGGATGAGCTGGCTACAATCCGCAAAAAGGGAATGGATTTCGTAAAGGGAACCTCCTGGTACAAAGAAGCCGAAAAAGTTTACGCAAGTATGCTAAAAGGAATTGAGGAAGATGAGAAAAAACTGCAGTAAGGATGTGAGCAGAGAACGCAGAATCGAGATTCTGTTTGTATTCGGCGTATTCCTGTTTTACTTTTTGTGGTCCTGTACGCAGCGATACAATTTCTCGTCGGATGAATCAATGCGGTATCAGATTCCACAGTTCATTTATGAATATGGGAAGCTTCCGCGGGGTGACGAACCGCTGATTCGGAATGAGGATTGGGGGATTTCCTATGCATTCAATCCGATTCTCTCCTATATGGCATCTGCAGTTTTGATGAAGGGGATGAGCCTGTTTTCCACGGATGAGTGGATGCTGCTCATTTCCGCCCGTTTTGTAAATGTTCTGCTGGGAGCGCTTACTGCCTGGGTGGTCTTAAAGACGGCAAAGCTGTTGTTTCCAAGACGCTACGCATGGATGTTTACGACTCTGGTGGTTTTCCTGCCGGGCAATGTGATTTTATATTCCTATGTCAACTGCGACGCGCTTGCAATGTGTTCGACGGCCATTATCTTTTATTCCTGGGTAAAGGCGTACAAAGAGGGATGGAGCTGGACCACGTGTGCGGTATCGGCCGTTGGAATGGGAATCTGTTTCTTGTCGTATTACAATGCGTATGGATTTATTCTGATGACGTTTTTCTACTTTGTGGGAACGATGCTGACGGACCAGTCGAAACCGGTCAAAGAACGATGGAAAGAAATGATCCAAAAAGGTCTTTTTATTTTGGTGATCGTCTGTGTCATTGCTCTGTGGTGGTTTATTCGAAATGCTATTCTCTATGGAGGAGATTTTCTGGGACGCCAGGCATCGAGCGCAAGCGCGGAACTGTATGCAAGATACCAGTACAAGCCGTCGCACAGCAAGACCTTCCAGAAAAAAGGAGGCTCCATGTTGCATATGATCTTCTATAAGCCGAGTTTTCTGGAACATGACTGGCTGGTAACAGTGCTGTACAGCTTTGTCGGCGCGTTTGGCTACAATAAGATTTATCTTTCCACGATGATTATTGTTCCGTACCTCTGCTGTCTTCTTGTCGGTCTCATTCTGATGCGGAACTGTTGCCAGAGAGACTTTTTCTTCTGGAATGCAGACGGCACGCAGACGGCTCTTACCGGAAAAACGAAGAGAAAATGGAGTAAACTGGGATGGTTTACCTGGGCTAATGTGTTTGCCCTGCTGATCCCGAATTATCTGAATGCGTATTACTCCTACAGTTCTGATTTTCAGCCGCAGGGACGATACAGCATGCCGATGCTGATTCCGCTGATGTATTTCGTGACGAAGGGTGTGCAGGCGTTCCTGAAACGGGAGAAAAAACTACAGAAGTATGAAAAATTGTTCTGTATTCTGGTCTGTGTGGCGGCAGCGGCATTAGCGGCATTTACTTGGGCGAGAATCATCTATCCGATGTACTTGCAGAACTACTACGGATTGCGGTAAGCGGAACAGAGAAAGAAAGCGGTGAAACGTTTGGAAAAAATTTCAGTGCTGACAGCAAAATTAAAAAAAGCTGTTGCAGAAGAAGGAATCGGCGGTCTGGCTGGGCGTACGAAAGGGTACCTTGCGCGGGCAAAAAAAGAAAAAGAGTTTCAGAGAGAAAAATCCCGGGTCTACCGGGATATTCTCTTTATCAGTGGCTGCAATGAACAGCTGCCGCATCCACACCGGTACCGCGTGGTGCATCAGATGGAGCAGCTGGAGGCAGGCGGATATACGTGTGATACGGTTTATTTTCAGGAGCTGAAGCCCTGGATGGTACGTTGCTACGGCGCGTTCGTGATTTTCCGCTGCCCGATGACGGACACCCTGCGGGAATTTGCCACAATGGCAAAGCAGATGAACAAGCCTCTGTGGTACGATGTGGATGATCTTGTGATCGATACGAAATACACCGATCAGATTCCGTTTCTCGACCGGATGCAGCCGGAAGAACGGCAGGCATACGATCAGAATGTCCGAAACATGGGCGAGCTGCTTTCCCTCTGCGATGCGGCGGTTACGACGACAGCGGCGCTGGCAGAAGAACTGAAGCAGTACGTACCGGAGGTGCTGATCAACCGCAACTGTGCGTCAGATGAGATGCTGCTACTGTCCGAGGCGGTGTTAAAAGAAAAACAGAAAAAGAACGAAGCAGATGGAACGGCGAAAAAAGTACGCCTTGGCTATTTCAGCGGCAGTGCGACGCATCTGGACGACATCGAGATGATCGTTCCGGTGCTGAAACAGTTGCTTGGCAAAAATCCGAACCTGGAACTCCTCATCGTGGGAATTCTGGAACTCCCGGTGGAGCTGAAACTGTTTGCTTCCCAGATCCAGATGGAGGGCTTTGTCGATTACCAAAAACTGCCGGAGCGGATTGCGTCGGTGGATATCAACTTGGCTCCGCTTACCGATACGATTTTTAACCGTGCGAAATCGGAAAATAAATGGGTGGAAGCGGCTCTGGTGCAGACTGTGACAGCAGCCAGCAATCTCGGCGCTTTTGCTGAGATGGTACAGGATGGAGAAGACGGCGTACTCTGCCGAGACGAAGCGGAGTGGTTGGAAAAACTGCAGTGGCTGATCGACGACGAACCGGCACGAAAAGCCATTGCCGGACGGGCATATGGCCGGTGCAGCCGCGAGTGTGTCACAATCTTTCATGCCACCGGGATTTGCGAGTGGGTGGAGCGCCACTGGAATCTACGCTGTGCCTTTGTGCTTCCAGCGATGGAGATCAGCGGAGGCATCCGCGTTGCACTTCTTCATGCGGAAATGCTGGTAAAAGCAGGAGCGCAGGTCAGCCTCTTTACTCTGGAAGGGGAGGTGGAGTGGTATCATGAGGGTGATTTCCATTTTCCGGTGCTGTCGGCCGAGCGAGAGAAACTGCAGGGAACGCTGGATCTTGCGGTAGCGACGATGTGGAATACCGCAGAGTTCGTCGAACAGTCCAGCAAGATCCGAAAGAAAAAATATCTGGTGCAGAATTTTGAAGTTGGATTTTATCCGCCGGGAAGCCCGTACCGGATCGCAACTTCGGCGACTTACCGGATGAGGAGCCCGATGGAGTACGTAACCATTTCCAAATGGTGTCAGAACTGGCTGCGGGAGGAATACCATACCGAAGCAGCCTATCTTCCGAACGGCATCGATCCGTCCTTCTATCCGAAACGGGGGCGGGATCTGCAGGGAAAAATTCGGATTCTGATCGAGGGAGACTGCAGCGCGGAGCATAAAAACGTGGACGAGAGCTTCCGTATCGTGGAACAGCTGGATCTGGAAAAATTCGAGATCTGGTACATGTCCTACAATGGAAATCCGAAATCCTGGTACCGCGTGGACCGCTTTTTACACCGGGTTCCATATGAAAAAACACCGGAAGTCTATGCGGCGTGTGATATCCTGCTGAAAACAAGCCTGCTGGAAAGCTTTTCCTATCCGCCGCTTGAGATGATGGCGTCCGGCGGCTACGTCGTTGCTGTGCCGAACGGTGGCAATCTGGAATACCTGAAAGATGGGGAAAACTGTATTCTCTATCCGCAGGGAAATCTCGCGGAGGCAAAAGCGGCGATTGAGCGTATTCTGACAGATGCGGAACTGAGGAAAAAACTGGATACGGGAGCAGAAGAGACGGTAAAGGAAAGAAACTGGAAAAGAATCGAACCACAGATTTTAGAACAGTATCTTGGAAAATAAATAAGCAACAAAAAGGGCTGTCGCACTAGCAAATATTTCTGGCGGTAGCTCTGCTTTATACCCAAATGGCATCGAAATCGGTTGCGTTTTCGATGCCATTCTTTACTTCTTATAGGAAAGTTCGACTTCCGTCGAACTCTTGAATCAGGATCACCCGTTGGACGGGAGGTCCTGATTGCTTATAAATTAGAAGATCAGTGCCGTTTGTTTCGGTTATTGCGGCGTCTGTTTCTGCGTTTCCGTCTCTTTCTCGCGTTGTTGATCACGACAATGATCAGAATTAGAAAAGCGACACCGTTCAGGCCAAGCAGAATATAGAGCAGTGTGGAGAGAAAAGAAATTTTCTTGGTTTCTTCCGGTGTTGGAATATCTGTGCTGTCGGTTTCTTCTGATGAATTGGAGGAAACCGAAGAACTGTCGGAAACAGTACCTGGAGCGGAAACCTCGGCTGTTCCGATGAAGTGATCATCGAAAAAATACTGGCGGGTGTACGGTTCCTCAACGGAAGCGCCGTCCGGATCGGTGTAGGTTGCAGTTTCAATTTTCGCATTCTTTGGAAGCGTTACCACACCGGAAAGACTTTCCTTTTTTGCGTTCTTCAGGGTATAATGTGTAAAATTATCATAACCGAAATCAAGTACGGTACGGGTATCGTTGATATAATCGAGGTTATCACAGGTTAAAACAACGCAGACCAGCGTCATATTGCCTCGCTTGGCAGCGGTAACGAGTGTGTTGTGTGCCTCATCGGTATAACCGGTCTTTCCGGCGAAAGCACCCTTGTATCCCCACTGACCGTCCTGGAACAGCAATGCGTGGTGGTTCTGAAGATCACGCGGTGTCGAGGTCATATTGGTCGGCTGAATTGTGTAGGTCAGATCGGACTCGATGCGGCAGAAGGTCTCGTTTTTGATGCACTCCTGCATAATGAGTGCCATATCGTGTGCACTGGTGTAGTGGTTCGGATCTGGCAGACCGTTTGCATTGACAAAATGGGTATTCGTGCAACCAAGTGCAGCGGCGCGTTCGTTCATCATGGCGGCGAAACCTTCCTCGCTTCCGGCAATGTCGATGGCAAGCTGTGTGCAGACCTCATTTGCCGAGGCAAGAAGAATCGCGTGAAGAGCATCCTCCACTGTGATCGTTTCGCCAAGCTGAACGTTGATGCGGGCATTTCCCGGAATGGATTCGCTGACAGCATGTTCGCCGAAGGTAACGGTGTCGGTCATCTGCTTGTTTTCAATGATCAGCAGAGCCGTCAGAATCTTGGTGATGCTGGCAGGATAGCGCTGCTCGTCCATGTTTTTATCGTATAAAACAGCACCAGTATCGGCATCGAGTAAACAGACAGCGCCGGAATTGTTTTCCGGTCCTTCGGGCCAGGTGGTGACTGTTTTTTTATCGGTTGTGGCAAAAATCGTCTGCGGGAGGCAGGACGCGGCAAAAACAAAAGCAAGCAACAGGCATAAAAATGTGCGGGCTGCAGAATTCTTTCTAATCATAACTCACTCCTTCTGATCCAGCGGGTACAGCTGCATAAGACTGTCCGGGCAGCGGATCTCTCTAAAATGTATTAGACACACTTTTATTATTATAACATAAAGCGAGCAGGGAAGAAACACATAATTTCTTAATATTTTCAGTCGGGATTTGCAAAATGCGGTAAAATAGAGTATAATGCGAACGAGTTCATACGGAAAAAACAAAAAACCTGAAAAACAAAAACCCCAAGGAGTTAAAAAAGTGTCAGATATGAAATGGCTCCGTTTTATACGGAAATTGAAACCTTACAACATACAGAAGGGACTGCGTTACCTGAAACATTATGGCCCAAAGGAATTCCTGATCCGTCTTTCGGAGAGGATGGAGCCGGAGGAGGTTCCGTACGGACCGTGGCGGGAGCAGTACTGCGCAAAAGAGGAGGACCTGGCGCGTCAGAAAAATCATAAATTTTCTTATTGTCCGAAGATCAGCGTTGTTGTTCCGGCTTACCGTACGCCGGAAATTTTTCTGCGTCAGATGATCGAATCCCTGGAAAAACAGAGTTATGAAAACTGGGAACTGGTGATCGGAAATGCCAGCCCGGAGGATGAGACGATGGCGCGCATCCTGAAAGAGTATACCGGAAAAGATCCGCGCGTAAAGAACGTTCCGATTCCGGAAAATATCGGCATTGCAGAGAATACAAATGCAGCGCTTGCCGCAGCAGCGGGAAATTTCGTCGGTTTTATGGATCACGACGATCTGCTTGCGCCGGATGCACTCTTTGAAATTGCCATCCGTCTGGAAAAAGATCCGTCCATCGATGCTTTTTATACCGATGAGGACAAGGTACGGACCGATCTGTCCGAGTATTTCCAGCCGCATTTCAAACCGGATTTCAATCTGGATCTGCTGCGGTCAAACAATTATATCTGCCATTTCTTCGTTGTACGGCGGGAGATTGCGGAGAAAACCGGCGGCCTTCGTCCGGAATACAATGGGGCGCAGGATTATGATTATATCTTCCGCTGCACGGAAATGGCGGGAAAAATTGTACACATTCCGAGAGTTTTATATCACTGGAGGGTCCACAGCGCTTCCACCGCAGACAATCCGGCAAGCAAGCTGTACGCGTATGAGGCCGGAAAAAAGGCAATTGAGGGAAACCTTGCGCGCTGTGGCGAAGAGGGAACCGTCACACTGCGTTCGGATTATGGCTTCTACGATGTAGATTATAAACTGCGGGGAACGCCTCTGGTTTCGATTCTGATCCCGAACAAGGATCAGGCCGATACGTTACGCACCTGTCTGGAATCCATTAAGAAGAAGTGCATGTATCCATCCTATGAGATTCTGATTATTGAGAACAACAGCACTGAGGAAGCAACGTTTTCCTATTACAAAGAACTCGAAGCACAGGGCATCCGTGTCCTGAAGTATCCAAAACAGGGCTTTAACTATTCTGCGATCAATAATTTCGGCGTCAAAGAGGCAAAGGGAGAGTATCTCCTGTTTCTCAATAACGATATGGAAATTATCACACCCGATTTTATGGAAAAGATGGTGTCCAATCTGCAAAGACCGCAGATCGGGGCGGTCGGCGCGAAGCTGTATTACCCGGACAACACGGTGCAGCATGCGGGTATCATCATCGGTATCGGCGGCATTGCGGGCCACGCCTTTTTAGGGCTGGCGCGCGGAAGAAGCGGCTACCTGCATAAGGCATCGCTCCAGATGAATGTGAGTGCGGTGACAGCAGCGTGCATGATGATGAAAAAAGAGGTCTTTGAGGAGGTCGGCGGCTTTGAAGAAGAACTGTCCGTCGCTTTCAATGATGTTGATCTGTGCCTGCGCATTGGAAAAGCAGGTTATAAAATCGTATACAATCCGCACGTGGAGCTGTACCATTATGAATCGAAATCTAGGGGAGCAGAGGATGACGAGAAGAAGGTGCGCCGCTTCCAGTCGGAAATCGAATTTATGCGCAGCCGCTGGATTGGGCTGTTAAAGGCAGGAGATCCCTGCTACAATCCAAATTTAACGCTGGCATCGTGGAACTATGGACTGCGTGCCGACGGCAGGGGAGTAAAACCATGGACAAAGTAGCAGTTGTAATACCAAATTATAATGGATACCGGTATCTGGAGACGTGCTTTGCAGCGCTTGCAAAGCAGACCTTTACGGAATTTACCACATATTTCGTGGACAATGGTTCACAGGATGAGAGCTGTGCGTTTCTGCGGGAACACTACCCGGAGACGAAAATCATCCAGCTCGATGATAACTATGGCTTCAGCCGTGCGGTCAACGAAGGCATCCGCCAGTCGAAGGAGCCGTATGTGATCCTTTTAAACAACGACACCGAAGTGTTCCAGGACTTTGTCGAGCGCCTTTATGAGGGAATCTGTAAAAGAAAGAATGCGTTTGCATGCAGCGCAAAGCTGATTTCCTATCAGGAGCGTGATAAAATCGACGATGCGGGAAATTACTATAATATGCTGGGATGGGCATTCGCAAGAGGAAAAGGAAAACCGGTCAGTGAATTTGAAACGTCCGACCGGATTTTTGCGGCCTGCGCCGGAGCAGCGATCTACCGCCGGGAATTTCTGGAAAAGACCGGACTTTTTGACGAAGAACATTTCGCTTATCTGGAAGATACCGACATCGGCTATCGTGCGCGGCTTTTGGGCTACGAGAACTGGTATGAGCCGTCCGCGAAGGTTTACCACGTCGGAAGCGGAACGAGCGGCTCCCGGTATAACCTCTTTAAAATCCGTTATTCTTCCAGGAACAATATTTATCTGATCTATAAAAATATGCCGGTTTTACAGATTTTGCTTAACCTGCCGGCCTTTATCCTCGGTTTTTCGGCAAAACTGGTCTTTTTTGCATCGAAGGGATATGGAAAAGAATATCTGGCAGGAATCAAGAATGGTTTTTTCATCTGCCGGAAGCCGGAAAACAGAGCAAAAAAGATCCGTTTTGAGTGGAAGCGCCTCGGCACGTATTTTGTCATCGAATGGGAGCTTTTTATCAATGTGTTCCGGAGATTTCTGGAGAGGGTATAAGGATTCTTTCAAAAGATTACGAAAAAGTTAAAAAGTTTACGGAAATAAGAAGAATGTTAGAAAAATATGATTGCTCTTTTTTGAAACTTATTGTATAGTTAGGGGTAGGGAATTTTTAAATCCCGAAAAAAACAGATAAGGTGAACGAATTTGATCAACGATAATCAGAAATATTTTGACCGGATGCACGTTCTGATCGATGCCCTGGTGCTCGCACTTTCCTACGTACTGTCCTGGTACTGCTATGTGCGGCTGGGCGTTATGAATAATCATCCGGAGAGGGGAATTCTGCCGCCGGCGACGTATATGATGGCACTGCTCTATATCGTGCCCGGCTATCTGCTGCTTTACTATGCATTCAATCTCTATGCATCCAAGCGTTTTCAGGGAAGACGTCTGGAATTTGCCAATATCTTAAAAGCGAATACGGTTGGATTTCTGGTCTGGCTGGCCAGCCTTTACATGGTGCGCCAGGTTCACTTTTCCCGTGGTATGCTCTGCATCTTCTTTGTGCTGAATGTGACACTGGAAACGATCGTAAGAAATCTGATCCACTATATCTTAAGCAATATGTGGAAACACGGCCGCAACCAGAAGCAGATTCTGATGGTCGGCTACAGCCGTGCGACTGAGGAATACATTGACCGGATCATTGCAAACCCGGAGTGGGGCTATCTCGTCCGCGGAATCCTCGATGACCATGTCAAAGCGGGAACGATGTACCGCGGTGTCAAGGTTCTTGGAAGAATCAACAATCTTTCAGTCATTCTGCCGGAAAACAAACTGGATGAAATTGCCATTACCCTTGGCCTGAACGAATACTTCCGCCTGGAGGAGATCGTTGCCATGTGTGAAAAATCCGGCGTACATACCCAGTTTGTGCCGGATTACCACAACATCATTCCGACAAAGCCGTACACAGAAGACCTGCAGGGACTTCCTGTCATCAATATCCGCTATGTGCCGCTTTCCAACACGTTCAACGCGATGCTGAAACGGATTGTGGATATTTTCGGCGCGTTCGTGGCGATCATTCTGTTCTCACCGGTGATGCTGTTTTCCTGCATCATGATCAAGCTGACCTCACCGGGTCCGCTGATCTACCGTCAGACACGCGTCGGACTGCACAACAAACCGTTTGAAATGTACAAGTTCCGTTCGATGGAAGTTCAGACGGAGGAGAAAGAAAAGAAGGCATGGACCGTGAAGAATGACCCGCGTGTGACGGGATTTGGAAAATTCATGCGCCATACCAGCATTGATGAGCTTCCACAGCTCTTTAACATCTTAAAAGGAGATATGAGCCTGGTCGGACCGCGGCCGGAGCGACCTTTCTTTGTGGAAAAATTCCGGGAGGAAATCCCGCGTTATATGGTAAAACATCAGGTGCGTCCCGGTCTTACGGGGTGGGCACAGGTGAATGGATACCGGGGAGACACTTCCATCCGAAAGCGTATTGACTGTGATCTGTATTATATTGAAAACTGGACGCTGGGACTTGATTTTAAAATTCTGTTCCTGACCTTTTTCAAAGGATTTGTGAATAAAAACGCTTACTAAAAGATAAGGGGAAAAGAGATGTCGAAGAAGAATTACAAAAAGAGCAGAAAATACAAAAAAATGCGCCGCAGAAAAATAATTTTCGGAATTGAAATCACCGTTCTGCTGATTCTTTCCGGAATTCTGTTCGTCTACGCATGGATCAACCGTTCGATGGATAAGATGAATCAGGATACGCTGGACAGCTCCCAGATTCAGATCAACAGTGAAGTAAAGGCAAATACCGATCTCTCACAGATGTCCGGTACACAGGTCATCGCGCTGGTCGGCGTGGATGCCAGAGGTGTGAAAGGCTCCGAGCTGGCAGAAAGCATGAACAGTGACACTATTATTCTCTGTTGTATTGATCACGACAAGCAGGAAATCCGTATGGTGTCGATTATGCGTGACACCTGGATGAATATGGCGAAATATACCGATGAATATTATGAGTTTGACAAAGCCAATTCCGCCTATAACCGCGGCGGTCCGGAGAGTATGCTCTCCATGCTGAATACAAACCTTGACCTTGCACTGACCGATTACGTTACCGTAAACTTCAAGGCACTCGCCGATGCGATTGATGTCCTGGGCGGTCTCGACATCGAGATGACAAATGCAGAGTGTGTTCATGCAAACAACTACAACAGAGAGGTATCGGAAGCACAGGGCGTAGAGTATGAAGCTATTCCGTATGATGAGGACCTTGGGGATGATTACAGCGAAGTACGTCATGTCAGCGGTGCACTTGCAACCTCCTATGCGCGGATCCGTTACGGCGGCGGCGACGATGCGAAACGTACGAGCCGTCAGCGAATCGTCATCAATCTCATGGTACAGAAGATTAAACAGAATCCGACCAAGATTCCGGAGATTCTGGATAAAGTGATGGGAAATGTCAGCACCAGTCTTACCAAAAACGAAATTCTGGAACTTGGCATGCATGCGGTAACGTACAAAATGGGAACATCTTATGCATATCCGTTCCAGCTGTGTTATGGAGAAAATGTAGAAAGCGCACTTGGTGTTGATGTCGTAATTCCGGTTACACTGGAACACAATGTAAAGGAACTGCACGCTTATCTGTATCCGACGATGAGCTATGATCCATCTGCAGCCGTGATAGAGTACAGTGACTATATTGCAAGAGAGAGCGGCTACGATGATGATATGATTGAGTATGTACTGAATCAGGGACCGGGCGCTGCAACAGATTCTGTGGTAGCAGGAGATTAAAATACAGGGAGAATACGACAAGATGAGTCAATATACCGTTGATGTCATGATACCAACGTATAAACCAGGGCAGGAGTTCGCAGAACTTCTGCCCCGCCTTTTAAAACAGACTTACCCGATCCGTTCGATCCGGGTCGTGAATACGGGGAAAAAGTTCTGGAATCCGGCGTGGGAGCAGCTTTCAGACAAGATTATGGTGGAGCATATTCAGCCGAGCGAGTTCGACCACGGCGGAACGAGAAGGGCGATGGCAGAAAGTTCAGATGCGGATCTTCTGCTTTTTATGACCCAGGATGCCATGCCGTACGATAATGCGTGCGTGGAACATCTGGTGGAAAAATTTTCACTGCCGCATGTGAAGGCGGCCTATGCGCGGCAGCTTCCGCGGGATGACTGCCGTACACTGGAACGGTTTACGAGAGGCTTTAACTATCCGGACGAGAGTGATATCAAGGATGCCGGTGATCTGCCAAAACTTGGTGTTAAGACTTTTTTCTGTTCCAATGTCTGTGCAATGTATGACCGCAGGACATATGAAGAGCTGGGTGGATTTGTAGAAAGCACCTTGTTTAACGAAGATATGATCTATGCCGGGCATCTTGTGCAGGCGGGCTATGCGATTGCCTATGCGGCAGATGCGAAGGTGGTACATTCCCACAATTACGGTTGTCTGGCACAGCTTCACCGCAATTTCGACCTCGGTGTATCCCAGGCACAGCATCCGGAGATCTTTGATGCGTATCCGTCTGAGAGTGAGGGAATCCGTATGGTGAAAAAATCGGCATCCTACGTCTGCGAAATTCATAAGCCGTGGCTGCTCGTCACTTTATTCTTTCAAAGCGGATTCAAATATGTGGGCTACTTCCTCGGAAAACGATACAAAAGCCTTCCGGACAGTGTAATCCGCTGGTGTACCTCAAACAAAACATGGTGGGAATATCACGGAAAGATACGAAAAAAACGAAATAGAAGATAAGTGAAAGTAAAAAACAAAAATAAAAAGATCTTGTAAGTAAATACGAAATGCTCCATAAGGTTGACAGAGAACGGAGCAGAGTGGTAAAAAAGTAAAGAACAAGAAATTAGAAGGCGGCATAACCTGAAAACAGAACAAGGGTGCCGCCTTTTACTGTTAGGAGGAAAAAATTTATGTGTGGAATTGTTGGATATATTGGAACCTGCCAGGCTGCCCCGGTGCTGCTGGACGGATTGTCAAAGCTGGAGTACCGCGGATACGATTCGGCCGGAATTGCTGTATACGATGGAAACAAAATTCAGATGCAGAAAGCAATGGGCCGTCTGAAGGTGCTTGAGGAAATGACACAAAATGGAGCGACACTTCCGGGTACCGTAGGAATCGGACATACGAGATGGGCAACGCATGGGGCGCCTTCCGATCTGAATGCACATCCGCATTTCAATAAAGACCACTCGATTGTCGTTGTACACAATGGAATTATTGAGAATTATCTGAAATTAAAGAAAAAACTGATGTCCAAAGGATATGAGTTCCTTTCGGAGACAGATACCGAGGTAATTGCCCATATGCTGGATTACTATTATAACGGCGATCCGCTTGCAACGATCACAAAGGTTATGCACCGTATGGAGGGATCGTATGCACTGGGTATCCTGTTCCGCGACCATCCGGATGAGGTGTATGCGGTCCGTAAAGACAGCCCGCTGATCGTTGGTACAAGTAAGAGCGGAAACCTGATTGCATCCGACGTTCCGGCTGTACTGAAATATACAAGAGATGTCTATTTTCTGGAAAATGAGGAGATTGTCAAGCTGACCCGAGACGGCCTTCATTTTTACAATATCGATGAGGAGGAGCTGCAAAAGGAGCCTACGCACATCGAATGGGATATGAATGCCGCAGAGAAAGGCGGCTATGAGCATTTTATGCTGAAAGAGATGCATGAGCAGCCAAAAGCCGTAAAAGATACGCTGACCCCACGCATCAAGAATGGTGACGTAGTGATCGAGGAGCTTGGCATGACGGACGAAGAGATCCGTACAATCAGCAAGATCTTTATCGTTGCCTGCGGTTCCGCATACCACACCGGTGTAACCGCAAAATACGTCTTCGAAAAGCTGGCAAGAATTCCGGTTGAGGTAGATCTGGCAAGCGAATTCCGCTACCGTGATCCGATTCTGCCGGAAAATACGCTCGTGGTCATCGTCAGCCAGTCGGGTGAGACGGCCGATACCCTCGCGGCTCTCCGCCTTGCAAAAGAAAAGGGCGTGCGTACCCTTGGCATCGTAAACGTAGTTGGAAGTTCGATTGCAAGAGAGGCAGACAATGTCATGTACACCTGGGCCGGTCCGGAGATCGCTGTTGCGACAACGAAAGCGTACAGCACACAGCTTATCGCGCAGTATCTTCTGGCGATGAAGTTTGCCAAAGTACGCGGAACCGTTTCACAGAATGACTTCAATGCAATGATCCAGAGCCTTGAGCGCCTGCCGGAGCAGATTTCCCTGCTGCTGTCCCACAAGGAGAACGTACAGCGTTTTGCCAACCGTTATCTTGCGGCAGAACACGTCTTTTTCATCGGACGCGGCATCGACTATGCAATCTCGATGGAGGGCTCCCTGAAGCTGAAAGAGATTTCCTACATCCATTCCGAGGCGTATGCAGCCGGTGAGCTGAAACACGGAACCATTTCCCTGATTGAGGACGGACGCCTTGTCGTAGCCGTGCTGACCCAGCCGGAGCTCTACAAGAAAACGATCAGCAATATTCAGGAAGTGAAGACACGAGGCGCGTTTGTTATGGCGGTAACGACCGTTGGCAATACAGAAGTGGAAAAAGTAGCCGACTACGTAGTTTACCTGCCGGAGACAAATCCGATTTTTGCAAACTCCCTGGCGATCATTCCGCTGCAGCTCTTTGGCTACTACGTATCGATCGGCAGAGGCCTCGATGTGGATAAACCGAGAAACTTGGCGAAATCCGTTACGGTAGAATAAAAACCGCAGCATAAAATTCCTCTTTTTTCAAAATTATCACAGTTTCAACACAATTCTAACGTACAATAGGCAGTAGAAAATGAAGAAAGAAATAAGAGCACTGTGTATTGGTGCCTGAGATAGAAAAGAGAAAGAGGGATCAGCCATGAGTGAAGAATTCAAAAAAGAAGAAATAAATGGTGAGGCAGCAGAGGAAACCAAAGCTGCAGAGCATACAGAAGAAGTAAAAGCAGAAACGACGGCAGAGCAGAGTGCGGCAGAGACGGAAAAACCGCAGGAAACCGCAGAAGCGCCGAAGGCGGAAGAAAAGAAAACGACAACCTACAGCTGGGTGAATCCGAAAATCAGCGGAAAGACCGGCGAGGAGAATAACAGCGCTTCCTACACCGGAAAACCGGACCCGTCGGAGGCAAAGGCAGAGCAGACATCTTCTGCAAAGACAGAACATTATCAGTACCAGTCACAGACACAGAGTGCTCCGAAGCAGGAAAAACCACAGTTTTCTGCCGTTCCGCAGCCGCAGGATCACAAAAAGAAAGCGAAAAAACCAATGTCAGCCGCAAAAAAATGGGGCATGACACTTGCCATGGCAGCGTGCTTCGGACTCGTGGCAGGCGGTGTTTTCATTGGGACTGCGGCAGTCGGTACGAAAGTGATCGGTACAGCAACAGAGCAGAAGCAGGAAGTTACAATTCCGACGACCACCACAACAACGGCAGCAGACAGCAGTGATACCTCCGATACCGTAAAAGCAACCGGCGAGATGTCCGTGAAAGATGTTGCATCGAGTGCGATGCCGTCTCTGGTAGCAATTTCTACGACAACGGTGGAAGAGGTTGAGACATTCTTCGGAACCACAAGCCAGGAAGTTCCTGCAAGCGGAACCGGAGTTATTGTCGGACAGAACGACGATGAGCTCCTGATTGCGACAAACAACCACGTTGTCAGCGGTGCAACGTCTCTTTCCGTCAGCTTTATCGACGATGAGACGGTAGAAGGCCAGATCAAAGGTACCGATGCGGACAATGACCTTGCTGTTGTTGCAGTAAAACTTTCCGACATCAAGGACGAGACAAAGAGCCAGATCAAAATTGCCGTGATGGGAAATTCCGATGACCTTGAGGTTGGTGATCAGGTTGTGGCAATCGGAAATGCACTGGGAACCGGCCAGTCCCTGACGAGCGGATATATCAGTGCAAAAGACCGTACGATCTCCAGTCAGGATGAGAGTACCGGTGAGACGATTACTTCTGAGGGACTGATCCAGACCGATGCAGCCATCAACCCTGGAAACAGCGGCGGCGCCCTTCTGAACATGAACGGTGAGCTGATCGGCATTAACGAAGCAAAATACAGCTCCACACAGGTCGAGGGCATGGGCTTTGCGATCCCGATTTCGAAAGCGGAGCCGATTCTGCAGAACCTGATGAACCTGACAACAAGATACAAAGTCAGCGATGATGAGGCTGCTTATATCGGAATCAACATGGCAGATGTCAGCGCAGATGTTTCCCAGAACTACGGTATTCCGACCGGTGTCTGCATCATGAGCGTTGTGGACGGCAGCCCGGCAGCCGATGCGGGCTTCAAGAAAGGCGATGTTATCACCACGTTTGATGGAAGAAGCATCTCGAACGCCAAAGGCTTAAAAGAGACACTGACTTATTATGCGGCAGGCGAGACTGTAGATGTCACCGTACAGCGCGCGGATAACGGTGAGTACAAAGAAGTAACATTGACGCTGACCCTTGGCTCTGCAGCAGATATGCCGCAGACGAGCGGAAGCAGCAACGGAACCACAAACGATGGAACCGGAAGCTCCGATCAGAATGACCAGGGTATTCAGAATCCGTTTGGCAACAGATAAAAACTCGAAATAACTATTTCCTAAGAGAAAAAAGACGGACAGCACAGGAATATGAACGCCTGGCTGTCCGCCTTTTTCTGCATTTTTTGATATAATTTTTTGAATTCGTAAAATTCTTAAAAAAGTTGGTAATTTTTAAGAAAGTTTTTACTTGTGACCCTATGGCTTTTGGGCTATAATCAAGCTAGACCAAGCGATCTATTACAGAAAGGAATTTGAAAAATCATGTCAGAAGAGAAAGACAGAGTGGACGGTACCGCGGACGAAACGAAGGCGGAAACAAAAAGCTCTGACCATCATACAGAAGATACCTATGAAAAAGTCTGCTTCATGTGCCGCAGACCGGAGAGCAAAGCCGGAAAGATGATTACCCTTCCGGGAAACATCAATATCTGCCCGGACTGCATGCAGAAGAGCTTTGATACCATGAACCAGAACCCGGGCCAGATCAATGAGATGATGAATAATATGAACAACATGCCGAATATCGGCATGTTCGATCTCTCCGGGCTTTCCAACCAGATCCCGAACCGGCAGCGGGTAAAGAAAAAAGAAGAAAAGAAGAAAACAAAAGAATTTTCCATCAAGGACATTCCGCCGCCGCACCGGATCAAGGCGATGCTTGACGAATACGTCATCGGCCAGGAACGTGCAAAGAAAGTCATGTCGGTTGCCGTTTACAACCATTACAAACGTGTCTTTGCACCGCAGGACGGAAATATCGAGATCGAAAAATCCAACATGCTGATGATCGGACCGACCGGTTCCGGAAAAACGTATCTGGTGCAGACACTGGCACGCCTCTTAGATGTGCCGCTTGCCATCACGGACGCCACATCCCTTACCGAAGCGGGTTATATCGGCGATGATATTGAAAGCGTGGTATCTAAGCTTTTAGCGGCCGCAGACAACGATGTGGAGCGCGCGGAGCACGGTATTATCTTCATCGACGAGATCGACAAGATTGCGAAAAAGAAAAATACAAACCAGAGAGACGTCAGCGGAGAAGCCGTACAGCAGGGAATGCTGAAGCTCCTCGAGGGCAGCGACATCGAAGTTCCGGTGGGAGCCAACAGCAAAAATGCGATGGTTCCGCTCGAGACCGTCAATACCAGAAACATTCTCTTTATCTGCGGCGGTGCCTTCCCGGATCTGACGGACATCATCAAGGAGCGTCTGAACAAGACAGCTTCCATTGGCTTCCAGGCGGATCTGAAGGACAAGTATGATGGGGATAAGAACCTGCTGTCACAGGTGACCTTAGAAGACCTTCGGACTTTCGGTATGGTGCCGGAGTTCCTTGGCCGTCTGCCGATCGTATTTACGCTGGAGAGTCTCAATGAGGATATGCTGGTCGAGATCTTAAAAGAACCGAAAAATGCGATCCTGAAGCAGTATAAGAGACTGCTCGAACTCGACGAGGTGAAACTGGAATTTGATGATGATGCACTTCGCTCTATTGCAAGAAAAGCGCTGGAAAAAGATACCGGTGCGAGAGCACTCCGTTCGATCATCGAGGATTTCATGCTGGATATCATGTATGAGATTCCAAAGGACAGCAGCATCGGAGAGGTTATCATCACAAAAGACTATATTGAAAAGACCGGCGGGCCGACGATTCTCCTGCGCGGCCAGGAAGTTCCAAAGTTAGAGCAGAAATAAGGTAACTGGAAAACACAGCGGAGCAGACGTGAAACTGGCGTTTTCTTGAAATAAGAGATAAGAAAGAGAGGGTTTTAACTATGGCAGAGGATTTTTTTGGAAATTTAAGTAAAACACTGAAAAAAACAGTGGATACTGTGGGAAAGAAAACAGATGAATTCGTAGAAATTCAGAAGATCCGCACCCGTCAGCATGCGCTCGAGGATCAGATTGAGAAGAATTACCAGGATATCGGACAGATCATCTACAACCGCTATTTGAACGGCGAAGCATTCGACGAGAATCTTGCCGGCTTCTGCAAAGATATCACCGATCTGGAAAAAGAGATTGCAGACTGCAAGGAAGATGTGGCAAACAAGAGAGGCCGCATCGTATGCCCGGCCTGCGGCGCAAGTGTTCCGAAAGATGCAGCTTTCTGCATGCGCTGCGGTGCTGCTATGCCGGAGAAGGAAGATGAGCCGGAGGATGCCGAGTTTGTACACGTAGAACCGGAAGAAAAAGCAGAAGAAACCGAAGCAGCAGCGCCGGAAGAAGAGCCTGAAAAAGAAGCAGAGGTACCGGAAGAGGAATGATCTGGACCCTGCTGCCGGGAGCGGTTTTCCTTGCAGACGGATGCCTGAAAAAGAAGGCAGAAGAGGAGTTAAAGGAAAATGAGCAGATCCCGGTCTGCAAAGGACATATTGTCCTGCGGAAATGTCATAACCGCGGCGTAGCGGGCGGCGGCTTCGCGGACAGCACGAAGAAGGTGGAAATTCTCACCTTCTTTTTGCTGTCCGGACTGTGGGCGCGTCTCGGAGCGCTGGCGGGCAGACGTAAGTGTAAGGCGAAGAAGCTTGGGCTTGCGCTTACGATTGGCGGCGGCATGTCGAACTGGTATGACCGGCATAAGAGAGGTTACGTGACCGACTATGTCAGCTTCCGGTTTGGACCGGAGAAGTTCCGCAGACTTGTGTTCAATGTTTCTGATTTCTGTATTTTCTTCGGACTTGCGCTGCTGACGGCAATTTCCTGCCGGGAGTCCAGGTGATGCAGGATCTCACGAAAAGCCCTGCGGATGGCGGGCTTTTCGGGGCAAAAAAGAAAATTTGAAATTTTTTGAAAAAATTTGAAAAAAGCTGTTGACAGATTCGAAATCATCTGGTAATATATGTTTTGTTGAGTGGCACATGAGAGCTGCAAGACAAGAAATGCAGGAGTGGCGGAATTGGCAGACGCGCAGGCTTCAGGTGCCTGTGGTCGCAAGATCGTGTGGGTTCAAGTCCCATCTCCTGCATTATTTTTCGCTTTGCGTATCAAGAATTGGTCCGGTGGACCAATTCGGATTACCCTGCCTGGAATGATGCAGAAACTTCCCGGCAGGGTCTTTTTATTTCTGTGCGGAGAAGATGTGCAGACGGGGAAAGAAAAACAGACGAATCTCAGACAGTGTAAAATTGTTTAAAATTATCGTTATTATCCATATTTTTCATAAAATTAAAAAAATTAAAATTTTTTCAAAAAAAGTGTTGACTTTTCTTTAGAAAGCTGTTATTATCTATCTTGTCAAGCGGACAACCGCTAAGACAACTAAGAAATGCAGGAGTGGCGGAATTGGCAGACGCGCAGGCTTCAGGTGCCTGTGGTCGCAAGATCGTGTGGGTTCAAGTCCCATCTCCTGCATTATTTTTTCGCTTTGCGTATCAAGAATTGGTCCGGTGGACCAATTCGGATTGCCCTGATGGGAAGTGTGAAAACTTTCCGTCAGGGTATTTTTATTTTTCCAGAAAAGAAATTTCCGTAATTCGACAAAAATAGTTGAAATGTTTCCCTGGTTGTGATAGAATCTGAAAGATTAAAGTATGAGATGCATATTTCATACAAACTCAAAACCGAACGAAAAAGAAAGGAAAACGGTGGAATGATGAAAGCTTTTCTAATCTTAGAAGACGGGCATGTCTTTACCGGAACCAGCATTGGTTCACAAAAAGAAGTGATCAGTGAAATCGTATTTAATACATCCATGACTGGATATCTCGAAGTGCTGACCGACCCATCCTATGCGGGACAGGCAGTATGTATGACGTATCCTCTTATTGGAAACTATGGAATTTGTTATGATGATCAGGAGTCCTTAAGACCCTGGCCGGATGGCTATATTGTAAGAGAATTATCCCGTCTCCCCAGCAACTTCCGTTGCCAGGACACCATTCAGAATTTCCTGAAAAAGTTCGATATTCCCGGAATCGCCGGAATCGATACTCGTGCTCTTACCAAAATTCTTCGTGAAAAAGGTACCATGAACGGTATGATCACGACCAACGAAAATTATCACCTCGATGAAATTATTCCAAAATTAAAAGCGTATAATACCGGAAAAGTTGTAGAAAAGGTAACCTGCTCTGAAAAATCAGTTTTAAAAGGAGAAGGCTTTAAAGTTGCACTTCTGGATCTTGGCGCAAAGAACAACATCGCACGTTCCTTAAATGAGCGCGGATGCGAAGTGACCATTTATCCGGCGCTTACTACAGCAGAAGAGATCCTCGCCGCAAATCCGGACGGAATCATGCTGTCCAACGGCCCTGGAGATCCGAAAGAGTGCGTATCCATTATCAAAGAGATTAAAAAACTGTACGATTCCAATGTACCGATCTTTGCAATCTGTCTTGGACATCAGCTGATGGCACTGGCTACCGGCGCAGATACCCACAAGATGAAATACGGCCACCGCGGCGGAAACCACCCGGTCAAGGACCTTGCAACCGGAAGAGTTTACATTTCTTCCCAGAACCACGGCTATGTCGTAGATACCGATACCCTGGATCCGAATGTGGCAGTTCCGGCCTTTGTGAACGTCAACGACGGCACCAACGAGGGACTCAAATACGTCGGCAAAAACATCTTTACCGTACAGTTCCATCCGGAGGCATGCCCTGGCCCGCAGGATTCCGGATACCTGTTTGATCGATTCCTTGAGATGATGGGAGGTAACAAATAATGCCAAAGAATCCGAATATTAAAAAAGTTCTGGTTATCGGTTCCGGTCCGATCGTCATCGGACAGGCAGCAGAGTTCGACTACGCAGGAACACAGGCGTGCCGTTCCCTGAAAGAAGAGGGAATGGAAGTTGTTCTTCTGAATTCCAACCCGGCAACCATCATGACCGATAAAGACATCGCAGACCGCGTTTACATCGAGCCGCTGACCGTAGAAGTGGTAGAGCAGCTCATCCAGAAGGAAAAACCGGACAGCGTTCTTCCGACTCTGGGAGGCCAGGCAGGACTGAACCTTGCGATGGAACTCGAAGAAAAAGGCTTCTTAAAAGAAAACAACGTACGCCTGATCGGTACCACAGCACAGACCATCAAAAAAGCAGAGGACCGTCAGGAATTCAAAGATACCATGGAAAAAATCGGCGAGCCGGTAGCGGCATCCCTGGTTGTCCATGATGTACAGGCTGGTATCGATTTCACCAACAAGATCGGTTATCCGGTTGTACTGCGTCCGGCTTACACCCTCGGCGGAAGCGGCGGCGGTATCGCTTACAACGAAGAAGAGCTGATCGAGATCCTCTCGAACGGACTCCGTCTTTCCCGTGTCGGCGAAGTACTCGTTGAAAGATGTATCGCCGGATGGAAAGAGATCGAGTACGAGGTAATGCGGGACAGCGTAGGAAACTGCATCACCGTCTGCAACATGGAGAACATCGACCCGGTCGGCGTTCACACCGGAGACAGTATTGTCGTAGCACCGTCCCAGACCCTGGGAGATAAAGAGTATCAGATGCTGCGTACTTCCGCACTCAACATCATCACCGAGCTCGGCATCACCGGCGGATGCAACGTACAGTATGCGTTGAATCCGGACAGCTTCGAGTACTGTGTTATCGAGGTAAATCCGCGTGTCAGCCGTTCTTCCGCACTGGCTTCCAAAGCGACCGGTTATCCGATTGCAAAGGTTGCTGCAAAGATCGCACTTGGCTACACTCTGGATGAGATCCCGAACGCCATTACCGGAAAAACCTACGCAAGCTTCGAGCCGATGCTGGATTACTGTGTTGTAAAAATCCCGCGTCTGCCGTTCGATAAGTTTATCAGTGCAAAACGTACCCTGACCACACAGATGAAGGCGACCGGTGAGGTTATGAGTATCTGCAACAACTTCGAGGGCGCGCTGATGAAAGCCATCCGTTCCCTGGAACAGCACGTAGATTCCCTGATGTCCTATGACTTCAGCCACTTGTCCAAAGACGAGCTGATCGAAGAGCTTCACATCGTAGACGATATGAGAATCTGGAGAATCGCAGAGGCGATCCGTCAGGGCATCTCCTACGACGAGATCCACGAGATCACCAAAATCGATGTATGGTTCATCGATAAGCTGGCTATCCTCGTTGAGATGGAGCAGGCATTACAGGCCAAAGAGCTGGATGAGGATCTTCTGCGCGAAGCAAAACGCCTTGAGTTCCCGGATTACCTGGTGGCAAAACTGGCAGGAAAGACCGAAGAAGAAGTAAAAGCGTTAAGAAAACAGTATGATATCACCGCAGCTTACAAGATGGTAGATACCTGTGCCGCTGAGTTCGCAGCAACCACACCGTATTACTATTCCGTATACGGCGGCGAAAACGAAGCTGTCGAGACAAACGACAGAAAGAAAGTCCTCGTCCTTGGTTCCGGCCCGATCCGTATCGGACAGGGTATCGAGTTTGACTTCTGCTCCGTACATTGTACCTGGGCATTCAAGAAAGAGGGCTATGAGACCATCATCATCAACAACAACCCGGAGACCGTCAGCACCGACTTCGATATCGCAGATAAACTGTATTTCGAGCCGCTGACACCGGAAGATGTAGAAAATATCGTCAACATCGAGCATCCGGACGGAGCCGTTGTACAGTTCGGCGGCCAGACCGCGATCAAGCTGACCGAAGCACTCCTGAAAATGGGTGTGCCGATCCTTGGAACATCTGCAGAGAACGTAGATGCCGCAGAGGACCGTGAGCTGTTCGATGAGATCCTGGAGCAGTGTGAAATCCCGCGTCCGAAGGGACACACCGTATTCACCGCAGAAGAGGCGAAAAAAGCAGCCAACGAGCTCGGCTATCCGGTACTCGTCCGCCCGTCCTACGTCCTTGGAGGACAGGGTATGCAGATCGCCATCAGCGATGAGGACGTCGATGAATTTATCGGCATCATCAACCGGATCGCACAGGAGCATCCGATCCTGGTTGATAAATATCTGCAGGGCAAGGAGATCGAGGTTGATGCAGTCTGCGACGGCACCGATATTCTGATTCCTGGTATCATGGAGCACATCGAGCGCGCCGGCGTTCACTCCGGAGACAGTATCTCCGTTTATCCGGCACAGAGCATCAGCCAGCATGCAAAAGACACTATCGTAGAGTATACGAAACGTCTGGCAAGATCCCTGCATGTCATCGGTATGATCAACATCCAGTTCATCGTATGCGGTGAGGATGTTTACGTCATCGAGGTCAACCCGCGTTCTTCTCGTACCGTTCCATACATCAGCAAGGTAACCGGAATCCCGATCGTGCCGCTGGCAACGAAAGTCATCCTCGGCCACACGATCCGCGAGCTTGGCTACGAGCCGGGACTGCAGAGAGAGGCAGATTACATTGCCATCAAGATGCCGGTATTCTCCTTCGAGAAGATCCGCGGCGCAGATATCGCCCTTGGACCGGAGATGAAATCCACCGGTGAGTGCCTTGGTATTGCAAAGACCTTCAACGAGGCTCTTTACAAAGCATTCCTCGGCGCCGGAATCAACCTGCCGAAATATAAAAACATGATCATCACCGTAAAGGATGAGGATAAAGAGGATATCGTTCCGATCGCACAGAGATTCCAGGCTCTCGGCTACAAGATCTATGCGACGAGAAATACCGCGAAAGCCCTGAACGAGAACGGCGTCAATGCGATCCGCACCAACAAGATCGAGCAGCCGTCCCCGAACCTGATGGACCTGATCCTCGGCCACAAGATCGATCTCGTCATCGATACTCCGTCCCAGGGTGTTGAGCACTCCAAAGACGGATTCGTCATCCGCCGGAACGCGATCGAGACAGGTGTCAACGTACTGACCTCTCTGGATACCGCAACCGCACTCGTAACCAGTCTGGAAAATACAGATGTGAAGAAGCTGACCCTGATCGATATCGCAACGATCGACAAGAGATAAGCATGATAGAAGCATAAAGCAAAGAAAAGCTCTCTGCTGCAGAAACAAAGCGGCAGAGAGCTTTTTTGGCCGAATGTGGGTTTGAATGGATTTTACAAAAAAAGAAAACGTGACGCGCTTGTGTTTTTAGCATAAGTATGATAGATTTTTAATAGAATGCCAGAAAAGGGCATCCAATTCAAAAAGAGAAAGGTACATATCGTATGAACATCATTGAGTGGTTAAAGGTTATCCTGCTGGGTATCGTAGAGGGCATTACCGAGTGGCTTCCAATCAGCAGCACCGGCCACATGATTCTGGTAGATGAGTTTATTAAGCTGAATGTGACAGCTGATTTCAAGAATGTTTTTGAAGTTGTCATCCAGCTCGGTGCAATCCTTGCGGTTGTCGTCATCTATTTCTGGGATCTCTGGCCGTTTCATGGTAAAAGTAAAGCCAGAAGCCGGAGCTATTTTGCCAATCCAAGCGACAACAAGGTATTTGGCGCTGTTCAGAACTTTGTAGACAGTTACTGTTATCTGGACAAAATCATCATGTGGTTTAAGATTGTTGTATCATGCCTGCCGGCAGCTGTCATTGGTCTGGCATTCAACGACTGGATCGAGGCACATCTGATGAATTACGTGGTTGTAGCCCTGATGCTGATTATCTATGGTGTGTTATTCATCGTTATTGAAAATTACAACAAGACGAGAACTCCGTCTGCAACGAAAATCAAAGAAATTACCTGGAAAAATGCACTGTATATCGGTGTTTTCCAGCTCCTTTCCATCGTACCGGGAACTTCCCGTTCGGGGGCAACCATCATCGGCGGTATCCTGCTGGGATGCTCGAGAGAGCTCGCATCGGAGTACACGTTTTTCCTTGCCGTTCCGGTTATGTTCGGCGCGAGCCTTTTAAAACTGGTAAAACACGGCTTTGCCTTTACCGGTGTTGAGGTGGCGATCATGATCGTCGGCATGCTGGTGGCATTTGCGGTATCGATTTTTGCCATCAAATTCCTGATGCAGTACATCAAGAAGCACGATTTCAAAGCCTTCGGCTGGTACCGTATCGTACTCGGTGTGATTGTGCTGCTGTATTTCGTAATCAAAACCGTAATTTTGAAAGCATAAAATCGAACAATTCCGAAAATTTACCGGGAAAAATAGAAGAAGAAGTATCGTAAAATGAAAAAAATTGTGCGATACTTCTTTTTTTACGCGAAAATTACAAAAAACCCTGTAAAAAGTAACCAAAAGCTGATATAATAAAACATAACAGGGGCACAGACGATACAGTTCACCCGCGCCATTCGCAAAACTGCGCTTTCAGCGCTTTCCGCTGCTGCGCAGCTCCTTTTGCTCATTTCTCGGCGCTCCCTTCGTGTGTTCTTGCAAACAAATTTTCATGCAAGCATGAAATTTGCCCGCCAGAACACACGAGTGAACTGTAAATTAAAAAAAATACCGAAAATTTGCCATATTTTTATTGACTAAAGATATTCTTATGGTAAAATAAATGTGTGCGCCCGAGAATATCTTTCTTTTCGGTGCAATCAGTATAGGGTGAACGTATCATCCAGGGCAATCTGGAAATACTTTACTATAACCTATCAAAATTACAAGTAGGAGGAAAAGTAACAATGGCAAAATGGGTTTACATGTTCACTGAAGGTAATGCAGACATGCGTAACCTTCTCGGTGGAAAAGGCGCAAACCTGGCTGAGATGACAAACCTGGGACTTCCTGTACCACAGGGATTCACGGTAACAACCGAGGCTTGTACACAGTACTATGAGGATGGCAGACAGATCAACGACGAGATCATGGGTCAGATCATGGAAGCAATCGATAAAATGGAAGGAATCACAGGAAAGAAATTCGGAGACGCTAAGAATCCGCTGCTCGTTTCTGTACGTTCCGGAGCAAGAGCTTCCATGCCAGGTATGATGGATACCATCCTGAACCTTGGTCTGAACGAAGAGGTTGTTGAAACTCTGTCACAGGCTTCCGGCAACCCACGTTGGGCTTGGGACTGCTACAGAAGATTCATTCAGATGTTCTCTGACGTAGTTATGGAAGTTGGTAAAAAATACTTCGAAGAGCTGATCGACAAGATGAAAGAGGAGAAAGGCGTAAAACAGGACGTAGATCTTGACGCAGATGACCTCAAAAAACTGGCTGAGCAGTTCAAAGCTGAGTACAAAGCTAAAATCGGTGAGGATTTCCCGACCGATCCTAAGGTACAGCTGATGGAGGCTGTAAAAGCCGTATTCCGTTCCTGGGACAACCCGAGAGCAAACGTTTATCGTCGTGACAACGACATCCCGTATTCCTGGGGTACCGCTGTTAACGTACAGATGATGGCATTCGGAAACATGGGAGATGACTGTGGTACAGGTGTTGCCTTCACCCGTGATCCTGCTACAGGAGAGAACGGACTGTTCGGTGAGTTCCTTACCAACGCACAGGGCGAGGACGTAGTTGCCGGTGTTCGTACACCTATGCACATTTCTGAGATGGAAGAGAAATTCCCGGAAGCTTTCAAACAGTTCAAAGAAGTTTGCAAAACTCTGGAAACACACTACAGAGATATGCAGGACATGGAGTTCACTGTAGAGCACGGTAAACTGTACATGCTGCAGACACGTAATGGTAAGAGAACAGCAAAAGCTGCTCTGAAAATCGCTTGCGACCTTGTAGATGAGGGAATGAGAACAGAGGAAGAGGCAGTTGCAATGATCGATCCTCGTAATCTTGACTCTCTGCTTCATCCGCAGTTCGATGCAAAAGCACTGAAAGAGGCTACTCCAATGGCAAAAGCACTGGGAGCATCTCCGGGAGCTGCTTGCGGTAAAATCGTCTTCACAGCAGATGATGCTGTTGAGTGGGCTGAAAGAGGAGAAAAAGTTGTTCTGGTTCGTCTTGAGACATCCCCAGAAGATATCACAGGTATGAAATCTGCACAGGGTATCCTGACTGTTCGTGGTGGTATGACCTCTCACGCAGCTGTAGTTGCCCGTGGTATGGGAACCTGCTGCGTATCCGGCTGCGGTGATATCGTAATGGACGAGGCAAACAAGAAATTTACACTGGCTGGAAAAGAGTACCACGAGGGAGACTGCATCTCTCTGGATGGTTCTACAGGATGCATCTATGACGGACTGATCCCGACCGTAGACGCTACCATCGCTGGTGAGTTCGGAAGAATCATGGGCTGGGCAGACAAATACAGAACCATGAAAGTTCGTACAAACGCTGATACTCCGGCTGACGCTAAAAAAGCTCGTGAGCTTGGAGCAGAAGGTATTGGTCTTTGCCGTACAGAGCATATGTTCTTCGAAGGCAACAGAATCGATGCATTCCGTGAGATGATCTGCGCTGAGACCGTAGAAGAGAGAGAAGCAGCACTTGCTAAGATCCTTCCGGAGCAGCAGGGAGACTTCGAGAAGCTGTATGAAGCTCTGGAAGGCAACCCGGTTACCATCCGTTTCCTGGATCCGCCGCTTCATGAGTTCGTTCCGACTGAGGAAGAGGACATCAAGAAACTGGCTGACGCTCAGGGCAAAACTGTTGAGCAGATTAAAGCAATCATCGCTAGTCTGCACGAGTTCAACCCGATGATGGGTCATCGTGGATGCCGTCTTGCTGTAACTTATCCGGAAATCGCTAAGATGCAGACAAGCGCAGTAATCCGCGCAGCCATCAACGTGAAGAAAGCTCATCCGGATTGGAATGTAAAACCGGAAATCATGATCCCACTTGTTGGCGATATCAAAGAGCTGAAATACGTTAAGAAATTCGTAGTAGAGACCGCTGACGCTGAAATCGCAGCAGCAGGCAGCGACCTTGAATACGAAGTTGGTACCATGATCGAGATCCCGAGAGCAGCTCTGACTGCAGATGAGATCGCAAAAGAGGCAGACTTCTTCTGCTTCGGAACCAACGACCTTACTCAGATGACTTACGGATTCTCCCGTGACGATGCTGGTAAATTCCTGAACGCTTACTATGACGCTAAGATCTTCGAGAACGATCCATTCGCAAAACTTGATCAGGACGGCGTTGGCAAGCTGATGAAGATGGCTATCGATCTTGGAAGACCGGTTAACTCTTCTCTGCACGTAGGTATCTGCGGTGAGCACGGTGGAGATCCGAGCTCCGTAGAGTTCTGCAACAAACTGGGTCTGGACTATGTTTCCTGCTCACCGTTCCGTGTGCCGATCGCCCGTCTGGCAGCAGCTCAGGCAGCTATCGCTCAGAAGAACGCTTAATTTAAGCAGAATCTGTCCGAATCAGGATTTTCATGCAGTAGCATGATTTGTGTTCAAACGTAAGGAGACCCCGGCGGTCTGTAGAAATACAGGCGCCGGGGTCTTTTTTAGCAATCGTTTAAAATCAAAGTGGGAGGGAAAACGGATGCAGAATGAAACAGCCAAAGAAAACCTGCTGCGGCAGATCCGGGAATACCGTCCGTACAATGAGCAGGAAGAGCGGGATCGGGCGATTCTGCTGAAATGGATGGAGAGCGGATGCGATATTTTGACGCGGGAAAATGAGACCGCACATCTGACTGTCTCCGCCTGGGTCGTAAGCCCGGATCGGAAGCAGGTGCTGATGGCGTATCACAATATTTACCATTCCTGGGCATGGCTCGGCGGCCACGCGGACGGAGATGCGGATCTTTGCAGCGTGGCGGTAAGAGAAGTGAAGGAGGAATCCGGGATTGAAGAGGTGAAGCTCTTATCGGATCAGCCATTCTCGCTCGAAATCCTGTCGGTGGACGGCCATGTGAAGCGCGGAAAGTACGTGACGGCACATCTCCATCTGAATGTGACATATCTCATGGAAGCAGATCCGGTACAGGAAATCCGCTGCAAGCCGGATGAAAACAGCGCAGTCGGCTGGATTCCGGTGGAGCAGATCGCAGAAAAATCGACAGAGCCGTGGTTTGTGGAGCGTGTGTATGGCAAGCTGTGTGAGAAAGTGAAAAGAGATTTCTGTGAAGTGTAATATGCAATCCGCGTATGAACTGCCATTTAGAATAAGCATTAGACAAATGAGCTGTTAGATGTCTAAAATAGAGACAGAAAGAAAAATGGCAGGAGGGGTTTTATGTTTACAAATCAGGATTTGAAAAAGCTGATTATTCCGCTTTTCCTAGAGCAGCTTCTGGTGGCTCTGGTCGGAATTGCGGACGTGTTTGTTATCGGATTTGTCGGAGAGGCGGCGGTTTCCGGTGTGTCACTGGTCAATGCGTTCAAAAGGTAGACTTAAGCTTCCAGAAAACGATCCTCTTTTTCTGACGACAGAAAAGTTGTTGGGAAAAGGGGATTTTTGGGGTAAAAGGGATTATTTCGGCGCGTTGAAAATCATGCCGGGGTATGGTAAAATGGACTCCGAAAAACAGCAAAAGGAGGACGTGACAGAAGATGAATGATATGAAGCGTCTGCTCTCGTATGCAGGTCCCTACAAGCGGGATATGATTTTCGGAGCAGTGCTGGTATTGGTAGAAACGTGTTTTGAACTTTTTATTCCGATTCTGATTTCCAATCTGATTGACATCGGCGTTGCGAACGGCGATATCCCTTACATTTACCGCAAGGGAATCCAGATGGGAATCTGCGCGCTCTGTGCGCTTGTGACCGGAATTTTATACGCGCACTTTGCGGCGCGGGCGACGTACGGCTGGGGAGCTGAGATCCGGAAGGCGGAGTATGAGAAAATGCAGCAGTATGCATTTTCCAACCTCGACCACTTTGCGGTATCATCCCTGATCACCCGTATGACGACGGATGTTACCGTCATCCAGAATATGGTAAGCGCCGGCTTCCGCCCGATCACGCGCGGACCGTCGCTTCTGATTATGGGAATCGGCCTTTCATTCTATATGAATCCGCGGCTGGCATTTGTATTCCTTGTATGTACCCCGCTTCTTGGCTTTATTCTCTCCCTGATTGTGCGGAGAGTTGCCCCGATGTACACAAAACTGCAGTCCATGGTGGACCGCCTGAACAATGTTGTCCAGGAGGGGCTGACCGCGATCCGTGCCGTCAAAGCTTTCGTGCGGGATGAGTACGAGGAAGACAAATTCAACGAGGTCAACACCGACCTGACCGCAGCGAGCGAGCAGACGTTCCACTACGCCGTGCTGAATCTGCCGGCATTTCAGGGCGTCATGTATACCGCGATCGTGCTGATTCTGTGGTTCGGCGGAAATATGATTCTGAAAAAACAGCTTGCCGTCGGAAACCTGACCGGATTTCTAAGCTACGTCATGCAGGTCATGAACTCGATGATGATGATTGCAAACGTCTTCCTGCTCCTGACCCGTTCCATGGCGAGTGCACACCGGATTGTCGAGGTGCTCGATGAGAAAATCGTGCTCACCTCGCCGGAAAATGGTGTAGCAGAAGTGACAGAGGGCAGCGTGGAGTTTGACAACGTATCGTTTAAATACAAAGAAGAAGCAAAAGAGTACGCACTCTCCGATGTTACGCTGAAGATCAAAGCTGGTCAGACGGTAGGAATCCTCGGAGGAACAGGTTCTTCGAAAACGACGCTGGTGCAGCTCATTCCGCGTCTGTATGATACCAGCCGCGGCACCGTCCGCGTCGGCGGAAAGGATGTGCGCGCGTACGATCTTGCCGCTCTCCGCGATGCAGTCAATATCATTCTGCAGAAAAACGTGCTGTTCTCCGGAACCGTGCGTGAAAACCTGAAATGGGGCAATGTGGATGCATCCGATGAGGAGATCTGGGAAGCATGCCGCGCGGCGTGTGCGGATGAATTTTTGAACCGCATGCCGGACGGCCTCGACACCGTGCTCGAGCAGGGCGCAAGCAACCTCTCCGGAGGCCAGAAGCAGCGTCTCTGCATCGCGCGTGCGCTGATCGGAAAGGCAAAAATCCTGATCTTCGATGATTCGACAAGTGCGGTCGACACGGCAACGGAGAAAAAGATCCGCGAGGCACTGGCGGCGCGGAAGAATGTCACAAAAATTATCATTGCGCAGAGAGTAACATCCGTCATGAATACGGATCAGATCATCATTCTTGATGACGGAAAAGTACACCGGATCGGCACGCACGCTGAACTGCTGGCGGATGACCCGATTTATCAGGAAATTTACGCCTCACAGATGAAAGGAGGAGACGAAAATGGCAGCGAGAGCTTATAGCGGAAAGAAACCAAAGAACCTGAAACACACGCTGCGCGTCTTCCTGTCTTATCTGGGACGGCACAAAAAAATGCTCGCAGTCGTAGCGGTACTGGTAACAATCAGCGCGGGAGCCAACCTCTTTGGAACGTATATGATCCGCCCGGTTGTCAACGGACTGGCGGACGGAGATGTGCACACACTGCTGCGCGGCGTGCTGATTACGGCACTCATTTTCGGGTGCGGCGCACTCGCAGCATACGGCTACACGCAGACCATGGTAAAAGCAGCACAGCAGGTTGTATTTGATATCCGCCGCGATCTGTTCGAACACGTCCAGACACTGCCGCTGCAGTTCTTCGACAGCAGACGCCACGGCGATATCATGAGTCTTTTCACGAACGATATCGACACGATGGCAGATGCCCTGAACAACAGTTTTGCGATGGTTATCCAGAGCTTCATCCAGATTGTGGGAACACTGACCTTGCTGTATATCCTAAACTGGCGGCTCTCGCTGATTGTAACGGTGTGCTACGGTATCATGTTCTGGTATATCAAGTTCAGCGGAAAGCGCAGCAAGGGTTATTATACGAAGCAGCAGAACAGCCTCGGAGAACTGAACGGCTATATTGAGGAGCTGATCACCGGACAGAAAGTCGTCAAGGTGTTCCACCACGAAGAAGAGAGCTTTACGGAATTCTGCAAAAAGAATGAGGAGCTCCGGAAAGCGGGAACCGGCGCGCAGGGGTATGCGGCGACGATGGTTCCTGTCGTTGTCAGCATTTCGTATGTCAATTATGCGATTGTGGCAGTGCTCGGCGGCCTTCTCGCCCTGCACGGAAAAGCCGATATCGGAAGCCTGGCAAGCTACCTTGTCTTTGTCCGCCAGGCGGCGCTTCCGATCAACCAGTTCACCCAGCAGAGCAACTTCCTTCTCTCAGCGCTCGCCGGTGCGGAGCGTGTCTTCGACGTGATGAGCCTGGAGCCGGAAATCGATGAGGGAAAAGTGGAACTGGTCAACGTAAAAGAAGAGAACGGCGCACTTGCCGTCTGCGAAGAGACAACAGGCCGCTGGGCATGGAAGCGCCCGGACGGAACGATGACGGAATTAAAGGGCGATGTGCGTTTTGAAAACGTGGATTTCGGCTACACGGCAGACCGTCTGATCTTAAAGAACATCAGCCTGTATGCCAAACCAGGCCAGAAAATTGCTTTTGTCGGTTCCACAGGAGCCGGAAAAACGACGATCACGAACCTGATCAACCGTTTCTACGACGTCCAGGGCGGCGCGGTTGTCTACGACGGCATTGACGTAAAAGATATCGAAAAAGACGCTCTGCGCCACTCCCTCGGTATCGTTCTGCAGGATACCCATCTGTTCACGGGAACCGTAGCAGAAAACATCCGTTTTGGAAAACTCGATGCCACGCAGGAAGAAATTGAACATGCGGCCAAAATTGCGAATGCGGATTCCTTCATCCGCCGTCTGCCGAACGGCTACGACACGATGCTGACCTCCGACGGAGCCAACCTCTCCCAGGGCCAGCGCCAGCTTCTCGCGATTGCCCGTGCCGCCGTTGCCGATCCGCCGGTGCTGATTCTTGACGAGGCAACATCTTCCGTTGACACCAGAACCGAGGCGCTGATCGAAAAAGGAATGGACCAGCTCATGGAGGGCAGAACCGTATTTGTCATCGCCCACCGCTTAAGCACCGTGCGAAACGCCAATGCGATCATGGTGCTGGAGCAGGGAAATATCGTAGAGCGCGGCGACCACGACGCACTTCTGGCACAGAAAGGAAAATATTATCAGCTCTATCATGGAATGTTTGAGCTGAGTTAAAAAGAAAGGAGTAAAGAGTATGAGAAAATATAACCGTATTTTTCTGATCGTCCTGGATTCTCTCGGAATCGGGGCGATGGCGGATTCGGAGAAGTTTGGGGATGTCGGTGTCAATACCTTCGGCCACATCTGGGAGAGTCAGGGAGGCCTTGAAATCCCGAACCTGCGCCGCCTCGGCATGGGAAATCTCTGCGGTGTGACAGAGGATGAGGCAAAGGGTTACGCCAGAAGACTGAACGAGGCGAGCAACGGAAAAGACACCATGACCGGCCACTGGGAGATGATGGGAATTTACACGACAAAGCCGTTCGTTACGTTCACCGACCACGGATTTCCGAAAGAACTGATCGACGAGCTGGAAAAACGAACCGGCAGAAAGATCATCGGCAATAAGGCGGCGAGCGGAACGGAGATCCTCGATGAGCTGGCAGAGCGCGAGATCGAAAACGGAGAACTGATTGTCTATACCTCGGCGGATTCCGTACTGCAGATCTGCGGCAACGAGGAGACGATGGGACTGGAGACGCTGTATCATTACTGCGAGATTGCCCGTGAGCTGACCATGAAAGACGAGTGGAAAGTCGGCCGTGTCATTGCAAGACCGTACGTCGGAAAGAAAAAAGGAGAGTTCGTCCGCACCGCAAACCGTCACGACTACGCTGTCAAACCGACGGGAAAAACCGTGCTCAACGCGATGCAGGAGGCAGGATATGATGTCATCAGTATCGGAAAAATCAACGATATTTTCTGCGGCGAGGGCATCACGGAGAGTCTGAAATCCAAGAGCAGCGTCCACGGCATGGAGCAGACGATTGAGACGGCAGGAAAAGAGTTTACCGGACTGTGCTTTGTCAACCTCGTCGATTTCGATGCACTCTGGGGCCACAGAAGAAACCCGGAAGGCTACGGAAAAGAGATTGAAAAATTCGATGTGAACCTTGGAAAGCTGCTGGAGCAGTTAAAAGACGACGATCTGCTCCTGATCACGGCAGACCACGGCAACGACCCGACTTATACCGGAACGGACCACACCAGAGAACAGGTGCCGCTCCTTGCGTACTCACCGTCTATGAAGGAGAGCGGCCTTCAGGAGACGAAGGACACCTTCGCTGTGATCGGCGCATCCGTTGCAGAGAACTTCGGCGTAAAAATGCCGGAGGGAACGATCGGAACATCGATCCTGGAATCGTGGAAATAAGGAAGCGATGGCGTTTTCAGCTGAGGCGGTAAGAACCTTTCGAAAGTTTCACAAGCTGTCCTTCTTCGAGCAGCTTCTTTAAAACCCGCTGGAGCTGGCGGCGGCTGCAGTGGAGCTGCATGGCCATCTTTTCCACGCCGGAAAACGTCTGATCCGGACAGCGCTCTGAGAGATAAGAGAGGAAGGATTCCTCGAGCGTGGAAAAATTCGACTGGGAGCTGGAATAAAGCATCAGCTTTTCGGTGACAGAGTTTAAAAGATATCGTAAAAAGCGGTTGTCGTTCAGCAGAAGCTCTTTCGTGGAAGCGAGCGGCAGAACAATACAAAGCGCGGTGGTGCGTGCCTCGATCTGGTGCGTATCATCGCGTTTTCCGCAGAATTCCATATCGCCGATGCAGGTAAAGCCGTCGAGATAGCCGATCGGGTAGCTCGTGCCGTCGGCGCGGTTGGCGCTGATCTCGATGGAACCGTCCACGAGGAACGAGAGGTATTCCTCCGGATTCAGCGTGTCGAGCCGTTCGCCCTTTTCAAACTGATACAGAGAAAATGCGAGATCCGGGGTATCGAAAAGAGATGGGATCTCATGTTTCTGAAGATAAAAGTCCAGCAGAGCCGGATCAAAAATTCGTTTCATAGGAAAATCCTTTCACAGAAAAATTTTTTGGAAAACTTTTTCTTTATTGTGACATATGACACAAGAAAAAGCAAGAAAGTCTGCTAAGATAAACCAGAATGAAAAAGGTTACAGTTTGCTGGGTACCAGTGAACTGTAACCGAAAAAGAGGAAAGGGGAGTTTTCAAAATGGAAAACGAATTATTTGAGAAAACAAAAGTGTCCAAAGCATATATGACGCTCGCACTTCCGGTCGTGCTCGGCATGGTCGTGTCGCTGATCTATAATATGGTAGATACTTTTTTCATCGCGCGGACCGGAAACACGGCACTGATTGCCGGCGTATCGCTCGGCACACCGATTTTCACGCTGATGATTGCACTCGGTGACATCTTCGGCGTCGGCGGCAGTTCCGTCATTTCGCGCCTCTTCGGTAAAAAAGAGTACGAGGACGGAAGACGGATCAGCGTATTCTGCTTTTACGCAGCGATTGCTGTCGGCATTGCGGTCAGCATCATCCTGCTTGCCGCCAAACAGCCGATCCTTGGCCTGCTTGGCTGTGATGAGACGACGTGGCAGTATGCGGGGGACTATTACCAGTGGATTGCACTCGGCGCACCGTTTATCATCCTGCAGCTGACGCCGAACAATCTTCTTCGGACCGAGGGCTTCGCAAAAGCCTCGATGATCGGAACAATGCTGGGAGCCGTCGTCAACATCATTCTTGACCCGATCTTTATTTACACGCTCGGCATGGGAGCAGCCGGAGCAGCGATTGCAACGGTGATCGGCAACATCTGCGGTGATATTTTCTATGTTATCTTTATGATAAAGAAATGCCGCTATCTCTCCGTCGATTTCCGAAAACTGAAAATGACCGGAGCAGAGGTGCTCGCCGTTCTTGCCATCGGCATTCCGGCATCCGTCACAAACTTCATGCAGAGCATCGGCGTGACGCTGACGAACCGATTTTTGCAGCCGTATGGAACGGACAAAGTTGCAGCGATGGGAATTGCTTTGAAAATTATTATGATTTCTGTTCTTGTGATGGTCGGCTTCGCTTTTGGCGGACAGCCGCTGGTCGGATACAATTATGGAGCGAAAAATAAAAAACGTCTCAGTGAGACGATCCGCTTTGCCTTCCTCCTGGAAGTGCTGACCGGTGCCGGAATGGCGGTTGTGCTCGGTGCGGCGGCTCCGCTTCTCGTGGGACTGTTCTTAAAAGAGGCGGATGTCATTGCAGCGGCCCAGCAGATCCTCCGCGTCCAGCTCATTGGTATGCCGTTTGTTGGTATCGTACTCGCATCGACCTGTATTTTCCAGGCGATCGGAAACGGGGCAGGAGCAATGATTCTTTCAGCAGGACGTCAGGGCGTGATTTTTGCCATTGTAATTTTCTGCGCTTCAAAACTTGCCGGTTTTTCCGGTGTTATTGCCTCCCAGCCGGTTTCTGATTTTCTGACCGCATCGGTGGCTGTGATGATTCTGCTTCAGTGGAAAAAGAAAGAATTTGCAAAATAAGAAAGAACAGCAAAGCGGCTGCGGCACAGCGTTCCGGAACGGGAACCTGCCGCAGCCGCTTTTGGCGTGCGCAAAAAAACAGAATTCCTGCACAGGCGGCCGCTATGTCAAAAACACGTAAAAGTGATGAAAAAACGTCTCTTAATTCGGCAGTATTACGGGATTGCATTCTGAGAAAACAAGATATAAAATGGCATGAGATTCGACAAAAAGGGGAAGCAAAAACATACGACAATAGGGAGGACATCACATGGCAACAAAGAAAAGTGCAGTAAAAGATCTGACAAACGGCAGCCCGGTAAAACTGATTCTGGGGTTTGCACTGCCGCTGCTGCTCGGCATGCTGTTCCAGCAGTTTTACAGCATGGTCGATACGATTATTGTAGGAAAATTCTTAGGCGCGAAAGCGCTCGCGGCTGTTGGCAGTACAGGTTCGATCAACTTCATGATCGTGGGATTCTGTATGGGAGTCTGTAGCGGATTTGCAATTCCGGTTGCGCAGATGTTCGGGGCAGGAGACCGGAAAGCGCTGTGCCGGTATGTAGGAAATGGAGCCGTCCTGGCCGGTATTCTTTCCGTGGTGATGACCGTTCTTGTCTGCATCTGGTGCCGCGACATTCTGATTCTGATGAAAACCCCGTCCGATATTCTGGACGGTGCATACGCTTACATCTTTGTTATTTTCCTCGGAATTCCGCTTATGGTGCTCTATAACCAGACATCAGCAATCATGCGGAGCCTCGGCGACAGCCGCTCCCCACTGATTTTCCTCGGTATCTCTTCAATACTGAATATCGTGCTAGATCTTGCGCTGGTCCGCCCGATGGGAGTAGCGGGAACCGCGTGGGCGACGATTATCGCGCAGGGAGTCTCTGGATTCCTGTGTCTCTTTTATATGAAGAAAAAATTCACCATCCTTGCTTTTACGAGAGAGGACTGGAAGCTGCATAAGCATTATGTGCTTAATCTGTGCAATATGGGAATCCCGATGGGACTGCAGTATTCAATCACCGCGATCGGAAGTGTTATTTTGCAGACCGCTGTCAACGGCCTTGGTTCCACTGCGGTTGCATCTGTTACGGCTGCCGGTAAAATTTCCATGTTCTGCTGCTGTCCGTTCGACGCGCTCGGCTCCACTATGGCGACGTATGCCGGACAGAACGTCGGTGCGAAGAAGATGGATCGTGTCAACACCGGTATTTTGACAAGTTCCATTATTGGAAGCGTGTATTCCGTGGTCATTTTAGGAGTCATGTTTCTGTGGTCCCGCCAGATTTCGCTTCTCTTTGTAGATGCATCTGAGACGGTCATCCTCGACCAGGCGCGTCAGATGCTGCTGATCAACATGGTATTTTACATTCCGCTGACCCTTGTCAATGTCGTACGCTTTACCGTGCAGGGCATGGGCTTCAGCAAATTTGCAATCCTTGCCGGCGTCTGCGAGATGATCGGCCGTTCGGTGGTAGCCTTTTTCCTGGTTCCGTATTTTGGTTACACCGCAGTCTGCTTCGCAAGCCCGGTGGCATGGATTCTCGCCGATCTGTTTCTCGTTCCGGCGTACCTGTACTGCGCAAAAACGCTTCGTTCTCTTTTTGAGAAAAATGCGCAGATGATGTAAGCCGTGCCGCAAGATGGACAAGCTGTTTCAATTCTGGTATAATGGAGCCTGGATTTTAGGAAAGCTGAAAAAGAATCCCATAGAAGAGAGGAAGATATCCTATGAAACAGTCGGTATTAGAATATAAGAAACTTCTGGAGCAGGAAGGCCTTCTGGTGGAATTTGCAGAGCCGGAAGGAAAAGAAGGAGAGGACAGACCCGTTACCCTCGTAACGTATTTTTCGGGCGGAGCGGATCAGGGAACGCTGTTTCTCTGCAAAGGAGCTGCATTCAAAGAGGCATACTTAAAAGACGCCGTAAACCGCGGTGCTGTTGCCTATGTAAGTGAAAAAAAATACGAAGCGGGAAAAGAAATTCCGGCGCTCATCGTCAACGATGCCAGAAAAGCACAGTTTGTGCTGGGTGAGGCGTTTTACGATTATCCGGCAAAGTCGCTGCATGTCACGGCGCTGACCGGAACAAAAGGAAAGACAACGACAGCCTACTACCTGCAGTCGATGCTCGATGCCTGCCTGAAAAAACAGGGCGGAAACGGATGTGCACTGTTAAGTTCGATTGAATATTACGACGGAAAGACGAGAGAAGCATCAACGCTCACCACGCCGGAATCCCTGGAGCTGTGCCGTCATATGCGCAATGCCGTAGATGCAGGCCTTTCCCATATGGTGATGGAAGTATCCTCCCAGGCGCTCAAATACGAGAGAGTCGGAAACACGCATTTTGATACCGCCATTTTCCTGAACATCTCCAAGGACCACATCAGCCCGACGGAGCACAAGGATTTTGATGATTATTTCCAGTCGAAATTAAAGATCTTCGACCGCTGCACCTGCGCCTGCGTGAACCTGGACAGCGACCATATCGGGGAAATCCTGAAAGCTGCGGCAAAATGTGAGCGCGTCGTTACGTTTGGATCGAAAGAAAATGCTGTAATCCGCGTGAGTGATATCAAGCCGGGCAGAGGAAAATTCTATTTCCATGTGGCAGGACCGGATTTCTCGGAAGATTTTACCCTGCCGGTGCACGGAGCCTTCAATGTGGAGAATGCCGTAGCTGCCATTGCGGCTGCCTGGTCGATGGGAATCCCGGTTTCGCTGATCAAGGAAAGCCTCCTTGACGTCACCGTTCCGGGAAGGATGGAGACGTATGAGAGCAGCGCGGGCGAGGTCACGGCGATCGTGGATTTCGCGCACAATGGCCTGAGTTTTGAAAAAATGTTTGATACCGTAGCACTCGAATACCCGGGAAGCCGCGTAAGCGTTGTGTTCGGAACCCCGGGCGGAAAAGCATTCAACCGCAGAAAAGATATGGGTGAGATTTCCGGAAAACGGGCGGACCGGATTTTCCTCGTACCGGATGATCCGGGAAACGAAGATCCGCAGGCGATCTGTGAGGAGATCGGCGGGTACATAGCAAAGGAAGGTGCATCCTTCCAGATCCGCATGGACCGCGGAGAAGCAATCCGGGAGGCGATTCTTGGCGCCGTACCGGGAGAGGTTGTTCTGATCCTTGGAAAAGGCGCGGACGTGACGATGCACGTCGGAAACGGAAATGTGCCGTACCGGTCAGATGCCGTCTATGCAAAAGAGGCGCTTGCCGAATATGGAAATGCATTTGCCGAAGCGGCAACGGCTCGTGAAACAGAAGAATAGAAGCAAAAACAGAAAAAAACAGAGCAAAAAAGACACGGAACAGAAAAATCCGTGTCTTTTTTGCGTCTGGCGGCAGCAGAAATGAAAATCAGACAGGAAATTTGGCGGATACATCCTACAAAATGTAGAAAAGAAGGACAGAAACTAGCCCGTATGACGAAAAGTTGTTAAAAATATAACGAACGAAAGTTAGACGTGTGAAACTAAACACAGAAAGCAAAAACCCGGGAACCATGCGGAAAAAGACGAATTCTGCGGGATGAAGGACAAAGCTGTAAGTTTTTGGAAAGAATTCTTGTGAAAAAGAACAAAAAATGGTATAATTGTATTGAAATATATCCAGAACACCCCTTCTGGAAGCGTACGGGCTCAGTGAGAAAAAAGATTTCACGAAAATGCTCGAAAAAAACACTTGTTAAATTCTTGTCATAGTGCTATGATAAGGAAAGTGAAAAATTTATCAATCACAAAAACCAACTAGGGGTATTTTAGAAAGGAGTATTTATGAGCAGCAAGATTACCATCATTGGAGCTGGAAGCGTTGGATCTACGATCGCCTATACACTGTCGAACGAAGACATCGCGTCTGAGATTGTTCTCATCGATATTAACAAGAAAAAAGTAGAGGGAGAGGTTATGGATATCGCGCAGGGTACCTGCTTCCGCGATCCGGTCTCCATCATCGCAGGTGAGTATGAGGATGCCAAGGACTCTGATATCGTAATTATTACTTCCGGTATTGCAAGAAAGCCTGGCCAGACCCGTATTGAGCTGACCCAGACCAACGTAAACATCTTAAAATCCATCACACCGGAAATCGTAAAAGCGGCTCCGAATGCCATCTACATCATTGTAAGCAACCCGGTTGATATCATGACCTACGTGTTTACAAAGATCTCCGGACTTCCGGAAAACCAGATCCTTGGTTCTGGTACCATGCTGGATTCCGCGAGACTTCGCTGCGGACTGTCTGAACACCTCAACATTGCCCAGAAAAACATCCACGCTTACGTATTCGGTGAGCACGGCGATACTTCCTTCATTCCGTGGAGCGGCGCTTACGTTTCCGGTGTCAGTCTGGACGAGTACTACGAGACCGTAGAAAAAATGGGCAGGAACGTAACCAAGATCGACAAAGATGCTATGCTGGAGTACGTAAGAACTTCCGGCGGACAGGTTATTGCAAACAAAGGAGCTACTTTCTATGCAGTATCTGTTGCAGTATGCAAACTGGTAGCAACCATTCTTTCTTCTTCCGATTCTGTAGCAACCGTATCTTCCATGATGCACGGTGAGTACGGCATCGAGGATGTATGCTTAAGCACACTGACCCTCGTTGGACCGAAAGGCGTACAGGGCAAGATTCCGATGCGTATGACAAAAGAGGAAGTAGAAAAACTCAAAGCAAGTGCCGACGCATTAAAAGCAGTTATCGCACAGATCGAGCACTAAGAGCGGGCAATAAGCTCAAAACATAAAATTTATGGCAGTGGCAGAAAGTGCGAAAGAGCGGTATCTCCCACTGCCTTAACGTGCGCCTGAAGAAATTTTCCGCCGGGTGTACATAAAAAGAGTACCGGAAACTTTTCCGGTGCCGGACAGAAGATACCGCAGGCAAAATGGAAACCAATAGGAGTAACAAGAAAGGAGCAATTCCATGACCTACAGTTATTTTCCGGGCTGTACGCTGAAGAACAAAGCAAAAGATCTGGATCACTATGCCAGAGAATGCGCAAAAGTTCTGGGATTTGAACTGGAAGAAATTGAAAACTGGCAGTGCTGCGGAGCTGTGTATCCACAGGCATCCGATGAAATCGCTACCAAACTTTCTTCGGTTCGCGCCTTAGCAGACGCCAAAGAAAAAGGACAGGATCTGATCACAGTCTGTTCCGCCTGTCATCACGTGATCAAACGCGTAAACGATGACATGGCGAATGTAGAAGACATTCAGACAAAAGTAAACAACTACATGGCTCTTTCCGAGCCATATCTTGGCGAAACGAAAGTACTTCATTATCTGGAAGTGCTGCGTGACGTCGTTGGATTTGACAAGATCAAAGAGAAAGTGGTAAACCCATTAAAAGGAAGAAAAATCGGCGCATATTACGGCTGTATGCTGCTTCGTCCGAGCACCACAATGCAGTTTGACGATCCGGAAAATCCGACAATCATTGAAGACTTTATCAAGGCCCTTGGCGCAACACCGGTCGTATATCCGATGAGAAATGAGTGCTGCGGCGGCTACATATCCCTCAAAGAAAAGAAAATGGCATCCAACATGGTAGACCAGATCATGGCATCCGCATCCTACAAAGGAGCAGAAGAACTGATCACTGCATGTCCGCTTTGCATGTACAACCTGCGCAATAACGGAACAAAAGAAGGTCTTCCGGTTACCTACTTTACCGAGCTTCTTGCAGAAGCACTCGGCATCAAAGAGGAGGTGCAGGCATGAAAATTGCAACATCCGATGAAATCCGTGCCATCGCCGGTGTGGATACCAGAAAATGTATGAAATGCGGTAAATGTTCCGCATCCTGTCCTGCTTATAACGAAATGGACATCCGTCCGCATCAGTTTGTATCTTACGTACAGAACGGCGATGTGGAAGCACTGATGAACTCCAAGTCCATCTGGAAATGCCTCTCCTGCTTCGCATGTGTAGAGCGCTGTCCAAGAGACGTAAAACCTGCCAAACTGATCGAGGCAGTTCGTCTTTCCGTGATCCGTCAGAGAGGAGAGAATTATCTTTCTCCGGATGAAATTCCGGCTCTTCTGGATGATGAGACTCCGCAGCAGCTTCTGATGAGTGCATTCCGTAAATATAGAAAGTAAAAAACAACCCATCCACAGAAAGGTGAGAGAAAAGTGCAAAGAATAGGAGTATTTGTCTGCCACTGCGGTACAAATATTGCGGCTACGGTTGATGTCAAAAAAGTTGTTGACGTCATCAGCAAAGAGCCGGGTGTTGTTCATGCAGAGGATTATCAGTATATGTGTTCCGAAACGGGTCAGCAGAAAGTGATCGATGCCATTCAGAACGAGCATCTGACCGGCGTTGTCATCTGTTCCTGCTCTCCGCGTATGCATGAAGGAACGTTCCGCAAAGCAGCAGAAAAAGCGGGCCTGAACCCGTATCAGCTGGAGATTGCAAACATTCGTGAGCAGTGTTCCTGGATTCATAAAGACATGGAAGAGGCTACCGAGAAGGCCGTAATTCTGGCCCGTGCAGCCGTTGCTAAAGTTATGCTGGATACCCCGCTTACCCCGGGCGAGAGCCGCGTTGTAAAACGTGCGCTGGTGATCGGAGGCGGTATCGCAGGTATTCAGACTGCACTGGATATCGCAGATGCAGGCTATGAAGTAGATATCGTAGAGAAGACCCCGAGTATCGGCGGAAGAATGTCACAGCTTGACAAGACATTCCCGACCCTCGACTGTTCTTCCTGTATCCTGACTCCTCGTATGGGAGAGGTAAACGCGCATGAGAAGATCAACATCTATACCTACAGTGAGGTAGAGAGCGTTGGCGGATTCGTCGGTGATTTCAAAGTAGACATCCGTAAGAAAGCAAGATACGTAGATATGGACAAATGTACCGGATGCGGACTCTGTCAGGAGAAATGTCCTTCCAAGAAGAACCTGAGCGAGTTCAACAGAGGCCTGTCCAACCGTACTGCAATCTACACACCGTTCGCACAGGCAGTTCCGAACGTACCGGTTATTGATACTGCAAACTGTATCCACTTCAAAACCGGAAAATGCGGTATCTGCTCCAAAGTCTGTGCAGCAGGTGCAGTAAACTACGACCAGAAAGATGAAGTAATCACCAGAGAGTACGGCGCAATCGTTGTGGCAACTGGTTTCGATACCATCAGTCTGGACAAGTTTGACGAATATTATTACAACCAGAGCAAAGACGTAATTACCTCCCTTGAGATGGAGCGTCTGATGAATGCTGCCGGCCCGACAGGCGGTAAAGTAGTACGTCTTTCCAACGGCGAGCATCCGAAGGATATCGTATTTATCCAGTGTGTCGGTTCTCGTGACGTGACTTGCAGAGGAAAGAGCTACTGCTCCAAGATCTGCTGTATGTACACCGCAAAACAGGCTATGCTGGTGCGTGACCATTATCCGGATGTCAATGTACATGTCTTCTACATTGATGTTCGTACCCCGGGTAAAAACTTCGATGAGTTCTATCGCCGTGCGGTAGAAGAGTTTGATGTAGACTACATCAAAGGCCAGGTAGGAAAAGTATCCGAGGCTCCGAACGGACGTCTTCTGGTACAGGGTTCCGACCTGCTTGACAACCGTCAGATCAAAATGGAAGCAGACCTTGTTGTCCTTGCAACTGCCATCGAGCCGAGCAAAGATGCAAGAAAACTGGCTACCATGCTGACCGCAAGTATGGATACCAACGATTTCTTTACTGAGGCACACGCAAAGCTGCGTCCGGTAGAGTCCCCGACCGCAGGTGTCTTCCTCTCCGGCGTATGCCAGGGACCGAAAGATATCCCGGAGACCGTTGCACAGGCAGGAGCTGCTGCTGTCAAAGTAGTCGGACTGCTGGCAAAAGACAAACTGACCACCAACCCGTGTACAGCAGAATCCAATCCGCTGTTCTGTAATGGATGTGCATCCTGTGAAAAAGTCTGCCCATACGGCGCAATTTCCTACGAAGACCGTCAGGTCAACGACCATGGAATCCGTGAAACCAGACATGTGGCAGTCGTTAACGGCGCACTTTGCCATGGATGCGGTGCATGTACCGTTGCATGTCCGTCCGGCGCTATGGACCTGAAAGGATTCTCCAATAGACAAATTCTCGCGGAGGTAGATGCAATATGCCGATAGATAACAACGAAAACAAAGAATTTAAGCCAGTCATCGTGGCATTCTGCTGCAACTGGTGCTCCTACGCAGGAGCAGACCTGGCAGGTTCCAGCCGTCTTTCCTATCCGGCAGACGTAAAGATCATCCGTGTTCCATGTTCCTGCCGTGTCAATCCGCTCTTCATCTTAAGAGCATTCCAGAAGGGCGCTGACGGAGTCATCCTCTGCGGATGCCATCCGGGAGACTGCCATTACAGCACAGGAAACTATTATGCAAGAAGACGTATGACCCTGCTGTTCTCCATGCTGGATTACATGGGCGTTGAGAACGGACGTACCCGTGTGGAATGGGTATCCGCCGCAGAAGGTGTGAAATTCTCCCAGACCATGAACGAGTTCATCGAGCAGGTTACAAGCCTTGGTAAGAATGTCAGATTGGAGGATTTACGATGCAAGAAAAATTAGTATCCCGCGCAAAAGAGCTTCTGTCTGACGGTACCGTAGTCCGTGTTCTTGGCTGGAGAAAAGGTGACACTGATTTCAGTGCAGAGCCTGCATTCTTCGAGACTGCCGAGAGCCTTTCCGAGTTTACCTACGACGGATTCTGCGGCGCAAACCTTAGCAAATACATGATTAAAGCATCGAAAGAAGAAGGAAAAACACTCGTTTTCTTAAAACCGTGTGATACTTACAGCTTTAATCAGTTAATCAAAGAGCATCGTGTGGATCGCGAGAAAACCTATATCGTCGGCATCGGCTGCGATGGAAAACTCGATATCGAAAAGATCCGTGAAGCAGGATGCAAGGGTATTACCGCTGTAACAGAAGACGGCGATACCATCAAAGTGGCAACTGTTTACGGCGACAAAGAGCTCGCAAGAGAGGATGTTATCCTGGAAAGATGCAAAGCCTGCAAGGGCGGAAAACACGTTGCCTACGACGAGCTGGCAGAGAACTGCGACGAAGAGAAACCGGCAAAAGAAGGCCGTTTTGAACTGGTTGAGAAGCTCGAGGCAATGGCTCCGGAAGAGCGTTTCGCATTCTGGCAGAACGAACTGTCCCGCTGTATCCGCTGTAATGCATGCCGTAACGTATGTCCGGCCTGCAGCTGTATCAAATGTGTCTTCGATAATGACCGTTACGATACCGCACAGAAAGCAAATACGACTACATTTGAAGAGCAGATGTTCCACATTATCCGTGCATTCCACGTTGCCGGACGCTGCACCGACTGTGGCGAGTGTTCCCGTGTATGTCCGCAGCACATTCCGCTGCACCTGCTGAACCGTAAATTCATCAAAGATATCGACGAGTTCTACGGAGAGTATCAGGCAGGCGCCGATACCGACAGCCGTGCACCGCTCACCAACTTCACACAGGAAGATGTAGAGCCAAGTATCGTTAAGGAAAGGGGTTAAGGGATGTATCAGATTAGCAGAGAAAAAATGCCGGAGCTCCTTGCCGCTGTTGCAAAGGAGATGGATCTTTTCCTTCCGGTACAAAACAATGGAATTACCAATTTCGGTTTCTGGACCGAGGACGCAGACGTGGATCTCGATACCTTAAAAACCGTAAAATCCCCGAAAGATGCCTTTTTCCCGCAGAGTGAAATTCTTTACTCCTGCTATCAGAAGGCAAATAAAACCAGCATTGAACCGGCTGCATTAAAAGACGCACCGTTTGCTATCTTCGGCGTTCGTCCGTGCGATGTCAGAGCGTTCGATGTTCTGGACCGCGTTTTCTTAAGCGAGCCTGCAGACGTTTACTATGCAGCAAGAAGAGAGCACGGCATCGTTGTTTCCCTGGCTTGTCATGAGCCGGAAGACAGCTGCTTCTGTAAAACCTTCGGCATCGATGCTGCAGAACCGGCAGCAGATGTTGCTATGTGGCAGGTAGCTGACGGTTATGCATGGGAAGCAAAAACCGAAAAAGGCCAGAAACTGACCGAGCTTGTAAAAGCTTACCTGACCGAGCAGGATCTTACCAAAGAAGTAGAGGCTGAGAAAGAAGCAATCCGTACTCTGATCGACAAGATGCCAAACAGCAACCTTTCCCTCGAGGGATGGGGCGTTGGCAAGACAAAAGAACGTTTTGACGATCCGAAGTGGAAAGAACTTTCCGATGCCTGCTTAGGCTGCGGAACCTGTACGTTCTCCTGCCCGACCTGCCAGTGCTACGATATCAAAGACTTTAACACCGGAAACGGTGTACAGCGTTACCGCTGCTGGGATTCCTGCATGTACTCTGATTTCACCATGATGGCAGCAGGAAACAACCGTACCACACAGCTGCAGCGTTTCCGTCAGCGTTTCATGCACAAACTGGTATACTTCCCGGACAACAACGACGGAATGTATTCCTGCGTCGGATGTGGACGCTGCGTAGAGAAATGCCCGCAGTCGCTGAACATTGTCAAAGTAATCAAACGCATGGGAGGTACCAAGTAAATGTGCAATTGTAGTTGTGGAAGCGAAGAAAAGAAAAACGCTTTGCTGCCGCAGGTCGGTATCATCACAGATATCCGCCGCGAAACACCGGACGTAAAAACATTCCGTATCGTTCGTCCGGACGGCACCAAGCTGTTTGAACATATGCCTGGCCAGTGCGCAATGCTCTGTGTACCGGGTGTCGGAGAGGCACTGTTTTCCATTACCTCTTCCCCGACAAACAAAGAGTACCAGGAGTTCTCCATCAAGGAGTGCGGTACTTTAACGAATTATCTTCACAACATGTCCGTAGGAGATGAAATCCTGGTTCGTGGACCGTATGGAAATCATTTCCCGGTAGAAACCGTATTAAAAGGACAGGATCTGCTGTTCATCGCCGGAGGTATCGGACTTGCTCCACTGCGTTCTGTTATTAATTACGTACTGGACAATCGTGATAACTACGGTACCGTAGATATCGTTTACGGTTCCCGTTCCAAAGACGATCTGGTACAGTTAAAAGAGATCCAGGAAGTATGGGCGAAAGCAAAAGATGTCAACGTGCATCTGACGATTGACCGTGAACAGGAAGGCTGGGACGGCCATGTAGGATTCGTTCCGAATTATGTGAAAGAACTGAACATGTCCGTTGACAAAACAGCTCTGATCTGCGGACCGCCGATCATGATCAAATTTGTCCTTCAGGGACTTCAGGAGCTGGGCTATGAGAAAACACAGGTTTACACTACTTTGGAGCTTCGTATGAAATGCGGTATCGGAAAATGCGGCCGCTGCAACATCGGAGATAAATATGTCTGCAAAGACGGCCCGGTTTTCCGCTGCGACGAGATTGACGAATTACCGAACGAATATTAAACGGAGGTTGAAGAAAATGCAGGAAATGGTAAATATTTACGTTTACGGCAAGAAGTATTCCGTACCTGGCGATCTGACCATTATGACCGCTATGGAGTATGCCGGATATCAGTTAAAACGCGGATGCGGATGCCGTCACGGATTCTGCGGTGCATGTGCGACCATCTACAGAATCAAAGGAAAGAATGAGCTGAAAACCTGTCTGGCATGTCAGACACAGGTAGAAGACGGTATGTATATCGCAAGCCTTCCGTTCTATCCGATCGACAAGAGAACATACGATATCGAAGAGATCAGCGCAGAGCAGAGAGTCATGATGGATCTGTATCCGGAAATCTACAGCTGCGTTGGATGTAATGCATGTACCAAAGGATGTCCGCAGAGCCTGAACGTTATGCAGTATATTGCATACGCACAGAGAGGCGACTTCAAGAAATGTGCAGAAGAGTCCTTCGACTGCATCGGCTGCGGAATCTGTGCATCCCGCTGTCCGGCTGGTATCTCCCATCCGATGGTAGGAGAGCTGGCAAGACGTCTGAACGGAAAATACATTGCTCCGAAGTCTGAACATGTAAAGAACCGTGTAGCAGAGATCAAAGAAGGAAAATTCGATGATCTGATCGAGCAGGTTATGCAGAAACCGATCGAAGAAATGCAGGAACTTTACAACAACCGTGAGATCGAGAAATAAGGAGGGAATTTCGAATGTATACACTGGCCAATATGCAGGACTCTATTAAAAAGGTAGAAGCTACCAGAGCCCAGAGAATGGCAACAGAGCCAAGAAGAATGACAGCGGATGAGAAAGATGCCCTTCTTGCAGCATATCATCCGGACTATAAAGAGGAAGGCTTCATCACCCTGAAAGTCGGCCCGAACAAAGGTGAGAAAGTTCCGACAGAGCTCGGCTATCTGCTGGAGTCCAACAGCCGTATCCTCGGTGTTGACATCGACCTTGACAAAGTAGATTATGACGTAGATGTACTGGTTATCGGTGCCGGTGGAGCAGGTTCTTCTGCAGCTATCGAGGCTCACGAGGCTGGCGCAAACGTTATGATTACCACCAAACTGAGAATTGGTGATGCAAACACCATGATGGCAGAAGGTGGAATCCAGGCAGCGGACAAAGAAAACGATTCCCCGGCACAGCATTATCTGGATGCGTTCGGCGGCGGACACTTTGCTGCAAGACCGGAACTGCTCCGCAAACTGGTTATGGAAGCTCCGGATGCAATCTCCTGGCTGGAAAACCTGGGCGTTATGTTTGATAAAGATGAGAATGGCCGTATGGTAACTACGCACGGCGGCGGAACTTCCAGAAAACGTATGCATGCATGCCGTGACTACTCTGGAGCAGAGATCATGAGAACACTGCGTGATGAAGTCATCAACCGCGGTATTCCGGTAATCGAGTTCTCTTCCGCAGTAGAACTGATCAAAGACGATAAGGGACAGGTTGCAGGTGCTGTTCTCCAGAACATGGAGACTGGCGAGTACCAGGTAGCAAAGGCAAAAACAGTTATCATTGCAACCGGTGGTGCAGGACGCCTTCACTACAACAACTTCCCAACCTCCAACCATTACGGTGCAACCGCTGACGGTCTGATCCTTGGATACCGTGCAGGCGCTCCGCTTCTGTATCAGGATACCATTCAGTACCATCCGACCGGAGCTGCTTACCCGGCTCAGATCTTCGGTGCTCTGGTAACCGAGAAAGTACGTTCTCTGGGCGCAATGCTCGTAAACGTAGACGGCGAAGCATTCATGCATCCGCTGGAAACCCGTGACGTATCTGCAGCAAGTATCATCCGCGAGTGCTCCGACGACCGCAACGAGGGCGTTGAGACTCCACAGGGCAAGGCTGTATGGCTGGATACTCCAATGATCGAGCTGATCCACGGAGAAGGCACCATTGAGAAGAGAATCCCGGCTATGTTCCGTATGTTCATGCAGTATGGCATCGATATGAGAAAAGAGCCGATCCTGGTTTACCCGACGCTGCATTATCAGAACGGTGGACTGGAAATCAACGGCGAAGGCTTTACCAACACCGTAAGCAACCTGCTCGTAGCAGGTGAGGCAGTTGGAGGAATCCACGGAAGAAACCGTCTGATGGGTAACTCTCTGCTGGATGTTATCGTATTTGGCCGTGATGCAGGAAAAGCTGCAGCAGCAAAAGCAAAAGACGTAACACTTGGAAAGATGAATCTGGATCATGTGGAGAAATATGCTGAGACCTTAAAAGAGGCAGGCATTGACACCGGTATGGTATCTCCGCAGCTTCTGCCGGATTATGCAGGAAAGAGACACCTGTAAAATGCAGTAACCGCGAAAAAGCGTGGCCCGGGGCAGAAATACTGTCCCTGGACACGCTTTCCGTGCTGAAAATCCATTGGATGATCGGTATGATAAAATAGCAAGGAAAGAAAGGTGGAGAATCCCATGCGTGAAATTCAGGCTAGTACCATTACGGATGTGGTAGAGAAACTTTGTATCGAAGCAAACTACCATCTTCCGGAAGACGTAAAATGTGCCATCACAGGCTGCCGTGCCTGCGAGGATGGCGAGATTGCAAAAGGTGTTCTGGACAAAATCGTAGAAAATTATGAGATCGCAGACGCACAGAACGTGCCGATCTGCCAGGATACCGGAATGGCATGTGTTTTCCTGGAAATCGGACAGGATGTGCACATCGCAGGAGGAGATCTTGCAGAGGCAGTCAACGAAGGTGTCAGAAGAGGATATGACAAAGGATACTTAAGAAAATCCGTTGTCAAAGATCCGGTCAGAAGAGGAAACACCGGCGACAATACACCGGCTATGCTCTACACCGAGATCGTTCCTGGCGATCAGATCAAAGTAACCGTAGGCCCGAAAGGCTTCGGAAGCGAAAATATGAGTATGATCCGTATGTTCAAACCGTCCGCAGGTCTTCAGGGAATCAAGGATTTCATCCTGGAAGTTGTTGAGACAGCAGGCCCGAACCCATGCCCGCCTATGGTAGTCGGCGTTGGTATCGGCGGAACCTTCGATAAATGTGCACTGCTTGCGAAAAAAGCACTGATGCGCCCGATCAATTCCGAGAACCCGGATCCGTTCTACGCAGATCTGGAAAAAGAAATGCTGGAGAAAGTCAACAAACTCGGCATCGGACCGCAGGGCTTTGGCGGAAAAACCACAGCCATCGGCCTCAATATCGAGACAATGCCGACTCATATTGCGGGAATGCCGTGTGCAGTCAACATCAACTGCCATGTTACCCGTCATAAAACGGAGGTGATCTGATCATGGAAAAACATATTCAGCTGCCTTTAACAGAAGAACTGGCAAAAACACTGCATGCCGGAGATACCGTATATCTGACCGGAACTATCTATACTTCCCGTGACGCCGGACATAAGAGAATGTGTGAAGCGCTCGCAAGAGGAGAAAAAATCCCGTTTGATCCGACAGACGCTACGATTTACTACGTAGGACCGACCCCTGCAAAACCAGGCCAGGTCATCGGATCTGCAGGTCCTACCACCAGCGGCCGTATGGATGCGTATGCTCCGACCATGATGTCCGTAGGCGCAAGAGGAATGATCGGTAAAGGCGCACGTCTTCCGGAAGTTGTAGAAGCCATGAAGAAATATCATGGCGTATACTTCGGAGCCATCGGCGGAGCCGGCGCACTGCTTGCAAAATGCATCAAAAAAGCAGAGCTGATCGCATACGAAGATCTTGGCGCAGAAGCACTTCGCCGTCTGGAAGTAGAAGACATGCCGCTTTTTGTTATCATCGACTGCGACGGAAATAATCTGTATGAGATGGGAAGAAAAGAATACTTAGAAGCGCATAAAGAAGACTAAAGGTTACATTTGTAACGACGAAATACAAGAGAGACCATAGACCCGTCTGATTATTTCAGACAGGTCTCAAGCTGAAAAGACATCAGGGCATTAACACTTGCAAGCGACTTTCGGCAGAAAAAGAAATGAAAGAGGAAGAAAAACATGACTGTAGAAATGATAAGCCACTTACTGGAAGCACTGATGATCCTGTGCTTTGGCCTGTCCTGGCCGCTGTCCATTTATAAATCCTGGACTTCAAGAACAGCAAAAGGAAAGAGCCTTTACTTTGAGGTGTTCATCTGGATCGGATATATTTTCGGTATTGCTAACAAATTTATCAGCTATATGAACAATCCGGACAAAGACTGGATCTTTTTCCTTGCATGGGCTTTCTATTTCCTGAACATTGCAGAGATCACCGTAGATATGGTGCTGTACTTCCGCAATGTAAAACTGGATAAGAAAAGAGAAGCAGAGAAATAAAGCAGCGGAATACAGTTAAACTTACAGAATCCCCGGCGGTGCGGCATTTGAGGCGGCATCGGCGGGGATTCTTATTTCTATACGATGACTCACACTGCGAAAAGAAAACATTGCGGGAACGCAGAAAGCAGGGTATACTTGTGTATAGAATCTGCTTGACTTAAAGTGCACTTCATAGTTTAAAATAAAGAAAGCTGGAGATTTGCGGTGTCAGAAAAGAGAAGGTTCTGACAAAGCAGAGGTTTCGGCTTTCTTTTTATGTTGTATCGTATTTGGGTGTGAAAAAAAGGAAAAAACGAAAACGAGGTGAATGCTTTGGAGGCAAGAGAGGTATTAGAAAAAGTAAAAAACAACGAAATCTCGATCGAGGAGGCAGAGAAATATTTCAAAAAAGAGCCGTTCGAGGAGATGGGATATGCTAAGCTGGATACGCACCGTGAAATCCGGAGCGGATTTGCGGAGGTCATTTTCTGTGCGCGGAAGGCGGATGAACATCTGCTGAAGATTTTTACGCGTCTGTACGAGCAGGATGGGGAGGTCTTCGGAACGAGAGCCAGTGAGCATCAGTATGAGCTGATCCGCGAAAAGTTTCCGGAAGTGGTGTATGATCCGCTGTCGCATATTTTAAAAATAGAAAAGAAAGACAAGAAGCGGATCGGAAAAATTGCGGTCTGTACGGCTGGAACTGCGGATATTTCCGTTGCCGAGGAGGCGGCGCAGACCGCAGAATACTTCGGTGCAAACGTTGAGCGTATCTACGATGTCGGTGTGAGCGGTATCCACCGCCTGCTGTCGCGTCTCGATACGATTCAGAGCGCCAACTGCGTTGTAGCCGTTGCCGGAATGGAGGGGGCGCTGGCGAGCGTGCTCGGCGGCTTGGTGGACAAGCCGGTGATTGCTGTTCCGACATCCGTTGGCTACGGGGCCAGCATGAACGGTCTTTCGGCGCTGCTTACGATGATCAATTCCTGCGCGAACGGAATTGCCGTCGTGAATATCGACAACGGCTATGGAGCCGGATATATTGCAACACAGATTAACAGAATGGGAGTACATCAAGATGAGTAAAAGTTTATATCTGGAGTGCGGGAGCGGAATCAGCGGAGATATGACCGTTGCAGCGCTGCTCGACCTGGGAGCAGACCGGGAAGTACTGGAGAAATCACTGGAAAGCCTGAAACTGCCGGGATACGAAATTGCGATTACAAGAGTGAAAAAGTCGGGGCTGGATGCCTGCGATTTCAATGTGATTCTGGATGCAGAGCATGAGAACCATGATCACGATATGGCGTATCTGCACGGGGATGGGGCGGAAGTGCATGACCATCCACATGATCACGAGCATCATCATGACCACGAGCATGCGCACAGCCATGACCACGATCACACAGGGGAGCATCATCACCATCATGAGCACCGCGGGCTGCCGGAGATTCTTGCGATTATCCGCAGCGGCGGTCTGACACCGGGAGCAAGAGCGCTGGCGGAGCGGATTTTCCAGATTCTTGCCGAAGCGGAAGCAAAAGCCCATGGCGTTCCGCTTGATCAGGTGCATTTCCATGAGGTGGGAGCTGTCGATTCCATCGTTGATATTGTGGCTGCCGCTGTCTGCCTGGATAACCTGGCGCCGGATGAAGTCATCGTGACGGGTCTCAGCGAGGGAAGCGGCTTTGTCAGATGCCAGCACGGCATGATCCCGGTTCCGGTACCGGCTGTTTTAAATATCGTACAGGCACATGGCCTGACCCTCGTTCCGACCGGAATCCAGGGTGAACTGGTCACACCGACCGGAGCAGCCATTGTTGCGGCAATCCGTACCAAAGAGACACTGCCGGCATCCTTCAAATGTACCAGAACAGGTCTTGGCGCCGGAAAACGGACGTATGAGCGCCCGTCACTGCTGCGTGCAATGATGCTCGAAACAGAAGAAAACGACGAGAAAGATACGATCTGGAAGCTGGAGTGCAACATTGATGACTGCACCGGCGAGGCGCTCGGCTACTGCATGGGAAAACTGCTGCGATCAGGCGCAAGAGATGTCCATTACATCCCGGTCTATATGAAGAAAAACCGCCCGGCTTACCAGCTGGATGTAATCTGTGATGATAAAACGCGGGAGACGTTGGAAAATATCATATTCGCCGAGACCACCACAATCGGCATCCGCCGCTGCCGGATGGAGCGCACCGTGATGAAACGCGAGTTTGCGACAATCGCAACCGAGTACGGCCATGTGACAGTCAAGATCTGCCGCCACGGCGAGATCGAAAAAATTTACCCAGAGTACGAGAGTGCCGCAGTAATTGCAGAAAAAAGCGGCATGCCGGTCGGCGAGGCTGGTGCGTGGATCGTACAGAAATATAAAGAAGGAAACAAAAAAGCATGAGATATTTAAAACCACATTTTTACGACCAGTTTGTATGCACCGCCGGAGACTGCCCGGATACGTGCTGTGCCGGCTGGCAGATCGTGATCGACGAGGATTCCCTGGAGCGGTATGGAAATGAGAAGAGTGAGTTTGGAAAGCGCCTGCGCAATTCGATCGACTGGGAGGAAGAGTGTTTTTACCAGAACAACCGCCGCTGTGCCTTTCTGAATGATGAAAATCTCTGCGATCTTTACAAGGAACTGGGGCCGGATTCCTTATGTGACACCTGCCGCCTTTACCCGCGCCATACGGAGGAGTACGAGGGTCTGCGTGAATTATCCCTGTCCCTTTCCTGCCCGGAAGCTGCACGGATTATCCTGTCCTGCAAAGAGCCGGTGCGTTTTCTGGAGGAGGAGACCGACGAGGAGGATGATTTTGAAGAGTTTGACTTCATGATGTTCTCCCAGCTGGAAGACACGAGAGATGTTTTGTTCCGGATTCTGCAGAACCGCGAACTGCCGCTGCAGGAGCGCATGACGGCGGCAGAGCAGCTCGCAGAACAGTATCAGATCTGTATGGAGGAGCAGCGGGAGTATGATATCGATGACCTGCTTCGGAAGTATGAAAAGCATCTGGAAGAGGGAACCTTAAGCGAGTGCGTGGCGGAGAGCCTTGCGGAAAAAGGTGTGGATGCTGCATCCTTTCATGCATATGACCGCCAGGTGAAGGAACTTGCCGTTCTCCGCGGTCTCGAGCGTCTTCGTCCGGAATGGGATACTGTGCTTGACGGCACAGAAAAAGCGCTGTATCAGAACGGAGAAACCGCTTATCAGGCCATCTGTGAAGAATTCCATCGCACCTGGGGCGCTGCAGGTGAACGCCGTGCAGAGTGGGAAAACATCGGTGAGCAGCTTTTGATGTTTTTCGTCTACACCTATTTCTGCGGCGCCGTCTATGACGATATGGTCTGTTCCAAAATGGAACTCGCGCTGTTCTCTGTCCGTTGGATTCAGGAAATCCTGGTTGCACGGTGGCTGGAAAATGGAAAAACGCTTTCCATGCACGACATCGAGGAGCTTTCCTGGCGCTATGCGCGTGAGGTCGAGCATTCCGATGATAATCTGAATGCGCTTGAGGACTGGCTTTTTGAAACTTATGCACCAGAAGGCTGTGTGCTGGAGGAGGAGTAATCCTGCATCCGATAGACTTACTGCACATTTTCCCTGATGTGTGTTAAGATAGAAGCGTTGTTACAGAAAGAAAAGAGGGAAAATTATGCAGGAAAAACAAAAGAAATGGATTCTGCGCATTGCGCTTTATCTGATTGGAATTATGGTGCTGGCACTCGGTATCACACTGAATACGAAGACGAACCTCGGCGTATCGCCCATCATCTCCATGCCGTACGCCGTGGCACAGATCTTCGGCTATGAAACAGGAACCGCCGTCTTCGTGGCGTATTTGATCTTCATCGTATTACAGATCGTACTGCTGAAAGGAAAATTCCCGCCGTTCCAGCTTCTGCAGGTTGCCGCAAGTTACCTGACGAGCGCCTTTATCACCATCTTCGACCGGATTTTCCCGGCACCTGACCAGATGGGAATGCGGCTTCTCGTTCTTGTCCTTGCCATCATTCTTACGGGAATCGGCGCCGCTGTGACCGTAGACGTCAACATCGTCCCAAACCCGGCCGACGGCCTGGCAAGAGTTCTCGGCGAGCGCTGCGGAAAGAACATGGGTTTCGGAAAAAATCTTTTTGATTTCTCCGCCATCGTCATTTCCCTTGCGATCGGCCTCATCGATGCCGGCCGCCCGGTAGGAATCGGAATCGGCACTGTTATAGCCATGGTCTGCACAGGAAGAGTCATCGCGGCATTCAATCATTTCGCAAAAAAGAAAATAGAAGAAATCACCATCGCCTGAGTGATCCATGCCCCTGTCGAAAAACCTTGAGTTTTCGGTGGGGGTTTGTTATAATAAAAGACAGCGAAAGAAAAATTTTTTGATTTGTCATAAGGCGTTTGTTTGCGTTATGAGAAGTGCGAAGGAGGAAGTGGCAAATGAACTTAGTTATTACGATGAGCCGCCGGTTTGGTACTGGGGCGAGTATTATTGCGAAAGAACTTTCCGAGAGACTGCATATCCCGGTATATGATAAGGACGATGTAGAGCACGGCATGCGTGAAAATGCCTTTGAATCTGAGGCGGATGCGATCCGCGAGCTGGCGAAACAGCCGTGTATTATCATTGGACGGTGTGCTTCGGAGTTTCTGAAAGATAAAAGCAACGTCATCAATATTTATGTCTGCGCGGACAAAGAGGACCGGATCAAACGTATCATGAAGCTGTTTTCCCTGACAAGAGAGGCGGCTGAGGTGATGCTGGAAGAGACAGACAAGCAGCGTGCCGAGTATTATTATAAAAATACCGGAAAGACATGGGGCGATGTCAATAACTACCATATGATCCTGAATACCTCGGATCTTGGCATCGAGAACTGTGCCGATATTCTGATGCGGTATTTTGAAATGAAAGATTATATCTAAGAGATATTTAAAAAGAAATACATAAAAAATCAGGTGCTTCCCGAAAAAGAGAAGCACCTGATTTTTTGTGCGGTTTAGTAAGCCTGATACGTATTGCCATAACTCCGGCTGGAGAAGTAATTCTGTTTCAGAACCAGGAACAGTTCGGCATCGGTTGCATATTTGTACGGATACAGATAGAAAATACCGACAAGATTGCAGGTGATTCCGGAAAGAATATACCATCCGATAAAGGAGAGATCAAGAATAAATGTATTCATCTTTTCACCGTTCATCATTTCACGGCTGATGCGGAATGCTTCTTCGGTCGAAAGTTCCGGGTAGTCGGCGAGAAGATAAGGAACCATGCGGTATTCATAAGCTTTCACAATTCCAGGAATCAGAAGAAGCAGCGACCAGAGGAATATATAAAGATTTTTTAAAAACAGAGTCCACACAGTTTTTCCATAGTAGCCGTTCTGGAATCCGAACAGTATGTTGCCAAGTCCCGCTTTTTCCATCGAGTTTTCAATGAAAAACCTCGAGCCTCCTACCTCAAATGGTGCAAGAACAAAAATACGGATCAGAATAAAGGCAAGACCAATGACAAGAAGTACAATGCCGCTGAAGACAGTAAAAACAAATTTAACCGGTCCAAGCGGGGTGAATTTTTCTGCAAAGGATTCCACATTGAAGTTATCGGAAGAAATCGTAAATCCAGATATACCGACCGAGTTAGTCTGATTGCTGTCATTGTTGGAATTTCCAGAATTAGAAGTACCGCTTCCGACCAGCAGAGTCAGAATCAAGGCGGCTACCACACAGATCCAGTAATTGCGTAAAAATGCGGCTTTTCCGCGGGTTTTCAGTTCCTCTCGAGTCCACATAAAAAAGACCTCCCTCTTAATGTAAGTGTAAACAGCAGACAATTCTGCCAAGTCACGATTATCTTACCATGGGGCAGGTGAAACATCAAGACAGCTTAAGGAAAGTTTAAGAAATTGGCAGAAAGATTAAAGTGGAAATGTGCATTCTTAAATAAAGATTTTACTTGTGAAGCGGGGATGAATGTGCTATAATCTCTCCGGTGCGTCAGAACGCAGCGGGGCCGGGTTTCTCCGGGGTGCGTTCTGAAAAAAAGAAACCTGTACGTTGAATTGACAAAGAGAGCGAGGAATCTACGTGTATCTGACAAAGGACGAGTTTTTGCAGAAATTCGGAATTCTGCCGCAGGAATTTGAGGAAGCAGATATTTCCTGGGAAGAACTGCTGGAAATTGCGGATGATTATGAACGGCGCCGTCCGACGCTGGAAAAGATCCGAAAAGAATTTGTGGCAGAGTTTTTGCAGGACAAGGAAAAAGAGATCGGACTGCAGTCGTACCACAGCCGTCTGAAGGACACCGAACATCTGGTGGAAAAGCTGGTGCGCAAGCGCCTAGAAAATTATGCAAAGTACCGGAAAATGGATTCGACAAGCTATATGCGTTACGTGACAGATCTGATCGGAATCCGGGGACTTTTGCTGTATCGGGAGGACTGGGTAAACTTCCATAAATACATTACGCACTGGTTTAAAAATGATCCGGAGAAATACATCCGTGATTACGGCCGTGACTACGACCAGAACGCATCGGGCTATATGGCAGAGCCGCCGAAAGTCCATACAAGACTTGGCGATTACGCCGACATTTATGTGAACTGGATTCCGGAGGAGAACATTCTGGACCGGAAACATTACCGTGCGGTGCATTACATTGTCGTTTACCGCGGCGTCTACATTGAAATTCAGATTAAGACGCTGTTCGAGGAGGGCTGGGGAGAGATTGACCACAGCATTCTTTACCCGCGGCGCAAGGGAAACGCCATGCTGACAGAGTTTTCCGAGCTGCTGAACCGTCTGGCGGGCATGGGAGATGAGATGGGATCGTTCTACCGCCGTCTCCAGGTTGTGCCGGATGAGAAGTTCCAGAGCAAGGAAACGATCGTGCGCAAGCGTGAATTAAAACCGCAGGTCAAGGCAGCGGTGGAAAAACGCGATCTGAATGAAATTCATACGATGGATGATGCCGTCTGGAGCATACTGAAAGAATAAAACTGCTTTTCAGACATGGGAAAGGATAAAAAATGGATGGAAGAAACACGGGCCGCATGGGCTTCTCTCATGCAGCAGAGGACTCTGCGGAGAATATGATGGCGGCAGTCAAAGCCGGAAAAATCCGAAAACATCTGATGGGAAATACCTCGCCGATCCGCTACGGAACAATGGAAAAACGCGAGATGACCGAATATACCGACTTTGTCCGGACGAAACTCTGCTATGAAATCCTGAATCTGCCCGGGGAGGAAAAATGAATACAATAGAAAAAATATACACAAACTACGACGGACTTCTGGAAGAATTTTCCGAGGAAGTAATCCAGAGCCGTTACGCTGTTTTTTACGAAGAAATCGAGGAATTTGCCAAGAGTCTCGGCATCCGCGAGAAAATCCAGATCAGCGAGTCGCTGTTGAGCCATGCAGTGCTGGACTATTTCACGGATATTTCCCGCCTGAAACATTTTCATCAGGCAAAGCATATCAATTCATTGAAAGTGATCTCCTATGAGACCTACTGGCTGCTGCGGAGAAAACCGATCCAGATCCTGGTGGAGGATGAGACATCGGATGCGATGGCATTTCTGAACGAAAAGTTCGTCTTTTCCCGGATTGCCAAATATCTGATGGGCGACGGAAAACGGGTGATTTTAAGTCCGGAGACGAAAAAAGGCTTTCTGAATTATCTCGATTCGCTGTTTTATTACCTGAAATACCGCAATTACGATGCAGAAATGCTCGAGATGATGCTGATGGGCTTCAAAGCGGGTGTTCTCGTGGCGGATGATTTAAAGGAGCAGGAGTCCTGAAAAACGGGCGGAAGCGGAATACAACAAAATAAGATGAAGATCGAAAGAACCGGACGGGCCGTAAGGCTGCTGTCGGGTTCTTTTTTTGTGCGGTGCTGCATAAAGTGCAGAGAAAACATTGCGATGCATGGACAGAAAACCGTTTAACAATGGAGGGACGGGAACTGCTTTCCTTTGGAACTTTGTACAGGGAGGAATGGATATGGCCACGCTTGAAAAAATCAATGCATTTCTAAAAGCGGTGAATGCAGCCGCCTGGGGACCGCCGCTTCTTTTTCTGCTGCTTGGGACAGGCATTTTTCTGACCATCCAGCTTCGCGCGCTACCCATTCGACGGTTGTTCTTTGCGCTTCGTACAGCATTCGGCCGTGAGGCGAGATACAGCGGGGAGAAAACAGAAGCAGGAGTTTCGCCGTTCGCATCGCTGATGACGGAACTTGCGGCGGAAATCGGGACGGGCAATATCGTGGGGGTTGCCTCCGCAATGGCGCTTGGAGGACCAGGAGCACTGGGATGGATGATGCTGGCGGCGGTTGTGGGACTTGCTTTGAAATTTTCTGAGAGTTTTCTCTCGGTGCAGTACCGGATGCAAAGAAAAGACGGAACATACTGCGGCGGTCCGATGGTGACGCTGACCAGAGCATTTCCGGGGGAGCGGCTGGCGAAGATGCTGGCTGTGTTTTTTGCCGGAAGCACCGTGCTGGTATCTCTCGGAATGGGCAATATGACGCAGGCAAACTCGATTGCGCTGGCGATGCAGGATACGTTTGGCGTGGCAAGAGAAAAAAGCGCGTTGGTGCTGACGATTCTTCTTCTGCTCGTGGTGACAGGCGGACTGCGTTCCATTGCAAAAGCGGCGGAGGTGCTGGTACCGGGAATGGCACTCTTTTATCTGGGCGGGGCAGGAATGGTAATCGGTCTGCACGCCGGAGAGCTTCCGCGGACACTGCTTGCGATAGTACGGGACGCGTTTTCTTTCCGGGCGGTATCGGGAGGAGCGGTGGGTGCGGGAATTTCCCTGCTGCCGCCGGCCTTGCGGTATGGAATTTCCCGCGGTGTGTTTTCGAATGAAGCAGGGCTTGGAGCAGGCGGAATCAGTGCTGCGGCGGCACAGACCGACGATCCCGTGCGGCAGGGGTACATCAGCATGACAGGTGTGTTCGTTGATACCATGGTGATCTGTCTTGTGACCGGCCTTGCCGTTGGAGTGACCGGGGCGGCAGAGGGGATACTGGAGGCGGAAAAAGCGGATGGAGCGGCGATGGTAATTCAGGCCTTTGAAAGTGTGTTCGGACCGGCGGGAGGCTATGTTGTCGCGGTCGGGATTCTGCTGTTCGCATTTGCAACGATGGCCGGCTGGGCATACCAGGGGGAGCAGGCGTTTCTCTGGCTGGTGAAAAAGGATAGCTTCGGAATGGTTTACCGTGTTTTCTTCTGTTTTGCAGCGTTTGCCGGGTGCGTCTGCATGGCAGAAACGGTCTGGAATTTTGCGGAGCTTGCCAATGCCTGCATGGCGGTGCCGAACCTGCTCTGTGTGCTGCGGCTCTGGAAGGAAGTAAAAGAGGAGGCATTCCGGTTTGAAAGCAGGATAAAAAAAGCAGAACAAAAGAAAGATAGAAATACATGAGAAACCGTATTTCCGGTCCTCAGGCAGATTTCGATGCGAGCTGATCGAGAGAGCCGAAAGAATATCCCATTTCTTCCCATTTCGTCAGCAGCTCATCGAGAATCTCCGCGTTGGTGGATGAGGTATTATGAAGCAGGACGATGGCACCGGGATGAATGCGTCCGGTCAACTTTTTGAAAGCCTCCTCGTGGGTCGGCTGCTGATCCTGGTACCAGTCTACATAGGCGAGACTCCAGAAAAACGTCTGGTATCCGAGGTCCTTTGCCATCTGCAGGTTCTGTGTGCTGTATTTTCCCTGCGGCGGCCGGTAAAATTTCACCATTTCCTGGCCGGTGGTTTCCTGATAAAGTGTGGAGACTCGGTTCAGTTCTTCTGAGAAGGCTTCCTGCGTGGAGATTTTGGACATATCCGGGTGCGACCAGGTGTGGTTTCCGACGATATGGCCTTCCGCTGCCATACGTTTGACAAGATCCGGCTGGTCGGAGAGAAAATTGCCGACGACAAAGAACGTTGCGGGAGCCTGATGCTTCTGGAGCGCATCAAGAATCGTTGGTGTGTTGCCGTTTTCATAGCCGCAGTCAAACGTCAGATAGATGATGTTTTCTTCCGGTGAAGCGGCAAACCAGGCGTTGTAGGCGGCAAGCTCTTCGGATGTAGCATTGCCGACGGGAGTCTTCCCTTTTTCCGGGAAGGAGAGCCCCCAGTTTTCGGCAGCAGAGGAGAGGACGGGCATCGAAACGGAAGAAACAGGTGTCTCCGGCGCAGCAGAGAGAAAAACTGGGGCTGCCTTTCGGAGCGCACGGCAGGTAAAGTGGGACAGAACAGAGCCAAAAAGAAAAGCGGAGCAGAAAAAAGCGGCGGCGATACCGGCTTTTTTCAGGATCCGGCGGGAAAGGGGTGAAAGAGAACGCATAAAATCCCCCTCCAGGACTTTTTGAGACAATATATGTATGGATGAAAGAAAACATGCGGCACACATCTGTTTGACTTTACCTGCAATCTATGTCACAATGGAGGTAGAGTGGATGGAAAGGGCAGAGAAAAACAAGATGACAAAATATGAGGTTTTAAAAAAGTACTTCGGTTACGATTCCTTCCGGGAGGGGCAGGAGATGCTGGTGGATGCGCTTCTGAACGGACAGGACGTGCTCGGCATCATGCCGACCGGAGCAGGAAAATCGCTGTGTTATCAGATTCCGGCGCTTCTGCTGCCAGGAATTACCCTGGTGGTATCACCGTTGATTTCTCTGATGAAGGATCAGGTATCGACCCTGAACCAGGCGGGGATTCACGCTGCGTTTCTGAACAGCTCCTTAAGTGCGGCGCAGTACCGGAAGGCACTCGGCTTTGCCATGGAGGGCCGGTACAAGATTATTTATGTCGCCCCGGAACGCCTTCTGACACCGGAATTTTTGTGCGCGGTGCAGTCGATGGAAATTTCGATGATTAGTGTTGATGAGGCACACTGTATTTCCCAGTGGGGTCAGGATTTCCGCCCAAGCTACCTGAAAATCACAGAGTTTGTCGAGCAGCTTCCCGCACGGCCGGTGATCGGTGCCTTTACGGCAACGGCAACAAAAGAGGTACGGGATGATATCGAAGCACTACTGTCTTTGCGTGATCCGGTACGTCTGGTCACAGGCTTTGACCGGAAAAATCTGAAATTTACGGTACAGCAGCCGAAAGATAAATTCGCAGCCGTGGAATCATTCCTTGCAGAGCACGAGGCGGACTGCGGAATTATTTACTGTCTGACCAGAAAAAATGTGGAGGAGGTCTGTGAGAAACTCGAGCAGAAAGGATATTCTGTCACAAGATACCATGCGGGTCTCTCTGACCTGGAACGGAAGGAAAACCAGGAAGATTTTATTTATGACCGGAAGCAGATCATGGTAGCGACAAACGCTTTTGGTATGGGAATCGATAAATCGAATGTGCGGTACGTCATCCATTATAATATGCCGAAAAACATGGAAAGCTATTATCAGGAGGCCGGACGAGCAGGCAGGGACGGCCTTCCGGCGGAATGTATTCTGCTGTACGCGGGACAGGACGTCATCACAAACCAGTTTTTTATCGAAAACATGGCGCAGGAGAGTGAGGATCCCGAGACGACAGCGCTGATCCGTCAGCGGGAGGAGGAACGGCTGAAGAAAATGACGTTTTACTGTTTCACCCATGAGTGCCTCAGAGATTATATCCTGAGGTATTTCGGGGAATACGGTTCCAATTACTGTGGAAACTGTTCCAACTGCCTCTCGGAATTTGAAACGGTGGATGTGACAGCGGCGGCAAAGGCAATCCTTGGCTGTGTGCGGGAATGCCGTCAGCGCTACGGCACGACGGTGATTCTCGATACCCTGCACGGTGCGAATACCGCGAAAATCCGCCAGTACCGCATGGATGAAAACTCCCATTACGGGGAACTGGCAAAAGAGCCGGTCTACCGGCTGCGGCAGATCTTAAATGAACTGCAGGTCCGGGAATATCTCTATGTAACGGCCGACACATACAGCATTGTGCGCCTGTTGCCAAAAGCGGCGGAGCTGCTGGATGAGGACGGCACGATGCTGATGAAGATGGCAAAAGAAGAAAAACGGATTCCGAAAGCCGCAAAAGAGAAGACAAAGACAAAAACCTCGGCAGCGGCAAAGGATCTTTCCAACGAGGAGGCCGCGGTATTCGAAAAACTGCGGGCACTCCGGATGGAGCTTGCAAAGGAGCATAAAGTGCCTCCGTATATTATCTTCTCGGATAAAACACTGATCCAGATGGCGATGGAGAAACCGTCCAACAAAGAGGAAATGCTGGCGGTCTCTGGTGTCGGCGAGAGCAAATTTGAAAAGTACGGGGAACCGTTTCTTGCATGTCTTGCAGAAAGATAAAACAAGTCGTGTAAAAAAAACGGGAAAACAACAGGAAAGGAAGAATACGCTTATGAAAAAAGAAAACGCAGTTATTTTTGGAGTGACCGGTGTTGTAGTTGCCGCCGTGCTGATTGGAGGCGGAATCTATATGAAAACGGAACGGGACCGAAATCTGAATGCAGATACAGCAAGTACTGCAGCGGACAGCAATAGGGCAGAAGAAGTACAGAAAGCCGTATTTCTTGCAGAAGATTCCGGGTTATGGTACCTGGGAGATCTGGAACACGGAAACATCTATGTGACACATACACCGTCCGACACACTTTACGATGAAAATGGAAATGCTATTGATCCGTCCGAGATCAAAAAAGGAGATTTTCTTCAAGTGGAGGGCGACGGTATTATGCTGAACTCCTATCCGGGACAATATCCGGGTATCAGCCGTATTATGAGAATCAGCGGCGGTACGGAGGCGGATGCAGAAAAATTCGATGAGGAACTTTCCCAGATTCTGCCGGAAAAGGATCCATCGGAAATTCCGTTTCTGAATCTGTGCTACACACAGCCAAATGCCCAGGTGACAGCTATGGCAACACAGGGAGGTTATACCTGGTCTTATGTTGATGAGGACGGCAATGGTCAGAACGTCGTTGCGGACAGTGCGTTCATTCTGGAATGGACGGAACTGAGTGATCTGCATACAGCAAATGACGAAGGAAAAACCGATCTGGAGCTTGTCTTCTCGGAGGAGCCGGATTCTGTCACAGCAGAAAGATGGCCGGCCGAAGACCGGGGGCAGAACTTTGGCAATGGTTACCCGGAGGGAGAAAGCGTTTCTGTGGAGCATGCGGAGAGCTGGAGCATTCCGGGAGCCGAGGCCGGCTACATCTACGAAGTGGACGCGGTATTCGAAAATGGAACCGTGTCATACGGATTTGAAGTGAAAAAGTAAAAAAAGACTTTCTTTTTCCGTGACATTATGCTATTTTTACTGTGAAAACAGAAAAATGCAATGTGCCATACGGCATAAGCAGCTGACTTTTCAAAAATCAGAATCCGTTTGACCGGAGGATGCGAGGAGGAATTTGTATGAAGTTAATTGTTGCTGTATTACGGAAAGAGGACGAGGCAGACACCATTGCCGAGTTGAACAAAAAAGGCTTTTTTGTGACGGAGCTTGCCACGACCGGCGGTTTCCTGAAGGAGAAGAACACAACACTGCTGATCGGAACCGATGATCATAAGCTCGACGCTGTGCTTGCGATCTTAAAACAGGAAGCAGGGCTTCGGAAAACAGTTACCTATGCGGCCACCCCGATGGAAAGCGGAAACTTCTGCCCGGGCGGAAATTACTCTGTTCCGATTGATACCCAGACAGGAGGCTGTACTGTGTTTGTGCTGAACATGGAACAGCTGGAAAAATTCTAAGACTCTAAAAATTTTTAAATTCCGGCATATGATCCCGGTAGTGGAGCGGCAGATGCGTACGCTGACAGTCGGGATTGGAACGCTCTTTGATGGCAATTGCGGTGAAAAATCCTTTCCAGAGTTCTTCGTAAGGGTCCGAAGTGGATTCCGTGAGGGAAAGGCGTTCTATTTCATCCGGAGAAAGACGGGTCAGATAAAAGGGCCGGTCAGCGGGATGCACGACGGCAAGCTGCCGGTTATCATCGAGAATCATCCAGTTTTCTGAGGGAAGCCGGTCAGAAAAATGGGGAGCGACCAGGGTCAGCACATTGGCTTTCGGGGAAATATGCGAGACCAGGATCGGAAAACCGGAGGAAATATTTGCAAAACGGATAAATTCCCGGAACGAATGCGCTTCATTTGTGACCTGACGGGAAACTTCAAAAGCGTGGAATACCGCCGGTTCCTGCAGCATATGCAGGGTATCCTTTCCATAGGAAAAGCCGTAGAGCAGAAAACGATAAATGATGTCGGGAGCGTCGCTTCTCTCGGACATTGCACAGAGATAGACGAGCCGCCAGGCTGCTGCGCCGATCTTCTTTTGAATGGATCGCGTGACGCTGGCGGCTTTTTCTGTGTCCGGCTCAACATGGCAGTAATCGCAGAACAGCTCCAGATTGCCGACTGGTTCCGTCATCAGCCGTACATTGCGGTAGCCGAGACGGGAATTCCAGGCTTCATAGATGCAGGTCAGGATCGACGCAAGATCCGGGCTGCAGGTGTAAACAGTCATAATAAAATCCTTTCTGAAATCAATTGATACAGACAACAGCCTTCTGCAAAAAGCGCAGATACAGCAAAAAGGCTTTTCCGTGAGAAGAACGCCCGGGATTATATATGCCCAGGTACGGCAGCATCAAACAGAGAAAGCTGCTGATACTGTTCCGGATGGGAAACCTCCCAGTTGGAGGCGGCTTCCTCTCCCGTGAGCTGCCGGGTCAGAAACTGCTGTTCCAGCCGCATGTGATACATCATTTTTCCCTCGCAGGTGATAAAATATTTGGCGCGTTTCAGCACCACACCGATCTTTTTCAGATGATCAAATGAAAGATGGGAGCTTCTGCGGCTCTTTACAATCCGCATGGCCGATTTCGGCCCGATGCCGGGAACGCGCAGAAGGTCGGCATACTCAGCCGTGTTGATCTCCACCGGAAACAGCTCCATATGGCGCAGCGCCCAGTCGCATTTCGGGTCGAGCTGTGCATGAAAGTTCGGGTGGGCTTCATCGAGCAGTTCATCCGCCTGAAAACCGTAGAAGCGGAGCAGCCAGTCTGCCTGATAAAGGCGGTGTTCCCGAAGAAGCGGCGGCTTGGTTTCACGTGAGGGCAGGGCGGAATCCTCGTTGACCGGAATGTAGGCGGAGTAAAAGACGCGCTTCAGGTCATACTGCTGGTAGAGAAGCTGTGAGGTGGAGAGAAGCTGGTAATCGTTTTCCTTTGTCGCACCGATGATCATCTGCGTGCTCTGGCCGGCAGGAACGAAGGGAGCAGAGCGTTCCTTTTCCGGCAGTGACCGCGCGGAGGAGGAAGAGATCCAGCCCAGATCGGCAGCGGAGGCGGAAATCTGCTTTCGTGTATCGAAAATGGAGTGGGAGAGATAGCGGTTTCCCGAGGAACGCTCTAAAAAAGCGCTTTTCCCTGCGGTCAGCCGGTAATCTACAATACCGGACTGGATCTGGCGCATGGGTTTTAAAATCGCTTTCTGTGTCTTCTGCGGGGCCAGTTTCTGCAGCCCTTCTCCGGTCGGGAGTTCCAGATTGACGCTCATGCGGTCGGCGAGATAGCCGGTCTTTTCGATCAGCTCGGCGGGTGCGCCCGGGATAGCTTTGACGTGGATGTAGCCGTTAAAGCGGTAACGATTACGTAAAAGATGCAGAGTGCGGTACATGAGCTCCATCGTATGGGCAGGATTTTTGCAGACGGCGGAACTTAAAAAGAGTCCCTCAATATAGTTTCGGCGATAAAATTCCGTGACGAGTGTACAGACCTCCTCCGGTGTAAACGTGGCGCGCTGCCGGTCATTCCCGGCGCGGTTGACGCAGTATTTACAGTCGTAGATACAGTCGTTGCTCTGCAGAATTTTCAACAGAGAGATACAGCGTCCGTCGGAAGAAAAGCTGTGGCAGATACCGCAGGAGACCGAATTGCCGAGATGTCCCTGTTTTCCGGCACGGTTCACACCGCTGGAAGTGCACGCAACGTCGTATTTGGCCGCGTCAGCGAGAAGATTCAGCTTCTCGGAGAGAGAAAGTGTTTGTGATGATAACTGCATGGCAGAAAAATTCCTTTCTATGTCCAAATGAATACGAATAAAAGTAAAACAATAAGATAACAGGTATTTTATAAAAAGAACAACTGTTCGATAAAAGAAGTGTAACACAAATCGAACGAATGTTCAAGAGGAAAAATGAAAATAGTACAAGAAAATACTGGAAGAAAAGAAACAGAATTCGATCCGGAAAAACGTGAACAGGAAACAGCAGGGAAAATTTCTGTTAGAAAAAAGTTATACAAAAACAGCCGCACAGATCGGAAAAACAAATCTGTGCGGCTGTAAGCCAAATTTTATGGAATTGAAACGGAAGCAGAGCCGTTTACGCCAAAAGCGCCCCAATTGCCCCGAATACGCCGGAACTTGCAAGCAGCATGATGACGCTTGCAAGGAGAACACCGCCCATGATGGCGAGAACGCTGGTCTTAAAGTCCATATCGAGGATACTTGCGGCCAGTGTGCCGGTCCATGCGCCGGTTCCCGGGAGCGGAATGCCGACGAAGAGCAGCAGGGCGAGCGGAAGTCCGCGGCCGGCTTTTGCTTTCAGTTTTTCCCCGCCTTTTTCGCCTTTTTCCAGACACCAGGTGAAGAACTTTCCGATATACTTTTTATCACATCCCCAGACAAGAACCTTTCGAGCGAACAGGAAAATAATCGGAACCGGAAGCATATTTCCGATGACGGCGATCAGATAGGCCGGAAGCGTCGGAATATGGAAAGCTACCGCGTACGGAATCGCACCACGCAGCTCGATGAGCGGAACCATGGAAATCAAAAATACAATCAGATATTTGGTAATCATATACACCTCTCGTTTTTTACAAAGTGTTATCGTTTCTTAGTGCAACGCTCTTATTGTAGCGTGATGCCCGTCATTTGTCCAGTATAAAAAGAAAGAAAAGAGCGGGAGTAAAAGAAATCTTAAGAATTTCTGTATTTTTGTATAATTTTATAACCTTCAAAATTTGAATTTTAGAAAACGGTATGTTAGAATGAAGTGTACTGTTTGCAAAAGAACAGCAGAGATGCCCCCAATGACAGGGGGCGTGGACTGAAATAACAAACGAGGAGGACCCACCTATGATTGCACTGATTGATTATGATGCCGGAAATATAAAAAGCGTGGAAAAAGCCTTTCAAAGCCTTGGAAAAGAGGTTGTACTGACCAGGGATCCAGACGTGTTAAAACGCGCAGATCACGTCGTTCTGCCGGGTGTCGGCAGCTTTGGAGATGCGATGGAAAATCTGAACCGCTATCATCTGGTGCCGGTTATTCATGAAATCGTAGAAAAAGGGACTCCGTTTCTTGGAATCTGTCTCGGGCTTCAGGTTCTGTTTGAACGCAGCGAAGAGAGTCCGGGTGTCGCAGGACTTGGATTGTTAAAAGGAGAGATTCTCCGGATTCCGGATAAAGAGGGCTTAAAAATTCCACACATGGGATGGAACTCCCTCCATTTACAGAAGGAAGGAAGATTATTCAAGGGCATCCCACAGGAATCATATGTTTACTTTGTCCATTCCTACTATCTGAAAGCAGAAGAGGAGGAAATTGTAAAAGCAACGACAGAGTACAGTACACACATCCATGCATCCGTGGAAAAAGGAAATCTGTTCGCCTGCCAGTTCCACCCGGAAAAGAGTTCAGATCTTGGACTTGCCATTCTGAAAAACTTTGCGGAAATTGGAGAGGAGGACTAAGCGATGTTTACAAAACGAATTATCCCATGCCTGGATGTAAAAAACGGAAGAGTCGTAAAAGGCGTTAATTTCGTCGATTTAAAAGATGCCGGAGACCCGGTGGAGATTGCAAAAGCGTACGACAAGGCAGGAGCCGATGAAGTTGTGTTCCTTGATATCACAGCCTCCTCCGACCAGAGAGGAACCGTTGTCGATATGGTGCGGAAGGTAGCGGCAAACGTTTTTATTCCGTTCACTGTCGGCGGAGGAATCCGCACTGTGGACGATTTCAAGATGCTGCTCCGAGAGGGGGCCGATAAAATTTCGATTAATTCCTCCGCGATCAACAATCCGCAGCTCATTGGCGATGCGGCGCAGAAATTTGGCAGCCAGTGCGTGGTCGTTGCGATCGATGCGAAGAAGAGAGCTGACGGAAGCGGCTGGAATATCTACAAAAACGGCGGCCGGATCGATGTCGGCATCGACGCCGTCGAGTGGGCGAAAAAAGCCGAGAGCCTCGGAGCCGGAGAAATTCTGCTCACCAGCATGGACTGCGACGGAACAAAGGCGGGATACGATATCGAGCTGACAAGAACGATCGCAGAGAGCGTCGGCATCCCGGTCATCGCATCCGGCGGCGCAGGAACGCTGGAGCATTTTTATGATGCCTTAACCGAAGGAAAAGCCGATGCAGCCCTCGCCGCATCCCTGTTCCACTACAAAGAACTGGAAATTCGTGAAGTCAAAGAATATCTGGCAGGCCGTAATGTGCCGGTCCGCCTGTAAAAGGAAGGAGAAAACGATATGCCGCCTCTTAGCGGAAGCTGGGCAAATGCCCTGAAGGGAGAATTCTCCAAAGACTACTATAAAAAACTGTTTCAGACGGTGGGTGCGGAGTATAAAACTCACACCATTTATCCACCGGCTGATGATATTTTCAATGCGTTCCACTTTACCCCGCTCGAGCAGGTAAAAGTGGTCATCCTGGGCCAGGATCCGTACCATGAGCCGGGACAGGCGCACGGGCTCTGCTTTTCTGTAAAACCGGAGGTAAGTATTCCGCCGTCCCTGGTCAACATTTACAAGGAACTTGAGGACGATCTGGGATGCTATATCCCGAACAACGGATATCTCGAAAAATGGGCACGGCAGGGTGTTTTAATGCTGAACACGGTGCTGACTGTACGTGCGCATCAGGCAAATTCCCACAAGGAAATCGGCTGGGAACAGTTTACCGATGCAGCGATCAAGGTACTCGCAGAGCAGGATCGACCGATGGTCTTTATCCTCTGGGGCCGTCCGGCGCAGCGGAAAAAAGAGATGATCCACAATCCAAAGCATCTGGTGCTGATGTCCGCTCATCCGAGTCCGCTCTCTGCATACCGTGGATTTTTCGGCAGCCATCCGTTTTCCAGAACAAACGAATATCTGGAAGAAAACGGTCTTGCGCCGATTGACTGGCAGATCGAAAATGTAATACGGGAGCAAAAGCATGAGTAAAAAGAAAAATACATTATTGAGAAATACTTCTATTTTAATGGCGGCAACGATTATCTCACGTGTGATCGGTCTTTTATACCGGTCACCGCTCGGCGAAACGATTGGAAATGAGGGACTTGGCTATTACAGTACGGCGAGTAATCTGTATACGATTCTGCTTCTGATCTCCTCCTATAGTATTCCGATGGCAGTGTCAAAAATCGTATCCGAACGTCTGGCATTAAAAGAGTACCGAAATGCACATCGCGTGTTCCACGGTGCCCTTCTTTACGCCGTGATCGTAGGTGGAGTTGCTGCACTGGTGGCATTCTTTGGCGGGAAATTCCTTCTGCCGTATAACCAGCAGAATGCACTCCTCGCCCTGCGTGTATTGGCGCCGACGATCTTTTTCTCGGCTGTTCTCGGCGTTCTGCGTGGCTATTTCCAGGCCCACAGCACGATGATGCCGACCTCAATTTCACAGATCATCGAGCAGGTATTCAACGCCGCATTCAGTATTGGCGCCGCCTGGTTCTTCATCCAGCAGTTCGCGACAAACGATACCGAACATGCCAAATTCGGTGCCGCCGGCGGAACCCTCGGAACAGGAGCCGGTGTCCTGGCAGGCCTTTGCTTTATGCTGATCGTTTACGGGGTAAATCGGAAAACGATTCTGCGAAAGGTGGCCAGAGATACACGTCACCGTGAAGAATCCTACCGTGAAATTTTTCAGGTACTTTTTCTGATGGTAACGCCGGTCATTTTCACGACATTCATTTACAACTGCAACGCTTACCTGGACAACTATCTGTTCTTTACCATCCTCGGATGGCACGGCGAAAACCAGAAAGCGCTGAACGCTGCATACGGCGAGTTTTCCAACTATTACGTTACGCTGATTAATGTTCCGCTTGCCATGGCGAGTGCATCCGCATCTGCGATGATGCCGGAGGTGTCTTCCTGTTATGCAACCGGTGACCTTGACGAGGCAAACGACAAAATTCTGGAAACGATCCGCCTGACCATGTTTATTTCCATTCCGGCTGCCGTCGGCCTTGGAGTCCTGGCATTCCCGATTACAGGCGTTTTGTTCCCGTCAAGTTCGAGCCTTTCCGGCAAACTGCTGATGATGGGTGCCGTATCGGTTGTCTTTTCTGCACTGTCTACCATTACCAACAGTGTCCTGCAGTCGATCGGGCAGCAGAAGAAAGCCTTGCACAATGCAGCAATTTCCCTTGGAATGGATCTCGTCGTCCTGGCGCTGATCCTTGCAGTTTTCCCAAAGACAAACATTTATGCCGTTGTCTTTGCAGGAATCCTGTTCTCCCTTAGCATGTGCGTATTGAATAACCTTTCGATCCGCAAACACCTGAATTTCCGCAATGAGTTCAAAAATACCTATGTAAAACCATTGATCGCAGCAGCTATTATGGGTGTTGTAACCTGGATTGTTTATTATGGTCTGTTCGCCATTACGAAGCGTCCATCGATCAGTATGCTGGCCGCAATTCTGATCGCAATCGTCGTATATCTGATTGCTTTTGTGGTTGTAACCGGTACGACGGAAGCAGAAATGCGCCGTATGCCGATGGGAACGAAGCTGGTAAAGGTTCTCCGCATCCTGCGGATTTACCGCTGAAAACAGAAGAGAAAATCCTGCTTTGCGGGATTCTCCGCCTGCGGCGGGCCGCTTTAGCGATAGAATTCCCCGCCGCCGCAGTGCGATCCTGCCCGGAGGGCTTATAACGGGGAATGTCAACGAAATTTCCTGTTATGTAAAAAAAGCTCCTGTCCGGAAAACAGAAAAAACTGTTTTCCGGACAGGAGCTTTTTTAAATATCGGAATAGAAAAATCAGTATGTAACTTCTTATGCGTCTTTCTCTCCGCCAGATTCCTGTTTCAGATTCTTATTTGCGGTAGAAAGCATCAGCTTAATACGGTTCAGCTGGTTCACCTCCGAAGCGCCTGGATCGTAGTCAACGGCCACGATATTTGCCTTCGGATACTCCTTGCGGATCGCCTTAATAACACCTTTACCGACAATATGATTCGGCAGGCACGCAAACGGCTGGATGCAGACGATATTGTAAACGTCGCTGTGAATCAGCTCCATCATCTCGCCTGTCAGGAACCATCCCTCACCTGTCTGGTTACCGCAGGAAACAATCGGAGAAGCATACTTCGCCAGATCCCGTACATCAGCCGGCGGATCAAAGTGTTCGCTCTTCTTGAACTCTGCAACTGCCGCGCTCCGCAGCCAGTTGATCAGCTTAATGCCCGTATTTCCGAGCATCGAAGAGCTCTTCTTGAATCCAAGGTGCTCTACCTTGAAATTCGTATTGTAGAAGCAATAGCAGAAGAAATCGATCAGATCCGGCACAACCGGCTCGGCGCCTTCGCTTTCGAGAAGCTCCGCCAGATGGTTATTGGCCGCCGGAAGGAACTTAACCAGAATCTCGCCGACAATACCGACACGCGGTTTTTTCTCGTTCGTAATCGGAATATGGTCAAAGTCGCGGATCATCGTGCGGCAGATCTGTTTAAACCGGGTATGGCTCAGGTGTTTGGAAGAAATGAAATCAATACAGATTTTCTCCCATTTTTTGTGAATCCGGTCTGTCGTTCCCTTCTTCTGCTCATAAGGACGCATCCGGTAGATACATTTCATCATGATATCACCGAACTCCGCTGCATAGCAGAGACGAATCGCAAGATCCGGTGTAATCTTAAAGCCCGGATTTTCTTCCAGACCGCTTAAGTTAATCGAGATGACCGGAATCTGCGTCATATCGGCCTTCTCCAGTGCACGGCGAATAAATCCGATATAGTTTGATGCACGGCAGCCGCCGCCGGTCTGGCTCATGATGACGGCTACTTTATTCAGGTCATACTTGCCGGAGAGCAGAGCCTGCATAATCTGTCCGACTACCATCAGAGACGGATAGCAGGCATCGTTATTTACGTATTTCAGGCCGACATCAACCGCCTCTTTGTTGTCATTTGGAAGCACTTCCAGATGGTATCCGGCAGCATTGAATGCAGGCTGCAGAATCGAGAAGTGGATCGGTGACATCTGCGGGCAGAGGATCGTGTAATCTTTGCGCATCTCTTTTGTGAAGACCGGCTTCTGGATCGAGGATGGAACAATTTCACGTACCGCCTGTTTGCGGTCATGTGCACGCAGAGCGGCGAGCAGAGAACGGACACGGATTCTGGCAGCGCCGAGGTTGTTGACCTCATCGATCTTCAGGCAGGTATAAATTTTACCGCTTCTGGTCAGAATTTCGTAAACCTGATCGGTTGTAACGGCATCCAGACCGCAGCCGAACGAGTTCAGCTGGATCAGGTCAAGATCATCGCGTGTCTTTACGTAGTTTGCAGCCGCATACAGACGGGTGTGATACATCCACTGGTCATTGACACGAAGCGGGCGCTCGAGCGGTGCAAGATGGGAAACAGAGTCCTCTGTTAAAACGCACAGACCGTAGGAGTTAATCATATCCGGAATACCATGATGAATTTCCGGATCGATGTGGTACGGTCTTCCGGCAAGCACGATACCTCTGCGGCCGGTTTCTTTCATATACTGCAGCGTCTCTTCCCCTTTTTTCTGCATATCACGTCTTGCAGCGGCGAGCTCCTCCCATCCGGCATGGACAGCGGCGCGGACCTCATCCTCCGGCAGGCCGGAAAATTCTTTTGCCAGGCCGTCGGCGAGAACCTTTTCACTCGTAAATGCGAGGAACGGATTGCGGAATGTGATGGAGTCGTCCTGGAGCTCATCCACGTTGTTTTTGATGTTCTCCGCGTAGGAAGTAACGATCGGGCAGTTATAGTGGTTGATGGCCTCCGGGAACTCGGTACGCTCGTACGGGATACACGGATAGAAGATGAATTTTACGCCGTGGCGTAAGAGCCAGGTCACATGGCCGTGAGCCAGTTTCGCCGGGTAACACTCGGATTCACTCGGGATCGATTCGATGCCGAGCTCATAAATCTTGCGGCTTGAAGTCGGGGAGAGTACCACGCGGTATTTCAGCTGCGTGAAGAAGGTGTACCAGAACGGATAGTTCTCGAACATATTGAGGACTCTCGGAATGCCGACCTCTCCGCGGATTGCTTCATCCTGCGGCAGCGGCTGGTAGCCGAAGATTCGTTTGTATTTGTATTCGAACAGGTTCGGAATATGATCCTTGTTTTTCTCTTTTCCGATACCGCGCTCGCAGCGGTTTCCGCTGATGTACTGACGGCCGCCGGAGAATTTGTTGATGGTCAGACGGCAGCTGTTCGTACAGCCCTTGCAGTTTGCCATCGTAGTCGAGTATTTCAGTTCATTGATCTTTTCGATGGAGAGCATCGTAGTCTCCTGATCTGCCGAATAGCGCTCTCTTGCGATCAGCGCCGCACCGAACGCACCCATAATGCCGGCGATGTCCGGGCGGATGGCTTCGCAGTTGGCGATCCGCTCAAAGCTTCGAAGAACGGCATCGTTGTAGAACGTACCGCCCTGTACAACGATGTGGCGTCCCAGCTCGGTGGCATCGGAAACTTTAATTACCTTATATAATGCGTTTTTGATGACGGAGCAGGCAAGTCCGGCGGAAATATCAGCAACGGATGCGCCTTCTTTCTGTGCCTGTTTTACCTTGGAATTCATAAATACGGTACAGCGGGTACCAAGATCGATCGGGTGTTTTGCGAACAGTGCTTCGTGTGCAAAATCCTGTACACTGTAGTTCAGGGACTGCGCGAAGGTTTCGATAAAGGAACCGCAGCCGGAGGAACATGCTTCATTGAGCTGTACGCTGTCTACAGTGCCGTTTTTGATCTTGATACATTTCATATCCTGACCGCCGATGTCGAGAATACAGTCGACTTCCGGATCGAAGAATGCTGCGGCATAGTAATGAGAAATCGTTTCAACCTCACCCTCGTCCAGCATCAGCGCAGCTTTGATGAGTGCTTCGCCGTAACCGGTGGAACAGGACCAGGCGATCTGTGCGGAATCCGGCAGTTTGGAGTAGATTTCCTGGATCGCGCGGATCGAGGTGCCGAGCGGATTTCCGTGGTTGTTGCTGTAGAAGGAATACAGAAGAGCGCCATCCTCACCAACGAGTGCAGCTTTTGTGGTTGTGGAACCGGCATCAATTCCGAGATAGCAGTTTCCTTCGTAAGTGGAAAGATCAGCCGTTACAACATTGTTGACGCTCTGGCGGGCCAGGAATGCATCGTACTCCTCCTGGTCTTTAAACAGCGGTTCGAGACGGGCAACCTCAAAATCGATGGCTACTTTTTCTTCGAGCCGTTTTTTCAGCGCGAGAAGAGAAACCTCGGTCTTTCCCTCTGCATTCATTGCAGAACCGATGGCTGCAAACAGATGAGAGTTGTTCGGCACGATCGCGTGCTCGTCATCCAGCTTTAAGGTACGGACGAACGCTGTCTTTAATTCCGAGAGGAAGTGCAGCGGGCCGCCAAGGAAGGCAACGTGGCCGCGGATTGGTTTACCGCAGGCAAGACCGGAAATGGTCTGGTTGACGACTGCCTGGAAAATAGAAGCGGCAAGATCCTCTTTTGTTGCACCGTCGTTGATGAGCGGCTGGATATCCGTTTTTGCGAATACACCGCAGCGGGCAGCGATCGGGTAGATGGCCTGGTAATGTTTCGCATACTCATTCAGGCCGGTTGCATCGGTCTGCAGAAGAGAAGCCATCTGGTCGATGAACGAACCGGTACCGCCGGCGCAGATACCGTTCATACGCTGTTCGACATTGCCGCCTTCAAAATAGATGATTTTGGCATCCTCGCCGCCGAGCTCGATGGCAACGTCGGTCTGCGGAGCCAGCGCTTTTAACGATGTGGAAACTGCGATAACCTCCTGCGTGAATGGAATGCCAAGATGGTTGGCAAGCGCGAGTCCGCCGGAACCGGTGATGACCGGCTGCAGGGTCAGTTCGCCCAGTTTTTCGTGGGCTTCCCCGAGCAGATGGGCAAGTGTTTCCTGGATGTTTGCAAAATGGCGCTCGTAATCGGCAAAGAGAAGCTGGTTCTCTTCGTCGAGGATCGCAATTTTAACAGTAGTGGAACCGATGTCGATTCCAAGAGTATATTTTTTATCAGTCATGAATCAAACTCCTTTTATAATAAGAAACAATCTCAACACATTATACGACAAAAAATAAGGAAATACAATTGGAAAAAAGGCGATGTCTTATGAAAAAAGTATAAAGTCCTTGTGAAAAATGGAGAAAGCGGGAAAGAAAAAAGAGAGAAAAAAGAAAATTCAGGCATTGTCAAAAACAGATTTTGCCTGTATACTAAAAATAGTATGCCCTGCATGAAAACAGGAGGCAGGGATCATTGAGAAAGGATGAAAAGCGTTATGTATAAAATTCTGAAAATGGAAGGAAGAGCGAAGCGCGCCCATATGGAAACCGTGCACGGCAATATCGAAACGCCGGTATTCATGAATGTCGGAACTGCAGCAGCAATCAAGGGAGCTGTTTCCACCGAAGATCTCCAGCAGATCGGTACGCAGGTAGAACTTTCCAATACCTATCACCTCCATGTGCGCCCGGGAGATGAAGTCGTAAAGAAGATGGGCGGACTCCACAAATTCATGGTCTGGGACAAACCGATCCTGACCGATTCCGGCGGATTCCAGGTGTTTTCTCTGGCAGGCCTTCGGAAAATCAAGGAGGAGGGTGTCTATTTCCACTCGCATGTAGATGGAAGAAAGATCTTTATGGGACCGGAGGAGAGTATGCAGATCCAGTCCAACCTGGCTTCAACCATCGCGATGGCTTTCGACGAGTGCCCGTCGAGTGTGGCAGAGCGCCGTTATGTGCAGAACTCGGTCGACCGCACGGCGAGATGGCTGCAGCGATGCAAAAATAAGATGCAGGAGCTGAACCAGCGGGAAGACACGATCAACAAACATCAGCTTCTGTTCGGCATCAACCAGGGTGCGATCTATGAAGACATCCGCATCGACCATGCAAAACGGATTTCCGAGATGGATCTCGATGGCTATGCAGTCGGCGGTCTGGCAGTAGGAGAGAGCCACGAGGAGATGTACCATATTCTCGACGAAGTCGTTCCGTACCTGCCGAAAGACAAACCGACGTATCTGATGGGCGTTGGAACGCCGGCAAACATTCTGGAAGGCGTAGAGCGCGGCATCGATTTCTTCGACTGCGTATATCCGAGCCGGAACGGACGCCACGGCCACGTTTACACAAACCATGGAAAAATGAACCTGTTCAATCAGAAATACGAGCTGGATCCGCGTCCGATCGAGGAAGGCTGCCAGTGCCCGGCGTGCCGTCACTACAGCAGAGCCTACATCCGTCATCTGCTGAAAGCAAAAGAGATGCTCGGCATGCGGCTCTGTGTTCTGCACAACCTGTATTTCTACAACAATATGATGACAGAAATCCGGACCGCGCTGGACGAGGGCAATTTTGCTTCCTACAAACGGGCAAAACTCGCAGGATTTGAGGAATACGACAAAAAGTAATCGGGAAAGTATGAAATCTTTGGAAAATATCCGAAAAAGACTTGCCCATCGGTTCCGGATTGTGTATTATGATAGGTGTGTCTAAAGAACGGGATGTACTCTCGAATAACAGGAGGAAAGAAAATGTTTTTAGCAACAACAACAGCAGCAAACAGCGGTGTGATGAGCACTGGTATGTTAATTATGTGGCTGGTCATCATGTTCGGTATGATGTATTTCTTAATGATCCGCCCGCAGAAGAAAGAGCAGAAAAAACTGCAGGCAATGCTGAATGACCTCGCAGTCGGCGATGCAGTCATCACAACAAGCGGTTTCTACGGCGTAGTCATCGATATCACAGACGACGATGTCATCGTAGAGTTCGGAAACAACAAAAACTGCCGTATCCCGATGCGCAAAACAGCCATCACAGAGGTTGAAAAACCGGAGACAGCAGTCGTTGAAGAGAAAACAGAAAAGAAAAAATAATTTCACACGGCGAAAAGCCAGGAAAAACGCAGGTATTCAAAAAGAACGAATGCCTGCGTTTTTTTCGCCCCCGAAACTTCTTCGGCGGAACACGGCGAAAACGGGGAAAAATGCCGCGTATTTTTCTTTTAAATGGCAAAAAAGCAAAAAGATTATTGCGTTTCGTCCGATGCAAAGAAATTTCGTGTTGAAATTACTGGAAAAATGGCGTATAATTTAGAAATGCTATAGACGCAGAGAAAATAGAACGGTTTTTCAGCCGGAAGAAAAGAGGGAGAAAGATATGGAATACCGTATTGGATTAATTCACGGTGACGGAATCGGACCGGAAATTGTAAAGGAAGCAAAAAAAGTTCTGGACGCTGTCTGCGAGAAATATGGACATAAGTTTGAATATACCAACCTTCTGCTGGGCGGAGCCTCCATTGATGTGCACGGCGTGCCGCTGACAGATGAAACCATAGAAGAAGCAAAGAAATGCGACGCTGTCCTGATGGGCTCCATCGGAGGAGATGCAAAAACATCCCCATGGTACAAATTAAGCCCGGACAAGCGCCCGGAGGCAGGACTCTTAAAAATCCGGAAATCGTTAGGTCTGTTTGCAAACCTGCGTCCGGCTTACCTGTATCAGGAATTGAAAGATGCCTGCCCGTTAAAAGAAGAGATCATCGGCGAGGGCTTCGACATGCTGATTATGCGTGAGCTGACCGGCGGCCTGTACTTTGGAGAGCGCAGCACTGTAGAAGAAAACGGCATCCGGAAAGCAACCGATACGCTGACCTACAGCGAGACCGAAATCCGCCGCATTGCAATCCGTGCATTCGACATCGCCATGAAGAGAAAGAAAAAAGTAACGAGTGTAGATAAAGCAAACGTTCTCGATTCCTCCCGTCTGTGGAGATCCGTGGTAGAGGATGTTGCAAAAGATTACCCGGAAGTTACCTTAGAGCATATGCTGGTCGACAACTGTGCGATGCAGATCGTCCACAATCCGTGCCAGTTTGACGTCGTTCTGACCGAGAACATGTTCGGAGATATTCTTTCCGATGAGGCAAGTATGGTAGCAGGCTCGATCGGAATGCTTTCTTCCGCCAGCCTGAACGAGACAAAATTTGGTCTGTACGAGCCAAGCCACGGCTCTGCACCGGACATCGCAGGAAAGAACATCGCAAACCCGATTGCAACGGTTCTGTCCGCAGCCATGATGCTCCGCTATTCCCTGGATCTCGATCAGGAGGCAGAGGCAGTCGAAAATGCTGTACAGAAAATTTTAAAAGACGGATACCGCACCGTAGACATTATGTCTGAGGGATGTACCCAGGTATCTACATCCGAAATGGGAGATCTGCTGGTAAAAGCACTGGCATAAAACTGTAAGATAAGAAAAGAGGAAAAAATCATGAGAAGTGATGCTGTAAAAAAAGGAATCGCACAGGCGCCACAGCGTTCTCTGATGCGTGCGCTGGGTCTGACCGAAGAAGAAATGAAAAAACCGCTCGTAGGAATTGTAAGCTCCTACAATGAGATCGTACCGGGTCATATGAACCTGGATAAAATTACAGAAGCTGTAAAAATGGGCGTTGCCATGGCAGGCGGAACACCGATCGTGTTCCCGGCCATTGCAGTCTGTGACGGTATTGCCATGGGCCACATCGGAATGAAATATTCCCTCGTTACCCGTGACCTGATCGCCGATTCCACCGAGTGTATGGCAATGGCTCACCAGTTTGATGCACTGGTATGTATCCCGAACTGTGATAAGAACGTACCTGGCCTTTTGATGGCAGCAGCAAGAGTCAATGTTCCGACCGTATTTGTCAGCGGCGGTCCGATGCTTGCCGGCCATGTAAAAGGTGAGAAGAGAAGTCTTTCCAGCATGTTCGAGGCGGTTGGATCCTACGCAGCCGGAACTATGACAGAGGAAGATGTTTATGATTTTGAGTGCAATGCATGCCCGACCTGCGGTTCCTGCTCCGGTATGTACACGGCAAACAGCATGAACTGTCTGACCGAGGTTCTCGGCATGGGCTTGAAAGGAAACGGAACGATTCCGGCCGTATATTCCGAGCGTCTGCGCCTGGCCAAGAGAGCCGGTATGCAGGTTATGGAGCTGTTAAAACAGAATATCCGTCCAAGAGACATTATGACAAAAGAAGCATTCTTAAATGCGTTGACCGTCGATATGGCACTTGGATGTTCCACCAACAGTATGCTGCATCTGCCGGCCATCGCGCATGAGGCAGGCGTAGAGCTGAATCCGGAGATGGCAAATGCCATCAGTGAGAAGACCCCGAACCTCTGCCATCTGGCTCCGGCAGGATACCACTACATTGAGGAGCTGAACGAGGCCGGCGGTGTTTATGCCGTTATGAACGAGCTGAATAAACTGGGACTTCTGCACACCGAGTGCATGACCGCAACCGGAAAGACCGTTGGCGAGAATATCAAAGGCTGTGTCAACAAAAACCCGGAGATCATCCGTCCGGTAGAAAATCCATACAGCAAGACCGGCGGTATTGCTGTCCTGAAAGGAAACCTGGCACCGGATACCGCAGTCGTCAAACGTTCTGCCGTTGTACCGGAGATGCAGGTTCACGAAGGACCGGCCAGAGTCTTCGACTGTGAGGAGGATGCCATCGAGGCAATCCGCGGCGGCAAGATTGTGGCAGGCGACGTTGTTGTCATCCGTTATGAGGGACCAAAGGGAGGCCCTGGTATGCGTGAGATGCTGAATCCGACCTCTGCGATTGCAGGTATGGGACTTGGCTCTTCCGTAGCTCTGATTACAGACGGCCGTTTCTCCGGCGCATCCCGCGGTGCATCCATCGGTCATGTCAGCCCTGAGGCAGCAGAAGGCGGTCCGATCGCGCTCGTTGAGGAAGGCGACCTGATCCGCATCAATATTCCAGAGCACAAGCTGGAGCTTGCCGTATCGGATGAAGAGCTGGCACGCAGAAAAGCTGCATGGACTCCGAGAGAGCCGAAAGTAACCACAGGCTATCTGAAACGCTACGCAAAGATGGTTTCCAGCGCAAATAAGGGAGCCATTCTGGAGTTCTAATAGAAAAAAATCATATCAGCCGTCCGAACGTGCATTTTCATCGGATGGCTGATTTCATACACAAAGCCAAAAGATAAGGAAGGAATCATACAGACATGGAATTAACTGGATCACAGATTGTTATTGAGTGCCTGAAGGAGCAGGGCGTGGACACCGTGTTCGGCTATCCGGGGGGAACGATTTTGAATATCTATGATGAGCTTTACCGTCATCCGGAAATCCACCACATCCTGACCTCCCACGAGCAGGGTGCTGCCCATGCGGCAGACGGGTATGCGCGTGCGACCGGAAAAACAGGCGTATGTATGGCAACAAGCGGCCCTGGTGCGACAAATCTTGTCACTGGAATTGCAACTGCCTACATGGATTCCACCCCGATGGTAGCCATCACCTGCAACGTAGGAAAGGCACTGCTTGGAAAAGACAGCTTTCAGGAGATTGACATTGCAGGCGTTGCGATGCCGATCACAAAATACAGCGTGATTGTAAAAGATATCACGGTTCTCGCAGACACGCTGCGCCGTGCGTTTTCGATTGCAAAGAGCGGAAGACCGGGCCCGGTTCTGGTGGATATCACGAAAGATGTCACGGCGGCAACGTATGAATATGAGCCAAAGACACCGGAAGCAATCGCACCGTCTATCGAAAAAATCACAGAAGAAGGACTGGATCACGTTGTATCTCTGATTCGGGAGTCGAAAAAACCGTATATTTTCGTGGGCGGCGGCAGCATCATCTCAGGTGCGGCCGAGGAAGTGCGTGAACTGGCACACCATATACAGGCGCCGGTCTGCGATACCCTGATGGGAAAAGGCGCTTTCCCGGGAACCGATAAGCTGTACACCGGCATGCTCGGTATGCACGGAACAAAAACATCGAACTATGGCGTGACGAAGTGCGACCTGCTGATCGTGCTCGGTGCAAGATTTTCCGATCGTGTCACCGGAAACGCCGCAAAATTTGCAAACAATGCAAAAATCGTTCAGATCGATGTAGATGCGGCAGAAATCAACAAGAATGTTGTTGTCGAGTCGAGCATCATCGGAGACGTCAAAGAAGTCTTAAAACGCCTGAATGCGAAGCTGGAGCCGATGCATCATGACGAGTGGATTGCCGAAATCGAGGCAATGAAAGAAAAATTCCCGTTAAAGCATGAAGAAGGCCTTACCGGACCGTTCGTGATCGAGGAGATCTATAAGGCAACCGACGGCCAGGCTGTCATCACGACCGATGTCGGACAGCATCAGATGTGGGCGGCGCAGTATTATCGGTATACGAGCCCGAGAACCCTTTTAACCTCCGGCGGTCTTGGAACCATGGGATTCGGTCTTGGAGCTGCCATGGGTGCCAAAATGGGACGCCCGGACAAAACCGTTATCAACATCGCAGGCGACGGCTGCTTCCGCATGAATATGAACGAACTGGCAACCCTTTCGAGACATAACATTCCGGTGATCGAAGTCGTTGTCAACAACCATGTACTCGGTATGGTACGCCAGTGGCAGACACTGTTCTATGGAAAACGGTATTCCAACACTGTTCTGCAGGATCAGGCGGACTTTGTCAAGGTTGCTGAGGCGCTCGGCGTAAAGGGCATCCGTGTGACGAAGAAAGAGGAAATGGGACCTGCCATCCGTGAGGCGATTGCGAGCGGAAAACCGGCACTGATCGACGTATGGATCGACTGCGATGAAAAAGTATTCCCGATGGTTCCGGCCGGAGCACCGATCGAGGATGTCTTCGATGCAGAGGATCTGGCAAAAAAGGAACAAGAAAAGAATTGACATATTTCTAACAAAGAGGTATCATAGTTTCAACGTGGTAAAGTAATACCGTATTACCATATGAATTGCAGACTTGTAAGAAAAACTGCAATACAGGTACAAACGATTACAAGGAAAACCACCGGCATAGGAACGGTGGTTTTCCAGTAATATAAAGTAGCAAGAGAAACAGGAGGATGAAAAATGAGCAGAGTTTATAATTTTTCCGCAGGACCGGCAGTTCTGCCAGAGGAAGTGTTGAAAGAAGCCCAGGAGGAAATGCTGGATTACCGCGGATGCGGCATGTCCGTCATGGAGATGAGCCACCGTTCCAAAGTATTCCAGAATATTATCGATGAGGCAGAAGCAGACCTTCGCGATCTGATGGGAATCCCGTCAAATTACAAAGTCCTGTTTCTCCAGGGCGGTGCATCGCTGCAGTTTTCCATGATCCCGATGAACCTGATGAAAAACGGTGTCGCAGATTACATCGTAACAGGCCAGTGGGCAAAGAAAGCATACGCAGAAGCACAGAAATACGGAAAGGCAAACAAAATTGCCTCCTCTGAGGATAAAACATTTTCCTACATCCCGGACTGCAGCGATCTTCCGATCAGCCCGGATGCCGATTATGTTTATATCTGTGAAAACAACACCATTTACGGAACCAAATACAAAAAACTGCCGAATACCAAGGGCAAAACCCTGGTGGCAGATGTCTCCTCCTGTTTCCTCTCCGAACCTGTTAATGTCTCCGATTACGGCATCATCTACGGCGGTGTCCAGAAAAACATCGGACCTGCCGGAATGGTCATCTCCATTGTCCGTGACGATCTGATTACCGACGATGTCCTGCCGGGAACACCGACCATGATGAAATTTAAAACGCATGCAGATGCCGGCTCTCTGTATAACACGCCGAACTGCTACTGCATCTACATGTGCGGCAAAGTGTTCAAATGGCTGAAGAAAATGGGCGGACTGGAAGTCATGAAACAGCGCAACGAAGAAAAAGCAAAACTGCTGTATGATTTCCTGGATCAGAGCAAGCTCTTCAAAGGAACCGTTGTACCGGAAGACCGTTCTCTGATGAACGTTCCGTTTATCACCGGAAATGCAGATCTGGATGCAAAATTCGTCAAAGAGTCCAAAGAAGCCGGACTTGAGAACCTGAAAGGTCACCGTACCGTCGGCGGTATGCGTGCAAGTATCTACAATGCAATGCCGAAGGAAGGCGTAGAAGCACTCGTAGCCTTCATGAAAAAGTTCGAGGAGGAAAATCTCTAATGTTTCAGTATCATTGCTTAAATCCGATTGCAGGCGTAGGCCTTGCAAATTTTAATGAAAACTATCAGCAGAGTGAAAGCCTGGAGGGAGCCGATGCGGTTCTCGTCAGAAGTGCAGCCATGCACGGTATGGAGCTGCCGAAAAGTCTTCTTGCCGTAGCAAGAGCAGGAGCCGGTGTCAACAACATTCCGCTTGCCGACTGCGCAGAGCAGGGTATCGTTGTATTCAACACACCGGGAGCCAATGCAAATGGCGTCAAAGAGCTGGTGCTTGCCGGCATGCTGCTTGCATCCCGCGATATCGCAGGCGGTATTGAGTGGGTGAAGAGCGACAAAGAAGACGGCGACATTGCAAAGACAGCAGAAAAACAGAAAAAGAAATTTGCCGGCTGTGAGATCAGCGGAAAGAAGCTCGGTATCATCGGACTTGGCGCGATCGGTCAGCTTGTAGCAAATGCAGCAACCCATCTTGGCATGGAAGTATACGGATACGATCCGTACATTTCTGTCGATGCGGCATGGAATCTGTCCCGTGACATTCATCATATCCAGAACGTGGAAGATATCTACCGTACCTGCGATTATATCACCATTCATGTTCCGCTGATGGACAGCACAAAAGGTATGATTAACAAGGCAGCGATCGATGAGATGAAAGACGGCGTGGTTCTTCTGAACTATGCAAGAGACCTCCTGGTTGATGAGGATGCTGTTCTGGAAGCATTAAAGGCCGGAAAAATGAAAAAATATGTGACTGACTTTGCAAACCCGAAGGTAGTCGGCGCAGAGGGAACCATCGTTACTCCGCATCTTGGAGCATCGACCAAAGAATCCGAAGATAACTGTGCTGTCATGGCAGTTAAAGAAATCCGTGATTTCCTGGAGAACGGAAACGTCAAAAACTCCGTCAACTTCCCGAACTGTGATATGGGTGTATGCACAGGAGCAGGCCGTGTGACCATCTGCCATAAGAATATTCCTGGTATGCTGGGTGCATTTACCACCGTTATGGGTAACGCCGGTGTCAACATCAGCGACATGACAAACAAAGGTAAAGGCGATTACGCTTACACCATGATGGATCTGGAAAGCGAAGCAACAGAAGAGATCGTAAAAGCGCTGGAAGCAGTAGACGGCGTGTTAAGGGTTCGTATTATTAAATAAAGAAACAGCCATCCGAAAGAAACAAAAAAGGCGGTATCCGGAAAATGGATGCCGTCTTTTTTTCGATGCCATGCATCCGAAGGAAGCCGCAAGCAGCAGGTGAAAAAGCATAAAAAAGAGAACTGCCGCATCAGAGCAGTTCTCTTTGGAAGAAGTTTAATAGAAAGTGCAGCCGCGTTTTCACAGGTAATATACTGGTCGGTTGTTGCTTTCAGCACATGAAATTCCCTGTTTCCTTCGTAGGAAATGAAGAAGAAAATCAGAGTTCCTCTTTCGTGCAGATCAGATCCGTTTCCAGACGGCTCCGCCGCGTACATCAGCAACTTCAATGCCCTGGGCTTTCAGGTCATCGCGGATTTTATCTGCTTCTGCAAAGTTTTTGGCTTTTTTTGCCTCATATCGTTTCAGAACAAGAGCATCAATTTCCGGATCTCCTTCGCCGGTAATCTGATAGCCGGACGCGGTGGAAGCAGAAGTTGTCTTTGCAGCCTCTTTTCTCTTCGCATCTGCATGAGCGAGAAGGGAAAGACCGAGTACCTGATCGAAACTGTCGAGAAGCGCCAGCTTTGCAGCATCATGCATGTCTGCTTTTAACACATCGTACAGCGTTGTGATGGCAAGCGAGGTGTTGAGGTCGGCATCGAGCGCTTTCTGGAATTTCTCTTTTAAAGCAGTCATAGAAGCTTCCTCGGCCGGTCCGTCTTTCGGGTCTAAAGCGGCGATGCGGGCGATCAGCTTGTCGTAGGCAATTTTGGCGTTGTCCAGGTTTTCCCAGGTGAAGACAAGCGCCTTACGGTAATGAGACTGGAGGCAGAAGAAACGGTAGACGAGAGGATCATAACCTTTTTCCTCAAGAAGAGAAACGGTTAAAAACTCACCTTTCGATTTCGACATCTTTCCAGTCGATGTATTCAGGTGATGTACATGGAACCACTGCGGGCACCAGGCGTGGCCAAGATAGCTTTCGGACTGTGCGATCTCGTTCGTGTGGTGCGGGAATGCATTGTCTACGCCGCCGCAGTGCAGGTCAAGGTATTCGCCATTGTATTTCATGGAGATACCGGAGCACTCGATGTGCCATCCCGGATAACCGACGCCCCACGGGGAATCCCATTTCAAGGCCTGGTTCTCAAATTTGGATTTCGTAAACCAGAGAACGAAATCATTTTTGTTGCGTTTGTTTGTATCTTCCTCTACGCCCTCACGTACACCGACCGCGAGGTCATCCTCGTCGTGATCGTTGAATACGTAGTAGTGGTCGAGACGGCTGGTGTCAAAGTAAACATTTCCGCCGGCAAAGTAAGCGTAGCCGGTGTCCATCAGTTTTTCAATGATTCTGATATATTCGTCAATGCATCCCGTTGCCGGCTGTACGACATCCGGGCGCTTGATGTTCAGCTTTTTGCAATCCGCAAAGAATGCATCGGTGTAATACTGTGCGATTTCCATGACTGTTTTGTGCTCGCGCTTTGCACCTTTGACCATCTTGTCCTCGCCGGTGTCCGCATCGGAGCTTAAATGGCCGACATCGGTGATGTTCATGACACGGTTGACGTCGTAGCCTTCATAGCGGAGTGCCTTTTCCAGGACATCCTCCATAATATAACTGCGCAGGTTTCCGATGTGCGCAAAATGATAAACGGTAGGTCCGCAGGTGTACATTTCTACACGGCCCGGTGTGTGTGTCAGGAATTCAGCTTTTTTATGGGTTGCAGAATTATAAAGATACATAAAAGAAGTCTCCTTTTTTCTTTTCGTGCGGATACGGATGCAGAAGTGATGATACACAAGAAAGCAAAAAAGCGTCTGCTGTATCCGACAAGGATATCAGAGACGCCGCGTGCGGTGCCTGTTTTCCGTGTACTGCACTGGTTCCTTATTAAAATTAATATTAGCAGGATTTTTTTTTGATGTCAATAGTCCGGAGACTGTCGAAGACAAAAAGTAAGAAAGTGATTTCGGTGTGAGCGGTCTTCATGGAAGGCTTTGCTTTGTAAAAGAAGGAAACGAAAGTAAAAAACGAAAGTAAAAAACGAAAGTAAAAAACAGTATGACGCTCTTAAATAAGAAGAAATGTGATTTTCAGAAGTCTGTTTTTGCGTCCGGCAGGATTCTTTCCCGGAGCAAAATCTGAAACAAATACAAAAAGACAGTGCTGCAGAACGCAAATGGAAAGAAACAATTATTTGTGTAATCTTTTTTTATTCTAAAACCGAAGAATACAGGAAAATAGAAAAACAGCATCAGAACAATACCCAAAAAGAGGAAAATAGAGGATTTTGATGACTTTAAATGCAGTTTATACACTTTTCTCCTGCATCGGATATTGACAAACAGAGAGAGTTCTGGTTATAATGAACCCAGTTGTTTTTGGACAAACGGACAAATGTACGGGCATGAGGGATGAAGAAAACAAATCTTGTTGGACGCATCTCCTTTTTGTACTATTCGTTTTGATGTGGTAAAGTGCCAAAATGAAAAACGGTGGAATGGCGAAGCCGTTCCGGTAAATGTCCGGATGATGCAAAAACAACGCGAATCCATGAAAGGAGTTAGGAAGAAATTATGAAAAGAAAAATTGTAAGCGCATTACTTGTTATGAGTATGACTGCAAGCCTGGTTGCCTGTGGAAATTCCGGCAGCGGAAGTTCTGATCCGGCGGATGAGAGTGTAAGCGTAAGCAGCAGCGCATCTTCCGAAAGCAATGCAAGCGCATCTGCAAGCAGTGAGAGCGAAGCCGAGGCAGAGGAGTCCGAAATGCCGGAAGGATACGACGAGACCAGCACAGAGCTCTATAACGAGGCACTGGGCGATTTCAACGATGCACTTGCTACTGCAAAGGAAGCAGAAACGGTGGATGAGAGATATGCCCTGATGGCAGTTGCCGAGGGAAAACTGATGGAGTCCGCCATGATGTACCCGCTCACCTCAAGAGGTGGTACGTACGCGATGTACAGAATGGCTCCGCGCACCAAGGACTATACCCTTTGGGGAAGCGATAAAGACCGTTATCATCAGTATGTTGTAACAACTGACTTTATCAAGGCAGAAGATTACAACGAGATGAGAGCAAAATGGGATGAGCTTAAAGGAACAGGAACCTATGAGAGCTGGGTAAAAGAATATCTGGCAGGAAAAGGTTACACCTTAAAAGACAGCTTCTCCATGCCGTATGCGAGCGATCCGGTAACATGGGACGGACTTGCAACTTCCCGTGCGGCAGATACCGATGCGATCATCAATACCTATGACGGACTGATGGAGTACGATGTAGAGGGAACTCTGCAGCCGGCACTGGCAGAATCCTATGAAGTATCTGATGACGGACTGACCTATACCTTCCACCTTCGTAAAGATGTAAAATGGACCGATTCCCAGGGACGTGAAGTGGATACTGTAAAAGCAGATGACTTCGTGGCCGGAATGCAGCATATGTGTGATGCACAGGGCGGTCTGGAATACCTGGTACAGGGCGTGATCAAAAACGTATCCCAGTACATCAGCCGTGAAGTTACCGATTTCGACGAGGTTGGTGTAAAAGCTGTTGATGACTATACCGTAGAGTACACACTGGAAGAGCCATGCAGCTACTTCATGACCATGCTTGGCTACACCATCTTCATGCCGATGAGCAGAAGCTACTATCAGTCCCAGGGCGGTAAATTTGGTGCTGAGTACGATTCCTCCGCAGCAGATTATCAGTACGGAAAAGATTCCAACTCGATCGCATACTGCGGACCGTACCTGGTAACCAACGCTACAGCGAAAAATACCATCGTATTTAAACTGAGCGATTCTTACTGGAACAAAGACAACGTAAACATTAAAACCCTGACCTGGCTGTTCAATGACCAGTCTGATGTTACCAAAATGTACACAGATGCAAAAGCAGGTACCGTTGACTATGTAAACCTGAACACCTCCACTATGGAGACAGCAAAATCCGAAGGTCTGTACGACCAGTACGCAGTAGTTTCAGATACCGATGCTACTTCTTTCATGGCATTCTACAATATCAACCGTACTGCGACTGCAAATGCCAACGACGGAACAACAGCAAAGAGTACAAAGTCTGACGAAGAAATCCAGAGAACGAACAAAGCACTGCAGAACGTTCACTTCAGAAGAGCGATCAGCTTTGCAGCAGATCGTGGCGCTTACAATGCACAGCAGGTTGGCGAGGATCTGAAGTATACTTCCCTTAGAAATACCTTTACCCCGGGATATTTCGTAAGCCTGTCAAAAGACACTACCATTCAGATCAACGGAACCGACACAACCTTCCCGGCAGGCACCTACTATGGTGAAATCGTACAGAAACAGATCGACGCCGACGGCGTGAAGATCAAAGTATGGGATGCCGAAAACAAGACCAGCGATGGCTTTGATGGATGGTACAATCCGGAAAACGCAGTAGAAGAACTGAATACCGCAATCGAGGAGCTCGCAGAAGAGGGCATCACCATCGATGAGAGCAACCCGATCCAGATGGAATATCCATATCCGTCTGCAGTAGAAGTTTACACCAACAAAGCAAACTCCTACAAGAAATCAGTAGAGGCTGCCCTTGGCGGAAAAGTTGTGATCAATCTGGTTGATGCCGTAGACCTGGATGGATGGTACTATGCAGGATACTATGCAAACTATGGTTATGAAGCAAACTACGACGTATACGATGTCTCCGGATGGGGTCCGGACTTTGGTGATCCGTGCTCTTACCTGGATACCATGCTTCCGGACTACGAAGGATACATGACCAAATGTTTCGGTATCTTCTAATTTTGGAAAAGGTAAAATTGGAAAGATCAGAACAGTTGAAAGCCAATGAATAAACCGGCAGGGGGATGGGAACAAAAAAAGCCATTCCCCTGTCATATTGTGTTAAGGAATGAGAGAATATGACAAAATATCTTTTTAAGCGTTTGTTGCATGGCCTTGTTTCCGTAGTAATCGTTGTTGGATGCGTTATGACTATGATTTATTCTCTGATGGACCGAAATCTGATTTTCGCACAGGACGCCACCTATTCCCATCAGAGCAATAACCAGAAAAAGGTGTACAAATATCAGAAGTGGGAGACATACGGATATCTTGATTATGTAACCTATGCAGATTATTTGAACGCTCTCAAAGCAAAAGGCGAAATTGACGAGGATACGAGATCCAAAGCAGTAGCATTCGGAAGAACGAAAGACCAGGATTCAGAACTGGTATCTGAATATGTAAAAAAATTTACAGCTTATTATAAAGCAAAAGGTTACACCGTAAGAAGATACGATGCGATCATGATGGGTAAGAAAAAATATGCCAACGGCGGACAGCAGCAGCTGTTTGCGTACAGGGATATTCCGCTTGCAACGCGTCTCGGAAAATATTTTTCCGGTTTGATTGACATCGACAGCATTCACGATGCTGCAAAGGTAGAAGGTAAGAGGGGGATTACATTTACCTTACACGATCCGGTATATGGGGGAAAGAAATTTTCACCGGCCATCATGGGAAATGGCACAACACACAAGTACTTGATGTACTTTGACTCAAAATTCCCATACTTCCATCAGAATATAATCACCATAAATTTAGGAAAGTCCTATTCCGTAAATGAGGGTGTGGATGTAGCACTGACCATGACCCGCGCGCAGGGATCCTACGTAAAATCGGAGATTACCTACCCAAGCGGTCTGGTGGAATACAGTGCAGACGATCTGCACAGCGCAACGTATATGAGCGAATCTCAGGATGCAAGCGCTGTTCATTCCGATCGGTTCACAGATGACTATACCAACGTGGATACAGTTAAGAGTGGTAAATCAAAAATCGGCTATTCCTTTGTAATCGGTATCATTGCCGTAATTCTTTCCTATCTCATCGCAGTGCCGCTTGGCATTCTGATGGCGAGAAAGAAAGACAAACTGGTTGACCAGCTTGGAACCATCTATATTGTATTCATTATAGCAGTACCTTCACTGGCCTATATTTTCCTGTTTAAGGCAATCGGAGGAAAAATGGGTCTGCCGACCACCTTTGACATGGATTCGAAGAGCAAGCTGATGTATATTCTGCCGATCGTTTCCCTGGCACTGCCGCAGGTGGCAAACCTGATGAAATGGCTGCGTCGATACATGATCGACCAGATGAACTCCGATTACGTAAAATTCGCAAGATCCGGTGGACTGACAGAGGGAGAAATCTTTACGAAACACATTTTGAAGAACGCAGCGATTCCGATCGTGCAGGGTGTTCCGGCGAGCGTACTGTTCGCACTGACCGGCGCCATCATCACCGAGCGTGTGTACGTAGTACCAGGTGCCGGTAATCTGCTGACCGAAGCAATCAGCAAATATGATAATGGTGTTATCGTAGGTGTTACACTGTTCTACGCAGTGCTCTCCGTGATTTCCATCATCCTGGGCGACGTTTTGATGTCCATGGTGGATCCGCGAATCTCATTCTCAACGAAAGACAGGTAGGGACTTATGAATTATGATTTAGATAAATTCGGTCTGTCTGAGGAAGAACTGTTTTCTCCTGTAGATAACAGCTCTCTGGAGTCTGAGAAAATTACGGCTCCGAGATATTCCTACTGGCATTCCGTGTTCCGCGTATTTTTTAAGAAAAAAATCAATATTGCCGTACTTTGCCTCCTGGGTGTGATTCTGCTGATGACGTATGTGTATCCGCTCTTTGTGGAGTACGACCGTTTCGCCAATCTGATGAACGGCGCGACAAAACATCTGTCTCCAGGCAAAGCATTGCAGCAGCTTGGATTCAATATTCACTGGATTTTAGGATCCGGTGCTTCCGGACAGTCGACATTTGACGCTGTCTGGTTTGGTTCCAGAATTTCAGTTTCCCTGGCGTTTATCTGTGCGCTCATCAACCTTTCGATTGGTGTGATTGTCGGATCTGTCTGGGGATTTTCGAAGAAGGTTGATGTCTTCATGATGGAGGTTTACAACATCATCGGAAATATTCCGTATGTACTTCTGATCTCCGTCCTGGTGCTTATTTTTTCTCCGAGCTTCTGGACCATGGTATTTGCACTGACCGTTACCGGATGGCTTGCCATCGCGTACTTTATCCGTACGCAGGTCGTTATCATCCGTGACAGAGAGTATAATCTGGCATCAAAATGTCTTGGAACTTCGATTTTCCGCATTGCGATGAAGAATATTCTCCCGTTTATGACATCTGTCATTGTTACTCTGGCGGCAACTGAGATTCCGTCCTACATCTCTTACGAGGTGTTCCTGGCTTACATCGGTATGGGACTTTCTGACATGTCTCTGGGAAGACTGATCTATGAGGCTGAGGGCGCCATGCTGACACCGGGATGGGGATTCGAATTCTGGAGTCCGGTTGTTGTCGCTTCAATCATCACCGTAGTATTATATGTAGTTGGACAGAACCTTGGAGATGCGTCCGACCCGAGAACACATATGTAGGAAGGAAAGCCGCATGGAAGATAAAAAAGTATTATTATCGATTAAGGACTTACAGGTAAAATTCCGTGTCCGCGGCCGTATCCTGACGGCAATCCGGGGCGTAACGCTGGATATTTACGAGAATGAGTCCATTGCTATCGTAGGAGAATCCGGTGCCGGTAAATCCGTATTCACGAAAGCGTTTGCGGGTATGCTGGACAGCAACGGTTTCATCGATCAGGGAGATATCATTTTCAATGATGACGAACTGAGTGATACGGTTGTTCCGCTGAATTCTTATGCGAAAAAGACCATCGCTTCTACCCTGGAAAAACTGAACGAGTATTCCAAACTGGAATATGGTTCAGAAGTATTTCTGAAAATGAAGGCGCTGGAGCAGGAAAAAGAAGAAAAAATGACGCTGAGCGAGGAAGAGCGCGAGAAAGCAGAGGCTGAAATCAAGGAACTTGTAATAAAGAGAACCGAACTTTTCAACTATAAGCAGACACTCGATACTTCCAAAGAAAAAGCGAAAGTCAAAGAGACATCCGCGGAGATTTCCAGACTGGATGGAGAGATTAAGGCTCTGCAGAAAGCAAAAGAGGAAAAAATCAAGGCTCACAAACAGGCTGCCATGAACGATACGGCATACAATCAGGCGTATGAGGCAAAAATGGCAGAGTACAAAAAAGAGTACGCCGGCCTGACAGCAAAAGAAATTACGGACGAGACGAGAAAGAGAAACGAGATTCTTGCCAAAGAGATCTATCTTTCTGTCGGACGTTATAAACTGCGTAAAAAGGTTCGCATGATCAAGAAGCTGCACGAGGCATTCAAAGCTGCGATGGAACGCGGTGTGGATCTGAATGACGAGCAGAAACGGAACAGCGTTTTCGACCAGGCAACTTTCCGTGTACGCTATCTGGATGAGACACCGGAGCGGCTTCATGGAACCTGTATCATTAACCTGGCAAAAATCCAGGATCCGAATGACTGGGGCCAGATCCGCGGTAAGAAAATTGCAACCGTATTCCAGGATCCGATGACTTCCCTGAACCCGATCATCACAATCGGAAAACAGATTACGTCTGTTATCATGAAGCATCAGAATGTCAGCGAGGTGGAAGCAAGAGCACAGGCGCTTGAGCTGATGGAAAAGGTTGGTATTCCGAACGCAGAGCAGCGTTTCGATGATTATCCGTTCCAGTATTCCGGCGGTATGAGACAGCGTATCGTTATTGCGATTGCACTTTCCTGCCGTCCGAAGATCCTCATCTGCGATGAGCCGACAACTGCGCTGGACGTTACGATTCAGGCACAGATCCTGAAGCTGATCAAGGATCTTCAGAAAGAGTACAACTACACCATCGTGTTTATTACCCACGACCTTGGTGTCGTAGCGAATATCGCAGACCGTGTTGCCGTTCTGTACGCAGGACAGATCATCGAGTTTGCGAACGTAGAAGAGCTGTTCTACGATCCGCGCCATCCGTACACCTGGGCGCTGCTTTCTTCCCTGCCGCAGCTTGCGGAGCGGAATACAAAGCTGTTTTCCATTACCGGTACGCCGCCGTCTCTGTACAATAAGATTATCGGAGACCCGTTTGCACCGCGTAACCAGTACTGTCTGAAGATTGATACTCTGGAGGAGCCGCCGATGTTCAAGGTAACGGATACCCACTATGCCAAGACATGGCTGCTGGATCCGAGAGCGCCGAAGACAGAAAAACCGGAAGCTATTCAGAATATTCACGAAAAACTGTTAAAAGCATATAACTTATAGGAGAGTTTGAAAGTGTCTACAAAGCAGGAAAGCAAGACCACTGTTTCGCATCTGCCGGAGCATGGTCCGATTGACGAAAATGGAAGAGAAATCTTACTGCAGGTAAAAAATGTAGATATCACTTTCGGCAAGGGCGATGACGCAGTCAAAGCGGTAAAAAATGCTTCTTTTGACATCTACAAGGGAGAGACCTTCTCCCTCGTAGGCGAGTCCGGTTCCGGAAAGACAACGATCGGCCGTGCGGTCATTCGTGTCAACCCGTGTTCCGCAGGAGAGATCCTGTATAAGGGCGTTAAAATTTCCGGTAAGATTCCGCATTCCCTGGACCGGGAGGTTATCCGAAACATTCAGATGGTATTCCAGGATCCGGCCGCATCGTTAAATGAGCGTGCGACGGTCGATTATATCGTATCCGAGGGTCTTTACAACTTCCATCTGTACGAGAACGAGGCAGACCGTGTGAAAAAGGTAGAGAACATGATCAACGAGGTTGGTCTTCTGCCAGAGCACCTGACCCGTTACCCACATGAGTTCTCCGGCGGACAGCGCCAGCGTATCGGTCTGGCCCGTGCCATGGTTATGGAGCCGGAGCTGGTTGTAGCCGATGAGCCGATCTCCGCACTGGACGTATCGATCCGTGCCCAGGTCCTCAATCTGCTGAAGAAATTCCAGAGAGAAAAACAGGTTACTTATCTGTTTATCGCCCATGACCTTTCCATCGTACGGTTCATTTCCGACCGTATCGGTGTTATCTACAAAGGAAATATCGTAGAGGTTGCGGACGCAGAGGAGCTGTTCAACTTCCCGCTGCATCCATACACCCATTCCCTGATCTCTGCGATCCCGATTCCGGATCCGCAGCTCGAGAAGAATAAGGTGCTGTACACCTATGACCCGTCCATTCACGATTATTCCGTGGACAAACCGGAATTCGTGGACATCGGACACAATCATTTTGTATATGGAAATAAAAAAGAGATCGAAGAGTATAAGGCACTCCGTGAGAAGGGAGAGCCGCTGCAGCCGATCACCATCCGAAAGCCTGGCGAGGAAGTAAAAGAGGAGAACCACGAGGTTCATCTTTCCAAGGCAGAAGATGAATTCCTGAAAACTCCGGTTCACGATACCGGAAGCGTCTGGTACAAAGTGCTGTCGTTCTTCTTCCCGATCATCGGTATCATCGCAGCGATGGTATACAAAAAGAAACAATACTATCACAACTACAAAGCATGCAAGCAGGGCGCGCTGTACGGATTTGCTGTACTTGCCGTGATTCTCCTGATCTTTATCATTGCATTGATTTTAGTTGCCCTATAGTGGACAGGAAAGAAAAAGTGGCCCGGAACCAGAAAAAAGGTTCCGGTGCCGCTTTTTTTGATTTACGCGAGCAACGAGCCAAAGTCCGTGCTTGCACGAGACCTTGGCGACTGCCGCGATAACTTGAGAAACTCGCGGAGCGTGTTTCTCATAGTTTACAGGAAACTTCGTTGAAATTTTCTGTAAATTAAAAAAGTTGTGGCTTCCGGAACGAAGTGCGAGATGAATTCCGTTCCGATTTTACTTGACGGGCGATGTGTTTTTTGGGACAATAAATCACAGCGGAAAAGGAAAATTAGAATGAAAGAGGAGCAAAAAAATGGGAAGAACAGTAAAAGATCCGAACAGACGGCTGCCAAAGCCGGTACAGAAGGTCTGGCTTTCCGAAAAAAATGTCGGACGGCGCATCCTGCTTGTAGTACTGCTTCTGGCGATTGGATCCGGTTTTCTGGTGTATGGTTTTATGAACTTTCTGCATGGAGATTCCGGCTGGCGTGAGATCAGTGTAAAGGCAGGCGCGGATTTGAACTGCGGTGAGGATTTTACCTTGAAATATAACGTTGGCGCAAGCGGGGTTTCTGCAGGCGGGGAGGCAAAGGCGCTTTCGCTGCTTTACACAGATGCGGCAGTGAAAGGCTACCGGCTTTTCAATATAGATGAGAGCTTTGAGGATGTGACAAACCTGTATGATATCAACCAGCATCCAAATGAAGTGCTGACGGTAGATCCGGTTTTATACGATGCACTGAAAAAAGTATCCGATGCCAATTGCCGGGAAATTTATCTGGGACCGCTGTATGCGTCCCTGGAAAATCTCTGCGCCAGCAATGATGATGCGGCTGCAGCGCAGTTTGATCCGAACCGGAACGATGCGGCAGCAGAAGAAACGGCAGCAGTTGCTGCCTTTACACAGAACCCGGATGATATTTCACTGGAGCTGTCAGGGGAAAACCAGGTCTGTCTGCATGTGTCAGACGCGTATCAGGCGTATGCCGCAGAGATGGGCTATACCGCATATCTCGACTTTTTCTGGATGAAAAATGCTTTTTTGATTGATTATCTGGCGGATACGATTCGTGGCGAGGGCTATCAGCTCGGCATTATTTCCAGTAAGGACGGTTTCGTGCGCTGTCTCGATGAGACGGGAGAAAAAGAGTACCGGTATCCGCTGTATCATCTTTCCGGGAACGAAATCCAGTCATACGGAACAATGACGTATGAAGGACCGAAAAGCATCGTGTTTTTCCACGCTTACCAGGCGGGCAGCCCGGATGCGTACCGCTATTACCAGTATCAGGACGGAACGATGCGCACGCCGTATCTTAGCGCGGCAGACGGAAAAGACCACACAGCAGCCTCCGAACTGATCGTCTATTCCGGTGAATATGGCTGTGCCAATACGCTGCTTGCAGCATTTTCTGATTATCAGGCCGAATCGCTTTCCAGGGAGTCCCTGGAAACACTGACTTCACAGAACATTTACAGTATCTGGTTTGAGAACGATGAGATGCAGACGACAGATGAAGATCTTGCCGTAATCGTAGGAAATGAATAAAAAACAAACCAGATTTGCATTGTACAATCGCAGTTAGGATGGTAGAATAAAAACAGAATTTGAAAAATCATTTCCACAATCTGCAAGCCCCACTTCGCGATCTGTTTTGACCTTATCCGGTTGCTGCAGACCGTTTGGGCTGAAAATGGGACTCGCAGCTCACGAAAAGCTTTTTTCAAACACGCTCTGGCATGAATGAGTGCTTTTTTATGCGATTTTGTATGGGGGAAGCAGCAGCGAGAGCACGTAAAATAAAAAAGGAGGGGTTATAATTTTGAAAATGGAAGAAAAATTATACGATTATATGGATTGGGCGGAAATAGAAGCCGTGGTCTATTCTGAGGAAAATCATCCAAGAGACATCTTGGGACCGCGCGTAACGGAGGATGGTATTTTGATTCAGGCGTTTTTCCCGGGTGCAACCCGTGCAGCCGTACATACGATCCGCGACGGAAAACAGACCGAGATGGTTTGCGAGGATGAGGCGGGATTTTTCGCTGTGCTGCTTCCGGGAAAGAAAATTCCGTCCTATACGCTGATCTACTGGGACGGCGACGGAAACCAGATGGAGCATTACGATCCATATGCCTATCCGATGCAGTTCACCGAGCAGGAACAGAAACAGTTTGAAAACGGCATCTGTTATTCCATCTATGAGAAGATGGGTGCACACCCGGTAAAGATCGATGGTATCAGTGGTGTTTACTTCGCTGTCTGGGCACCGAATGCGATCCGTGTCAGCGTTGTCGGGGATTTCAATAACTGGGACGGAAGAGCATATCAGATGAATCTTCTGGAGTCCGGGATCTATGAACTCTTTATCCCCGGTGTTCGCGCGGGCGACATCTATAAATATGAAATTAAGGCAAAGGGCGGTCTGACGTATCTGAAATCGGATCCATACGCGAATGCAGCACAGCTGCGTCCGAACAATGCGAGTGTTGTGGTTGATCTTGGAAAATATGCCTGGCAGGATGAGAACTGGATGAAGAAGCGTGGTGTCACACAGGGCGACAAAGCGCCGATTTCTGTTTATGAAGTGCATCTTGGCTCCTGGAAAAAACCGGACGATGGCCGTGAATTTTATAACTACCGTGAGATCGCTCCGATGCTGGCTTCTTATGTGAAAGAGCTCGGCTACACCCATGTTGAGCTGATGCCGGTGATGGAGCATCCACTCGATGAATCCTGGGGTTATCAGGTAACGGGCTATTACGCACCGACAGCACGATACGGAACGCCGGATGACTTCCGCTATTTTATGGATACGATGCACCAGAACGACATTGGTGTTATTCTCGACTGGGTACCGGCACACTTCCCGCGCGATACCTTCGGACTTTCTGCGTTTGACGGAACGTGTCTGTACGAGCATTTTGACCCGAGACAGGGATCCCATCCACACTGGGGCACGCTGATTTACAATTACGGCAGACCGGAAGTAAAGAACTTCCTGATCGCCAATGCGCTTTTCTGGGCAAAAGAGTACCATGCCGACGGAATCCGTATGGATGCGGTTGCATCGATGCTGTATCTTGATTATGGCAAGCAGGACGGGGAGTGGGTCGCAAATATCTACGGCGGAAATGAGAACCTTGAGGCAATCGAATTTTTAAAACATCTGAACTCCATCTTCAAAAAAGAGTTCCCGGATGCGCTTCTTATCGCAGAGGAATCGACTGCATGGCCGAAGGTGACGGGAGAACTCGACGATGAAGGACTTGGCTTCGACTACAAGTGGAACATGGGCTGGATGAATGATTTTACGGAATATATGAAAAACGATCCGGTATACCGCGGGGCACATCACGATCAGCTGACTTTTTCTATGGTATATGCATACTCGGAGAAATTCATGCTGAGTCTGTCGCACGATGAAGTGGTTCACCTGAAAGGGTCTATGTATACCAAAATGCCGGGTACACCGGAGCAGAAAATGGCAAATCTTCGTCTGGCGTACGCTTATCAGATGGTGCATCCCGGAAAGAAGCTTCTGTTTATGGGACAGGAATTTGGACAGGAAAAAGAGTGGAATGAGAAACAGTCCCTGTCCTGGGAGCTTCTTGAGGACAAGAAACATCTGCAGTTAAAGAACTATATGGCGGCACTTCATGCATTCTACAAAGCAAATCCGGCATTGTATCAGCTTGACGAAAAGCCGGAGGGCTTTGAGTGGATCAATGGCATGGAGTGGGAAAAGAATCTTCTGATCTTCCTTCGCAGAACAAGGAAGAAAGAAGATACGCTGCTTGTCATATGCAACTTCTCGAATGTCGAGTACGATGATTTCCGCATTGGTGTGCCGTATCCAGGAAAGTACAAAGAGATGTTCAACAGCGATGCGGAAAGCTATGGCGGAACAGGCGTCGGAAATCCACGCGTGAAAATGTCGAAAAAAACAGAGTGCGACGAGCGGAAAAACTCGATTACCGTAAAACTCGCACCGCTTTCTGTTCAGGTATTTTCTTATACGAAGCCGGAGACGGGCGCTGCAAGCAATAAGAGCGCAAAGGCAAAAACTGCAGCGAAAGCGGCAGCAGAGAAGAAAACCGGAAAGAAGGGAAAACCGGCTGGAAAAACGGAAGAAGCAGTAAAAGCAGTAAAAGCAGTAAAAGCAAAGAAAACAACAAAGACTGCTCAAAAAGCAGAGAAAAAAGCAGAGAAAAAGGTATCGGAAAAAACGGTGAAAACCGCAGAGAAAAAGCAGGGAACTACGACTGCGACAGAGAAGGTGGAGAAAGCCGTAAAGCAGGCGATCGACAGCAAACCGGTGAAAACGGTAGAGCAGACGGTGGACAAGCTGGTGAAAGCCGGAAAATCCGCAGCGGCAGAGGCAGCAAAAGCCGTGGAAAAATACCGCGCAGCCGCCGATCCGGAAAAGAAGCCGGCTACAAAGCCGGAAACCAAGTCGGAAGCAAAATCAGAGGCAAAACCAGAGACAAAAACGAAAAAAAGCACAGGCATGAGTGAACTCGGCGAGGAGCTGCAGAGAAAATTCGAGACAGAGGAGAGATAACACATGGTGAATCTGACAGCGGCGGAACGCGTCTATGAATACTGGATCGACAAGGCCTCTTCGGCTGCCGATCTGGTGCTGAAGATTGTGTTTGCAGTAATTCTGTTTCTGGTTGCACGCAAACTGATCCTGTGGCTCTGTGGTCTGATCCGGAAAAACATGCGGCGTTTTCACACGGAGGAGGCGGTGGTCAGTTTCACCGTTTCCATGGTGAAATACAGTCTGAACACGCTGCTGGTGCTGACCATTATCGTTCAGCTCGGCATCGTATCCGAAGCGTCGATCGCAGCAGCCATCGCCTCCGCCGGCGTTGCCGTATCCCTGGCATTGCAGGGCGGCCTCTCAAACTTTGCAGGCGGGGTGATGATTCTGCTGCTGAAGCCATTTAAGGTCGGTGACTACATCATTTTCCCGGGCGAAGGCCAGGAGGGAACGGTCAAAAAGATTGAGATGTATTACACGACAATCAACAGCATCGACAACCGTACCATCATGATCCCGAACGCCAATCTTACGAATCACACCATCATCAACGTGACGGCAATGGACCGCAGAAAGCTGGAAATCAAAGTCGGCATTTCTTATGAGTCCGATATCAGAAAAGCGAAGGATATCCTGCGCCGCCTCGTTGAGGAGGAGCCGCATTTTCAGTCGGAGGAGCAGCAGTTTTTCGTAGATGAGCTGGGCGAGAGCGCGATCACGGTCGGTCTGCGCGCCTGGGTCGCAACGGAAAATTACTGGCCGGTCAAATGGAAAATGAATGAGCGCATCAAAGAAGAGTTTGACGCGGCGGGAATTTCCATCCCGTATAACCAGCTCGATGTCCACATCTGCCCGGAACCGGCGAACAAAAAAGCCGGAAAAGGCGATAAATAAAGGATATTTTGAAAATTAACCCTTGCAATTGCACGGAAAAGGTGCTATAGTAAAGTTGTTAATAAGTGACTGTTAAGGAGTGGACGATTTCGTCCACTCTTTCTTGTGTACAGGGAAATGAAAGAATTTTTCGAAAGTTTCCCTAAATCAAAAAAGGTGGTGAGGATTTGAGCAGAAGAGAAGAATACGAACAGAAGGCAGAAGAACTGATCACTCCGATTGTAGAAGCCAATGGTTTTGAACTGGTGGATGTGGAGTATGTCAAAGAGGGCGGTACCTGGTACCTGCGTGCTTACATCGACAAAGAAGGCGGAATTACCGTAGATGACTGCGAAATCGTCAGCCGTGCATTTTCTGACCGGCTGGACGCAGAGGACTTTATCGATGACGCCTATATCATGGAGGTCAGCTCCCCGGGCCTTGGACGTCCGCTGAAAAAAGAGAAAGACTATAAGAGAAGCATGGGAAAAGAGCTGGAAATCCGGACATACCGTGCGATCGAGAGAAACCGGGAATTTTACGGAATACTCACCGCATATGATGATAACAGTGTGACCATTTTGGAGGAGGACGGAACAGAGCGCGTCTTCCAGAAAAGCGATATTGCATTGATCCGTTTAGCATTTGATTTCTAAACAGACGCAGATACAGGAGGAAAAGAGAAAAATGAATACAGAATTAATGGAGGCCCTTGAAGTTCTTGAGAAAGAGAAGAATATCAGCAAAGATACCCTGCTTGAGGCAATTGAGCAGTCGCTGATCCAGGCCTGTAAAAACCATTTTGGCAAAGCAGATAATGTAAAGGTAAGCATTAACGCCCAGACTGGTGATTTCAAAGTCGTAGCAGAGAAAACCGTTGTTGATCTGGTACAGGATCCGATCATGGAGATCGCCCTTTCCGATGCAAAACGTGCAGACTCCCGCTATGAACTCGGCGATATCGTTCCGGTAGAAATCAAATCCAAAGAGTTCGGCCGTATTGCAACCCAGAATGCCAAAAACGTCATTCTTCAGAAGATCCGTGAGGAAGAGCGTAAAGTTCTGTTTGATCAGTACTTCGAGAAAGAGCACGATGTGGTTACCGGTGTGGTACAGCGCTATGTGGGACGCAACGTCAGCATCAACCTCGGTAAAGTAGACGCTCTGCTGACCGAGAACGAGCAGGTCAAAGGCGAGAAATTTGAGCCGACCCAGCGTGTGAAAGTATACGTTCTGGAAGTAAAGAATACAACCAAGGGACCGAAAGTCATGGTATCCCGTACCCATCCGGAACTCGTAAAACGTCTCTTTGAGTCTGAGGTTTCCGAGGTTGCAGAAGGCATCGTAGAGATCAAGAGCATTGCCCGTGAGGCAGGAAGCCGTACGAAAATGGCAGTATGGTCCAACGATCCGAACGTCGATGCAGTCGGCGCATGCGTCGGTATGAACGGAAGCCGTGTCAACGCGGTTGTCAATGAGCTGAACGGAGAGAAGATCGACATCATTACATGGGATGAGAACCCGGCACTCCTGATCGAGAACGCACTGAGCCCGGCAAAAGTTATCTCCGTTATGGCAGATCCGGATGAGAAGACCGCAAAAGTAATCGTTCCGGATTACCAGCTTTCCCTTGCCATCGGTAAAGAGGGACAGAACGCAAGACTTGCCGCACGTCTGACCGGATTCAAGATCGACATTAAGAGCGAGACCCAGGCACGCGAGGCAGGAGACTTCGACTACGTAGAAGAAGAGGAATACGAGGAAGAGGACAATTACGATGAGTCCGCAGCAGAGGAGGAAACCATCTCTGCAGAAGAAAACTTCGACGAGAATGATGTAGAAACAGCAGAGAAAGCCGGAGACGAAGAGTAATTAAAATAAAAACAAAGGCGGGATGAGCATTTGAGTACAGTTCGTAAAGTGCCGCTGCGTAAATGCATTGGCTGCAATGAAATGAAAAACAAAAAAGAAATGATCCGCGTGGTGAAAACCACCGAAGGAACGATTGTTCCGGACACAACCGGAAGAATGAACGGACGCGGTGCTTATGTCTGCTCTCTGGAATGTCTGGGGAATGCAATGAAAAACAAAGGACTTTCCCGTTCTCTGAAGGCAGAAATTCCATCAGAGGTTTATGAGCAGTTAAAGGAGGCATTTGCGAAGATTGAACAGTCAAAGTAAAGGATTATCCATGCTGGGCCTTGCCATGAAGGCGGGTAAGGTATCGAGCGGCGAATTTGCGACCGAGCAGGCCGTAAAGAGCGGCAGCGCATACCTTGTCATTCTGGCGGAAACGGCGTCGGCCAATACACAGAAGAAATTTCGCAATATGTGTGCATACTATAAAGTGCCATGCATTCTTTTTGGGGACAAAGAGCAGCTTGGAAGAGCCATCGGAAGAGAATACCGTTCTTCCCTTGCCGTATGTGAAGCGCATTTTGCAGAAAAAATAGCAGCATTGTTGGCAGAAGCGTAAGGCGTAAGGCCGGAAAGGTCGGTGGATGGATGCAGGAAACACGAAAACCGCAGAAAGAGGAGAAAAGATCATTGGAAAAGAAAGATACAGAAAATATGGAAATGAAGAAACCGGAAGAGCAGGCAAAACCGAAGAAAAAGAAAATTATTTCCGTTGTGCGTCCGCAGAACGCAACAAGTAAAGAAGCAAAAGAGTTCACAAAGAACCAGGGACAGAAAAAAGACCGTCCGTCCCGCGGAAACGGCCGTCCGGAAGGAAACCGCAATGGAAACGGAAGAAGCGAGGACCGTCCGAACCGTGGAAACGGAAACGGCGGAAATGGAGATCGTCCGAACCGCAATGGAGACCGTCCGCAGGGAGAGCGCCGTTTCAACAATAACGGAGACCGTCCGAACCGCAATGGAGACCGTCCGCAGGGAGAGCGCCGCTTCAACAATAACGGAGACCGCCCGAACCGCAGCGGAGACCGTCCGCAGGGAGAACGCCGCTTCGGCGGAAACAATGGAGACCGCCCGAACCGCAGCGGAGACCGTCCGGGAGGAGACCGCAATAACGGCGGAAGAAGTGGAAACGGTGAGAGAAGCGGAAGACCATTCGGTGAGCGTTCCGCACGTCCAAACGGAGGCAGACCGGGAAATAATGGCGGAAGACCGTTCGCAGGAAAGGATGATGATTCCCAGAATCAGAACCGCCGTCCGGGAGGAGACCGCCGCAGAACCGAGCATAAGAGCTCTGCAGGCGATACAATGAGCCTTGGCATCAAGAAGCCAGGCCGTGATACAGGAAGAAAAGAAAAAGACAAAAACAAAGATTCTTTAAGAGAAAATAAATTCAGTGAAGACAGAGGAAGAGGCGGAAACCGTCCGAACCAGGGACATCATCAGCAGTCCAGACTCCCGAAAGCGCTCCAGAAACCGGTCAACAAACCGAAACAGGAAGCACCGAAGGATGAGGTAAAGGAGATTACCCTGCCGGAGAAAATGACCATCCGCGAGCTGGCTGAGAAGATGAAAATGCAGCCGGCAGTCATCGTAAAGAAACTGTTCATGGAAGGAACGATGGTTACCGTAAACCATGAGATCGATTTCGAAAAAGCACAGGAAATCGCGCTTGATTATAACATCATCGCTGAGCCGGAAGAGAAAGTCGATGTGATCGAAGAGCTCTTAAAAGAGGACGAAGAGGATGAAAAAGACATGGTTCCGCGTCCGCCGGTAGTCTGCGTTATGGGACACGTTGACCACGGTAAAACATCTCTTCTGGACTGCATCCGGAACACCCATGTCACCGACCGCGAGGCTGGCGGTATTACCCAGCACATCGGTGCATACACCGTTTCGATCAACAAACAGAAGATTACGTTCCTCGATACCCCGGGACATGAGGCATTCACCGCTATGCGTATGCGTGGAGCCAATGCAACGGATATCGCCATTCTCGTTGTCGCAGCAGACGACGGTGTGATGCCGCAGACCGTTGAGGCAATCAACCATGCAAAAGCAGCCGGCGTTGAGATCATCGTTGCGATCAATAAGATCGATAAACCAGGCGCAAACGTAGAGCGTGTAAAACAGGAGCTCTCCGAGTACGAACTGATTCCGGAGGACTGGGGCGGAAGCACCGTATTCGTTCCGGTATCTGCAAAGAACAACGAAGGTATCGACGATCTGCTGGAGATGATCCTTCTGACTTCCGAAGTGCTCGAGCTGAAAGCAAACCCGAACCGGAAAGCAAGAGGTCTTGTCATCGAGGCTGAGCTGGATAAAGGAAAAGGACCGGTTGCTACCATTCTGGTACAGAAAGGTACCCTGCATGTCGGCGATTACATCGCAGCAGGCGCATGCTCCGGTAAAGTCCGTGCGATGATGGATGATAAGGGACGCCGCGTCAAAGAGGCAGGCCCGTCTACTCCGGTTGAGATTCTCGGACTTTCCGATGTTCCGAACGCAGGAGAGATCCTCGTTCAGACCGATAACGATAAAGAAGCAAAGAACTTCGCAGCAACCTTCGTGGCAGAGAACAAGAAGAACCTGCTTGAGGAGACAAAAGCGAAGATGTCCCTGGATGATCTGTTCAACCAGATTCAGGAGGGTAACTTAAAAGAACTGGCACTTGTTGTCAAAGCCGATGTACAGGGATCTGTCGAGGCAGTAAAACAGAGTCTTGTCAAACTCTCCAACGAGGAAGTTGCCGTACGCGTCATCCACGGCGGTGTCGGTGCGATCAACGAGTCCGACGTTATGCTGGCAACCGCATCTTCCGCCATCATTATCGGATTTAACGTACGCCCGGATGCGAACGCAAAATCCATGGCAGAGCAGAACGGCGTAGACATCCGTCTGTACCGTGTCATCTACCAGGCAATTGAGGATGTTGAGGCAGCCATGAAGGGTATGCTTGAGCCGGTTTACGAAGAGAAAGTTATCGGCCATGCCGAGGTACGTCAGCTCTTCAAGGCATCCGGTGTCGGAACGATCGCCGGAAGCTATGTACTGGACGGAACGTTCCAGAGAGGCTGCAAAGTTCGAATCAGCCGCGAAGGAAACCAGATCTTCGAAGGAAATCTGGCATCCCTCAAACGTTTCAAAGACGATGTCAAAGAAGTGCGCTCCGGCTATGAGTGCGGTCTTGTATTTGAAGGATTCAACGATCTTCAGGAGTTCGATCAGGTCGAGGCTTATATCATGGTAGAAGTGCCGAGATAGAAATGAGGAATTAAGTTGAGAAAAAACAGTATTAAAAACACCAGGATCAACGGGGAAGTACAGAAAGAGCTTTCCAACATCATCCGGAACGAGATCAAGGATCCGCGCATCGGAATGATGACCTCTGTCACAGCGGCAGAGGTAGCGCCGGATCTGAAGACGTGTAAAGTATATATCAGTGTGTTTGGCGATGATGAGGCGAAGAAAGAAACCATCCGCGGCTTAAAGAGCGCGGAGGGCTTCATCCGCCGTATGCTGGCCAAGACCATTAACCTCCGCAATACACCGGAGCTGACCTTTGTCCTGGATGAGTCGATTGAATATGGCGTTACGATGTCGAAACTGATTGATGAAGTAACACACAAAGAAGACAAAAAGGATGAGGAAAATGAAGAAAATTGATGAAATTCTAAACGGAGTCTCCTGCATGGCCATCGCCGGACACGTTCGTCCGGACGGTGACTGCATCGGTTCCTGCCTGGGATTATACCAGTATCTTCGCGACAATCGGCCGGAGATTCAGGCAGATGTCTATCTTGAGGATCCACGGCCGGAATTTTCCTATCTTCCGGGTTTTTCTGAGGTAAAGACAAGCTGTGAAGAGAAAGCGTACGACCTTGTGGTCCTTCTGGATGTATCCAGCGAGGAGCGCATCGGCGTTGCCGCACCGCTTCTTGCAAAAGCGGGAAAGACGATCTGCATCGATCACCATGTGACGAATACAGAATATTGCGAAATCAATCACGTAGAGCCGGATGCAAGCTCTGCCTGCGAGGTGCTGTTTGGGCTTCTGGAGGAAGAAAAGATCTCCGAGCCGTGCGCCGAGGCGCTGTACACCGGTATTGTGACCGATTCCGGCGTATTCCAGTACAGCAGCACCTCTCCGCACACGATGCGGGTTGCGGCCGCTCTGATGGAAAAGGGAGTTCCGTTTACCAGAATCATCGAGGATGCATTCTTCAAGAAAACATACGTACAGAACCAGATTATGGGACGCACGCTGACAGAGAGCATCATGCTTCTCGACAAGCAGTGTATTGTCGGTATCGTGCGGAAGAAGATCATGGACTTCTATGGCCTGACATCGGGAGATATGGACGGCATTGTCAGCCAGTTAAAAAATACAGAAGGCGTTCACGTAGCGATCTTCCTGTATGAGCTGGAGCCGCAGGTCTTCAAAGTAAGCCTCCGCTCCGACGAGCTGGTTGATGTGAGCAAAATCGCAGCCGTATTCGGCGGCGGCGGCCATATCCGTGCGGCTGGCTGCACGATGTCAGGTTCTCCGTATGATGTAATCAACAATCTGACTCTGTATATCGAAAAACAGCTTCTTGCAGAAGAGGAAGAAGAGACGACAGAGGAAGAAGCATAAACAGGAAACAGCCGGGCGCAGAAAATATATCCACGCCCGGTTTTCTTGTGAAAAAGAGGGAGACAAAACAACATGATAAACGGAGTTCTGAACGTATGGAAAGAGGCGGGATTTACGTCGCATGACGTGGTTGCGAAGCTGCGCGGCATCCTGCACCAGAAAAAAATCGGCCACACCGGAACCCTAGACCCGGATGCGACGGGCGTGCTTCCGGTCTGCCTTGGAAAGGGAACGCGTCTCTGCGATATGCTGACCGATGAAACGAAGACGTATGAAGCGCTGCTTCACCTTGGAATCGCAACGGATACGCAGGACATGAGCGGAACCGTGACAGCAGAAGCGCCAGTGACCGTGACGGAAGAAGAGGTGCGGGACTGCATCGCCTCGTTTGTCGGGGAGCAGCAGCAGGTGCCGCCGATGTATTCCGCGCTGAAGGTTAATGGAAAGAAACTCTACGAGCTGGCGCGGGAAGGCATCGAGATCGAGCGGAAGGCCCGCACGGTGCACTTTTACGAGATCAGCATTCTGGAAATGAAGCTTCCGCTGGTGCGCATGGAGGTAACGTGTTCGAAGGGAACGTATATCCGCACCCTGTGCCACGATATCGGCGAAAAACTGGGCTGCCACGGATGTATGGAGCAGCTGATCCGCACGAGAGTCGGCCAGTTTGACCGAAACGGAGCGCACACGCTTGACGAGATCGCAGCGATTGTCGGTGAGGGCCGCCTTTCGGAGATCCTCGTGCCGGTCGATGAAATGTTTGCCGCGCTGCGCAGCTTTGCGACAGCGGACGATCATGCGAAAAAGCTTGCGGAAAACGGAAATCCGCTGAAACCGGCGCAGATCCGCGAAATCGGGGAAACTGCTTCCGGCGGGGACTTCGCAGAAGACGAGGAGTTCCGCCTTTATCTCGATGGCGGAACGTTTGTCGGTATTTATCAATACAGACCATCACAAAACTTAACCAGACCGGTCAAGTTATTTCTGGAGAGAACATGAGATATCTAACAAAAACACTGGATTTTGACAGCAGAGGGGACAGCGTTGTAACCCTGGGAAAATTTGACGGCCTCCACCGGGGGCATATGCTTCTGATCCGTCGTGTCCTTGCAATCGGCAGAACGGAAGGACTGGAAACGGTTGTGTTTACGTTTGACGTGCCGCCGCAGTCGAAAGTGCAGCATGTCAAGCCGCATCAGCTGCTGACGAATGAGGAGAGAAGAGCCCGCCTCGAACAGCTTGGCATGGACTGCCTTGTGGAATGCCCGTTTGTGGATGAAGTGATGCACATGACGCCGGAAGCCTTTATCAAAGAGATTCTGGTGGATAAGCTGCACGCGAAAAAAGTTGTTGTGGGAAAGGATTTCGGTTTTGGCTACAAGAGAAGCGGCACAGCCGAAATGCTGAAAGAAATGGGCCCGTCCCTTGGTTTTGAAACCGAGATCATCGAAAAAGCAGAGGAAAACGGCCGCGAGATCAGCAGCACCTGGGCACGGGAAGAGCTGGAACAGGGCAATATGGAAGCCGTGAGCGGTCTGCTCGGCTACGATTACGCGGTTCACGGCGAGATTGTCCACGGTCATGCACTCGGCAGAACGATCGGCGTGCCGACCATCAATCAGATCCCGCCGGCAGAAAAGCTGCTTCCGCCGTTCGGCGTCTACGTTTCCGAGGTGAAAATCGAAGGAAAAATTTATTACGGTATCACAAACATCGGTGTTAAGCCGACGGTACAGGAAAAATTTACCGGCGTGGAGACGAATCTTTTTGACTGCAGCGAGGATCTCTATGGAAAACAGGCGGAGGTTTCTCTGTTAAAATTTCTGCGCCCGGAGCAGAAATTTGTTTCGATCGACGCGCTGAAAAACCAGCTCGATCATGATGTTGCGGCAGGAAAAAAATATGTAGAAAAAAAGTTCGCTCAGCAGTGAAACACTCGCTGTTTCGCTGCGTAAGAAAGTGATTCAGGTGTGAGCAGCTCTCCTTTTGCGAAGCAAAACTTAAAATGAGAGCTGCGAAAGTTACAGTTCGGAGAACTGTAACTACGTGAAAATTCATCGCGAAAACATCTGATTTTAGTATTTACAATTCGAAAAGCGTATGCTATACTAATCGAGTATGTGGGACAAAAAAGATCCCCGGACCCTGATTCAGAGGCAGGACACTCCGACCACTTCTTAGTCAGCGGTGCAATCAAAATAATAGGAGGAATTTAAAATGATTTCGAAAGAAAAAAAACAGGCAATCATCAAAGAGTATGCAAGAACTGAGGGAGATACAGGATCACCGGAAGTACAGGTAGCTGTTCTTACCGCAAGAATCGAGGAGCTCACTGAGCATCTGAAAGTTCACCACAAAGATCATCACTCCAGAAGAGGTCTTCTGAAAATGGTTGGTCAGAGACGTGGTCTGCTTGACTACTTAAAGAAAACTGATATTGAAAGATACCGTGCTTTAATCGAGAAGTTAGGAATCAGAAAATAATCAGCTTGGAACAACGGGCGGGATACATTTTCCGCCCGTTTCTTTGCTTGTAAGATCAAAGACAGCAAACGACATGGAGCCATTCTGGGCGCAGGAATTTTATCCGAGACCACTGAAAAACACATTGAAAGCTGCATCTTGTCCGTATTCCGGTGTGCTTTTCAGTTGTTTCGGAAATTCTGCTCAGAAGAAAAAAAGGAGATTATTTATGTACAAGAGTTTTTCTATGGAACTGGCAGGCAGAACCCTGACCGTAGACGTAGGCCGTGTAGCAAAACAGGCAAACGGCGCAGCATTTATGCATTATGGCGATACTGTAGTTCTTTCTACAGCAACCGCATCTGAGAAACCGCGTGATGGCATCGACTTCTTCCCATTAAGCGTTGAGTACGAAGAGAAGATGTACGCCGTTGGAAAAATCCCGGGCGGATTCAACAAAAGAGAAGGAAAAGCAAGCGAGCACGCAATTCTGACCAGCCGTGTCATTGACCGTCCGATGCGTCCGCTGTTCCCAAAAGATTACCGCAACGATGTTACCTTAAACAACATGGTAATGTCCGTAGATCCGGAGTGTGATCCGGAAGTAGTCGCAATGCTGGGTTCCGCAATCGCAACCTGCATTTCCGACATCCCGTTTGACGGTCCGTGTGCCATGACTCAGATCGGTATGATCGACGGCGAGTTCATCGTAAACCCGACTCTCGCACAGAAAGCAGTATCCGACCTGAAACTGACCGTAGCTTCCACCAGAGAGAAAGTCATCATGATCGAAGCCGGAGCAAAAGAGATTCCGGAAGCAAAAATGATCGACGCCATCTACAAAGCACACGAAGTAAACCAGGAAATCATCAAATTCATCGACAGCATCGTAGCAGAGGTTGGAAAACCGAAACACGCTTATGAGAGCTGCGCTATTCCGGAAGAGCTGTTTGCAGCGATCAAAGAGATCGTTCCTCCGGCCGAGATGGAAGAGGCTGTTTTCAGCGATGACAAACAGACAAGAGAAGAAAACATCCGTGTCATCACCGAGAAACTCGAGGAGGCATTTGCCGACAACGAAGAGTGGCTGGCAGTATTAGGCGAGGCTGTTTACCAGTATCAGAAAAAGACTGTTCGTAAGATGATCTTAAAAGACCACAAACGTCCGGACGGCCGTGCGATCACAGAAATCCGTCCTCTGGCAGCAGAGGTTGACATTATCCCGCGTGTTCATGGTTCCGCTATGTTCACCCGTGGACAGACTCAGATCTGCAACGTAACAACACTGGCTCCGCTTTCCGAAGCACAGAAACTGGACGGACTGGATGAGTTCGAGACCTCCAAACGTTACATGCATCAGTACAACTTCCCGTCCTACTCTGTAGGTGAGACAAAACCGTCCCGCGGACCGGGACGCCGTGAGATCGGCCATGGTGCTCTGGCAGAACGTGCCCTGGTTCCGGTACTTCCGACCGAGGAAGAGTTCCCGTACGCAATCCGTACCGTATCCGAGACCTTCGAGTCCAACGGTTCTACTTCCCAGGCAAGTATCTGTGCATCCACCATGTCTCTGATGGCTGCCGGTGTACCGATCAAAAAACCGGTTGCAGGTATCTCCTGCGGTCTGGTAACAGGCGAGACCGATGATGATTACCTCGTACTGACCGATATCCAGGGTCTCGAAGACTTCTTCGGCGACATGGACTTTAAGGTAGCTGGTACCCACGACGGAATCACTGCAATCCAGATGGATATCAAGATCCATGGACTGACCCGTCAGATCGTAGAAGAGGCGATTGCCAGAACGAAACAGGCAAGAGAGTACATCCTGACCGAGGTTATGGAGAAAGCGATCGCAGAGCCGCGTAAGACGGTCGGCGAGTTCGCTCCGAAGATCATCCAGATGATGATCGACCCGCAGAAGATCGGTGAAGTTGTCGGCCAGAGAGGAAAGACCATCAACGCCATCATCGATGAGACCGGCGTAAAGATCGACATCACAGATGACGGTGCAGTTTCCATCTGCGGAACCGAGCAGGCTATGATGGATCAGGCAAAGAAATATATCGAGATCATCGCAAGCGACTTTACCGAGGGACAGATCCTGACCGGAAAAGTTGTCAGCATCAAAGACTTCGGTGCTTTCCTTGAGTTCGCACCTGGAAAAGAAGGTCTGGTACACATCTCCAAGCTCGCCAAACAGCGTGTTGAGAAAGTAGAAGACGTTGTCAGCCTTGGCGATGTTGTAAAAGTAGTCTGCATGGGCAAAGATAAGATGGGCCGTGTAAGCTTCAGTATCAAGGATGTTCCGGCAGACGCGAAATAAATAGATCTGCCAGACGATAAAGAGCGGGGAACACAGAAAAAGGGATCTGCAAAACGGTTCGTTTTTCTGTGTTTTCTTATGTCCAATAGGAGTGAAAGCTATGAGATACCATAATATAACGAAAGACGATATGCTGAACGGAGACGGCCTGCGCGTCGTGCTCTGGGTCGCCGGATGCGGTCATCACTGCAAGGGATGTCAGAATCCGATTACCTGGGATCCAAATGGCGGCATCCCGTTTGATGACGCGGCAAAGGCAGAAATTTTTGAACAGCTGGACAAGGACTACATTTCCGGCATCACCTTTTCCGGCGGAGATCCGCTGCATGAGGCAAACCGGGCGGATGTGACGGCTCTGGCAAAAGAGATCAAGGAAAGATATCCGAAAAAAGATATCTGGGTTTACACCGGATATGAGTGGGAATCCGTCTGTGATCTGGAACTGATGGATTACACGGACGTGGTTGTGGACGGCCGCTTTATTCTTGCCCAGAGGGACGTTACCTTGGAATGGAAGGGCAGCCCGAATCAGAGAGTCATTGATGTGAAAAAGACGAGAGCACGCGGCGAAGTCGTACTGTTCGGCGAAAAGTAGTCACGCAAAAAGAAAAGGAGACGCTTTATGGAAACCATTAAAATTCAGTATTTAAACGATGAAATTGAGCGCCTGCGCTATATCGACGGAAAGTCCGACTGGATCGACCTGCGCGCGGCAGAAGAAGTAGAGTTAAAGGCCGGAGAATTCAAGCTGATCCACCTCGGCGTTGCCATGCAGCTGCCGGAGGGCTACGAGGCGCATATTGTGCCGAGAAGCAGCACCTTCAAGAACTTCGGTATTATCCAGACGAACCACTGCGGTATCATCGATGAGAGCTACTGCGGACCGAACGACTGGTTCTACATGCCGGCGTATGCCCTGCGCGACACCGTGATTCATGTGAATGACCGCATCTGCCAGTTCCGCATCGAGAAACACCAGCCGACCATCGGCTTTGAAGAAGTTGACCACTTAAACGGCGAGGACCGCGGCGGAATTGGAAGTACAGGAAAAAGATAACAACAGACGAAATAAAAAGAGCCTCCGGGTGTCAGAAAATCTGACATTTCCGGGGGCTTTTTGTTGCGGGCACACCAAACATGTACATGGTATATCAAGCACGATCCGGATCCGGCGAATCTGGTTTATGTTTTAAATGCTATTGTTTCATCTGTACCGTATTGTTTGTGATTTTGAATTTTTTGAAACTGTTGATAAAACTTGAAATCCTGCTATATCCATACTGCTTCACATCGAAGCCCGGGAAACGGTTCCGCAGGGCATCGTGAATAATGCTGAGGTTGTCGATATGGCCTCCGTTGGAGCAGATCAGATCCGTGATACATTTTTCAATCTGCTGGCGCGATACGGTGTTCTGGCGTTCCTTTACGAGGTAATTATGACCGGTTTTCAGCACTTCGATATCGTTCATGCTTTCTAGAAACGTGGAAAGTTTGGAATAACCGTAATTTCGAACGTCAAACTCTGAGAATTTCTTCTGCAGGATACTGCCGATCTCACTAAGTGTCGTATTTTTTCCGTGATCATTGTTCTCTGTCAGTACACGGGAAACCGTCCGCTCGATTTCTGCCTTGCTTGTAATGGAAGGGGGTTCGTCCTGAGAAGTGCCGTAGCGCGCCGGATTTTCCGAGACAGCGGTAATCGCAGGGGAGATATCGTCCTCGTTCTGGGAAATGATTTCGAGAATTTTAAAGGCATCGCACGCAACGCGGAAGGAAGAAGGGGTTTTCTGCTCGCCCATGCCGAGCACAAACATGCCGGATTCACGCAGACGCTGCGCCAGCTTGGTAAAATCAGAGTCCGAAGAAACCAGGCAGAAGCCCTCCACATTTCCGGAGTAGAGGATGTCCATGGCATCGATGATCATCGCGGAGTCAGTTGAATTTTTTCCGTTCGTATTGCTGTACTGCTGGATCGGATTGATCGAGTAGCGCAAAAGCTGCTCTTTCCAGCTCTTTTTCGAGATATCGGTCCAGTCCCCGTAGATCCGTTTGTACGTGGCAACACCCTGGTCGGAAACCTCGTCCAGGATATATTTGATGTATTTCGGGGAAACATTGTCCGCATCGATCAATACGGCAAACCGGCTGTCTTTCTGTTCCATAGATTCTGTCCTTTCTGCGGCTTGAATAGTTACGAAAATAGATATCTCTAGTTTAGTACATTTCGGCCTACAAATCAACCGGGAGTTTAACCGAATCAAGTAAGTCCCCTGCTTCCATTGCGAATATCTGCTTGACAATGACAAAAAAACTTGTCAAAACTATTGACAAATAAAGTTGTCAATAGTAGAGTAGTAGATGACAAGAAAAGTTGTCAAATAGAGAGCTCATCTAAAAATAAAGTGAAAGGAGATACTGCGATGCCGCTGTACAATCAGTTAAAAGAGTACCGTTCGAAGCTTGGCATCAACCAAACCGACCTTGGAAAAATGGCGGGAGTATCGAGACAGACCATCAGCCTGATTGAGCGGGGAGACTATTCACCGTCGGTGACACTGGCATTAAAACTTGCAAAAATCTGTGAAGTAAAAGTAGAAGATATTTTTCAATATGAGGAGGATGAACCATGAAAGAAAAACAGGGGAACAAACCAAATTCCTACGGAAAGCTGACGAAGCGGATGCTGATTTATCTGGGAATCGGCGGAGTCTGCGGTTTTTTTGTCGGAATTTTTATGACGTTCGGTGTGAAAAATGGCATGAGTGATCTGAGCGATCTGGTCCGCCCGCTGGCACTGCCGATCATTGCGGTAATTTTCGTTGTAAGCATTGTCCTGATGGAATTTTACAGCCGGAAATTAAAGGATACGATGAAGCATCTCGAAGAAGCAGAGGATGAACAGTACGAAGTCTTAAGCTATGAAGAAGAGAAATACGGCGCGATGCTGATGAACTGCAATGTGATTTCGCAGGTCTGCGATATCATCGTGCTGACATTTACCTTTTCCCGTTCTTGGCTGGAAGAAGCATCGGGAAAAGAGCTCGCCGGATTCCTGGCAACCTGTGCTCTGTTTTGTATCAACTTCTTTCTCTATGGCTATTATCAGATGCGTTATGTAAAAATGGTTCAGGCAGCTCACCCGGAGAAGAGAGGCGATATGAACTCAAAAAACTTCCAGAAAGACTGGATGGCAAGTTGCGATGAGGCAGAAAAAGAGATGGTATATCAGAGTGCCTATAAGGCCTATATGGCGCTGGGCAAGATGATTCAGATCCTGCTGTGTGCGACGATGATCCTGCATCTGGTGTTCCATACCGGTATTCTCGCAGTCATTGTCGTGGGCGTCATTTATCTGACGATGACACTCACATATCATCGTTCCTGTGTAAGTCTGCAGAAAGCAAAACTGAATCTGTAATCCTGTAAATACAAAAAACTGCGTGGAATGCATTTCAGAATCGTGCATTCCGCGCAGTTTTGCGTTTGGTATGAAAAATGTCAGCTGATCGGAGCCGTCGGTATCTTTGAATTATACTTTTTGTCGATATCCTTCATGACAAACAGATACGAAACACCGGTAAAGACAGCTGCCGTCACCCAGGCTGCCGGGTCACAGAAGCAGGCGAGCGGATAGCTGATGACTTTTATGGCAATCACAGCTACAATAAGGCGCGCAAAGAGTTCAGAAACACCGCCCATCATAGGTAGAAAGCCGTAGCCGCAACCCTGCATTGCATTTCGGAAAATAAAGATGGTGCAGAGCGGTACATAAAAAAGAGCACACATATAGGAATAAGTCTTTGCCCATGGCATCATGGCGGCCATATCGACATCACCCGAGAAGAAGAGGGAAAGACATGGCTTCAGAAGAAGGAAGACGAGAACAGCGGCTGCGATCGAATATGTGATGGAAGTCAGAAGTGCAGCGCGAACTCCCTTTTTAATCCGTGGAATATCGCCCTTTCCGAAATTTTGCCCGCTGTAGGTTGCCATCGTCTGTCCCATTGCGGAAAAGCCCTGTGTGACCAGATTCTGCAGCTTACAGGCCGCCGTAAAAGCGGCAACTGCCTCCGAGCCGAACAGGTTAATGGCAGCCTGCATAATCATTGTACCGGATGCGGTGATGGCAAACTGGAGTGCCATCGGAATGCCCATCGAGAGCTGATGGCGGGAATCTGCCGCATGAAGCTTCCAGTGGTGTTTTTCCGGCCACATATCCGGCATGGAGCGATAAATATAAAAAAGACAGAGCACAGCAGAAATTCCCTGGGAGAAAACGGTTGCATATCCGGCTCCCGCAACGCCCATTTTAAAACGAATGATGAGAAGCAGATCCAGAAGAACATTTAATACAGCCGAAAAAATCAGGAACATCAGCGGAGTCTGGCTGTTTCCTACTGCACGCAGATAGGAGGAAAGCAGATTGTAAAAAATCGTAGCGATCAGGCCACCGCAGATAATCATAATATAGGTATAAGCGTCCTGAAAAATATTTTCCGGTGTGTTCATGAGATGCAGCAATGGCCGCATGGAGATCATGCTGAAGAATGTCAGGACAACTGTGAAAAGGAGAGCCAGTAGAATGCCGTTTGCCACACTTCGCTTTACTCCGCGCGTATCCTTTGCACCGAACCGTTGCGATGTCAGAACCGTAAAGCCTGCTGTGATGCCCTGCGCAAATCCAAGCACCAGGAACATAATCGTTCCCGTAGAACCAACTGCAGCCAGTGCATCCGCTCCGACATATCGGCCAACGATAATCGTGTCTGCCATGTTGTAGAGCTGCTGGAAAATATTTCCGATAATCAGCGGCAGCGTAAACTGCAGAATGACCGGAAGCGGACTTCCCTTTGTCATGTCTTTTTCCATGAGAAAACCTCCTCGAAATGATGGTAAAATAAGTTTTATCTTCGCTTAAAACGAAAGTTATTTTATCACATTCTGAAGAGGTTGTCATATCCTTATTTTGACATTTTTTCTGCGAAATTTGACGAAGGGAAAAGTGAACGACTTGAATAGACAGTTATAAAAATTTGTCATATGCAGACTTTATTTTTTCCGCCATTTGCTGCAGCCTTTGCGCGCGTAGACCGAAAATACGAACTGCAAGATCACCGCAGGAAAGTATAGTTGCGCCGCCGTCAATTTTCGGATCGGAGGCAAGAAATTCCCGGATTTCATCCAGAAGGGTATCTGCGTGCTCCGATCGTGAGAGAAAGAGATTTACGTCTCGAGTCCCTGCGAGTGTGAATACGTACCGATTGGAAATAAAGCATCGTTGATCTGAAGAAGATAAAAATTAAGTTCGGACATAAAAAGTCTCCTGAAAATCATAAGATACGGAATGAGCCTGCCCGCGAAAAGAGGTCGGCCCATTCTTCCGAAGGTACGGACAAAAACCGCATCAGTGATGATGGTTGTGGATGGATGCGGAAATCCGCTGGTCAAAATCGAGCTTTTTCACCTCTTTTTCTTCACCGGGCTCAAAACGGACCGAAGTTCCGGAGGGAAGAATCACCGGACTTATCGGAAAAAACGGAGCAGGAAAGAGCACGGCGATCCGCCTGATGCTCGGCCTTGTAAAAGCGGAGAGCGGAACGATCGAACTCTTTGGAAAACCGATCACAGAGATCACACTGCAGGACCTGCAGAAAATCGGTGTATCGCTGGCAGAGTCGGGCTTCAACGGGCAGTTTACGATCGCGGAGCTGCTTGGCACCATCACGGGAAACGTTCCTGGACAGGCGGGAATTTTTGCGGTAAGCATCGCAGTTGTGCTGATTTCGTATGGGATCAGTGTAAGATTTATGGAGAAACGGGAGATTTAGAGAAATTCAAAGACGCCGGATTTCATGTTTGTATGTGAAATCCGGCGTTTTTGACGTGAGGAAAAACAATACGGAAACTTGAAAAAACTGCCGTGATATGGTATTCTCATAGAGTCGTTGACTCGAAAATAATAGAAGAAACAAGAGGAAAAACATGAAGAAATTATTTGCACAGATTGTGAAATTCGGTATCGTCGGCGTTATCAGCTTCGGCATCGACTACGTGACCGGTCTTATTGTCCTGAATCTTGTGATGGCGCTGACTTCCAGCTCTTACTTTGAAGCGGCATCCCTCATCGGTTCCGTTGCCGGATTTACCGTATCGGTCATTGCAAATTACATTTTAAGCTTCAAATTTGTCTTTGAGCGGAAAGAAGAAATGAACAAAAAAGTCGAGTTCATCACCTTTGTCGTCCTTTCCCTGATCGGCATGCTGCTCAACAGTTTCCTGATCTGGATCGTCGTAGGCCCGATCTACGGCGGTAATGTTGCACTGCAGCAGAACATAGGCCATAACCTGATCTACACAATCGCGAAAGTATTCGCGACGGCGATTGTTATGGTATACAATTTTGTGACCAGAAAAATATTTCTGGAGAAAAAGTAATTTTGAAAAGAGTTTGAAAAAGGCAGCGCAGAAAAACGCTGCCTTTTTTGAAAAAAGAAAGGCTGGTGCGTAAAAAATGGAACATTCGATCTTACAGACAGTATTGTGGAGTTACCTGATTTGTATTAATATCATTACCATAGCAGTCTATGGAATCGACAAACGAAGTGCGGTGCGGGGAAAATGGAGAATCCGCGTTTCCACCTTGCTTGGACTTGCGGCAGCCGGCGGCTCGGTGGGAGCCTTGCTGGGCATGCACCTGTTTCATCACAAGACAAGAAAAAAGAAATTCACGATTGGAGTCCCGCTGATGCTGGCGGCGCAGATCCTTCTTCTTTTCTTTCTGGCAAAAGCAGGTCTGCTGTTTTTTGCATAGAGAGCAGCAGAATTTGAAAGAGGGTTAAAAAAATGAGAGAAGAACAAACGAAGGCGACAACAGAACGCCTGATTTTTCACGTAGATGTCAACAGCGCCTTTTTATCCTGGGAGTCGGTGCGGCGGATCAAAGAGGGACTGCCGGATCTGCGGGACATTCCTGCCTGTATCGGCGGCGATCCGACGAAGCGGACAGGAATCGTTGTGGCAAAGTCGATCCCGGCGAAAAAATGCGGTGTCCAGACCGGTGAACCTGTGGCAATGGCACTGCGGAAATGTCCGAACATGGTCATTGTCCCGAGTGATTTCGACCTCTACGTCAGGTGTTCCCGTGCCTTCAAGAAAATCTGCGCCGCCTACACCCCGGTCATGGAATCCTTTTCGATCGATGAGGTATTCCTCGATATGACGGGAACTTCCCTTCTGTATCCGGACCCGATTGCGGCGGCGCACGAAATCAAGGACCGGATTTACGAGGAGCTTGGATTTACCGTCAATATTGGAATCTCCACAAATAAACTCCTGGCCAAAATGGCATCTGATTTCGAAAAACCAAACAAAGTACACACTCTGTTCCCAGAAGAAATCCCCGAAAAAATGTGGCCGCTTCCGGTACGCGAGCTGTTGTTCCTCGGAAAAGCATCCGAAAAGAAACTGATCGAGGCCGGAATCCGCACAATCGGAGACTTGGCGCATGCGCGCGAAGCGGATATCCAGACGCTGATCGGCAAGAAAAACGGCCATCAGCTCTACCAGTACGCCCGCGGCATCGATGATTCCCCTGTAAAAGCGCAGCCCGATGAGGCCAAAGGCTTCAGCGCCGAGACGACCTTCAACGAGGACATCATCTCCATCGAACAGGTGAATCCGATCCTTCTCGCCCAGTGCGACATCGTAGCCGCCCGCATGCGTCGGAAAAAGAAAAAATGCACCTCCGTTTCCGTAACGTTTCGCACTCTCGAGTTTCGAAACCGTTCACACCAGACCAAACTCCCCAATGCGACAGATGTGACAGATGAAATCTACCGCTGCGCCAAACAGCTCTTCCGCGAATCCTGGAAAGGCGAGCCCCTCCGCCTGATCGGCGTCGCCGTGACCGGTCTTACCGAAGACGATTTCGAACAGCTCTCCCTCTTCGAAGATCCCGAAAAGAAGGAGAAAAGCCGTAAACTCGATGCCGCCCTCGACGCGATCCGCCAGAAATACGGCAACGACAAAGTCACCCGCGCGAGCATCCTGAACGGCACACAGGGGATTGCGAGAAAAGCGAAGGCAGAGATGAAAAATGATGCGGAAAGCTGCGAGCTGAGAAATCAGCATAGTTGATTTCCCCTGGTGAGTGGAAGAAATTCTGCGAACCTTGGAAAGCTGATAATCATCTGTGCGAGGTATCTATCCCCAACCGGGAGATTGCTGCAGGAAGGGGTTACGGAAGTCATCAAACTTGGAATCGCCTTTTCTGGAAAAAATGTAAAAATTTGGACGGTATAAAAACAGGAGAAGACAAAACAGGGGGAAGCAAAATGAAAAAATTAACAACGGTAAAGATATGGCAGTTCGCAGCAGGCCAGTTTGGATGGGCGCTGCTGTCTGGTATCATATCGAACTGGCTGGTGTACTTTTATCAGCCGGATGAAACCGCAATCAGCCAGGGACAGACGGTATTCATACCGCAGGGTCTGGTGATTTTCGGGGTTTTTACCATCATTGGAGGGATCACAGCCTTCGGAAGAATTTTTGATGCATTCACTGATCCGATGATTGCGTCCTGGTCAGATCGGTGCACTTCAAAAAACGGACGGCGGATCCCGTTCTTAAAAGGCGCGTCCCTGCCGCTGGCACTTTCCACCGTGCTGGTGTTCTGGTCACCGGTGAATGAAAACAGCTGGATCAATGCGGCATTCTTGTTTGGTATGATTCTGGCATATTACCTTTCGATCACGGCATACTGTACTCCGTACAATGCCCTGATTCCGGAACTGGGCCATACACAGCAGGAACGCCTGAATATATCCACCATCATTTCTTTCACCTTTATTGCAGGAACCGCTGTGGCCTATCTGGCACCGGCGATCTGGGGTACGCTGATTCCTTCCTTCGGAAGAGTAAATGCAATCAGGATCACTTTCACAGCCATGGCAGCGGCAGCATTCGTATGCATGCTTGTGCCGGTATTCTGCATCCGGGAAAAAGATTACGTAGATACCGTTCCCTCGAAGGATTCGGCTTTTCGTTCCCTTACAGCAACCTTTCGGAATGGAGAATTCCGGAAATTTGTAGGATCTGATATCTTTTACTGGATCGCCCTCACCATGTTCCAGACGGGCCTTCCGTTTTTCGTTACCAGTCTGCTGAAACTCCCGGAGACAATGACAACACTGTATTTTGTGGGAATGACCGCACTGTCGCTTGTCTTTTACGTTCCGGTCAACAAGCTGACACCGAAACTGGGCAAGAAAAAGATGATTCTGTTTGCATTTGCTGTTTTCAGCCTTGCATATTTTTACACAGGTTTTATGGGAAACATCCCATTCATCCCGGAAACCGTACAGGGTCTGATTCTGACAGTCGTGGCAGCACTTCCCATGGCGATTTTCGGTATTCTGCCGCAGGCAGTTGTCGCGGATATCGCACAGAGCGATGCAGTTACCTCAGGAAGCAGCCGAGAGGGAATGTTCTACGCAGCCCGGACCTTCGCTTTCAAGCTGGGCCAGAGCCTTTCCATGCTGATTTTTACCGCAGTCTCCACCATCGGAGCGGGAACTGGAACCGGCTACCGGATTGCCGCATTCGGTGCAGCTGTATTCTGCGGCGCAGGCGGACTGATACTGATGTTTTACGATGAGAAAAAGATTAACTGCGTGATCAACGGAAAAGCATAGGTCAGTACTCAGCACGGCGGCCTTTTTTATGTGTAGAAGCTATTCGGCATAAAGGAGAAAGGATCACAGGTGATACAGACCAGATGCTGCGGCAGCTGCAGTTTCACATTATCTCGAAATCAGCTCCTCCGCATGCTTTAACGCATCCGAAATATTCGAACAGAAATTTTCTTCCCCGACAAGATCCACAAAGCCGGATTTTTTCATCACCTTCATCGGCTGCTCATTCACATGAGAGAAGACGAGGGTGATCCCTTTCGATTCGCAGAGCTTCGTCAGATTCTGTAGTGCATTCATGGCTGTACTGTCGATCGCCGGTACGCTCCGCATCCGGAGAACGAGACATTTTGTGAAATCCTTTACCACGATGTGCTCAATCGCATCCGCCGCGCCAAAGAAGAGCGGTCCTGTGATCTCGTATACACGGACTTCCAGCGGCAGCTTCTGCAGATGTTCATCCACCGCCGGGGAATCATCGTCCACATAGACCCAGCTGTCGGCGTGCGTCCGCCGTTTTTGATATTTGCCGCCGTTCTGGCAATCACTCCCGTAGCCGGAATACCGCCGAAAAGCGCAGAAGCAATATTTCCGGCACCCTGTGCAATCAGCTCTGTATCCGAACGATGCTTGCTGTTGATCATGCCGTCCGCAACAACACAGGAGAGAAGCGACTCAATCGCCGCAAGCACCGCGATCGTAAACGCATTTGGAATCGCCGACTGAATCAGTTTCATGTCAAAAACCGGCAGATGAAGCGCCGGAAGCAAGAACCTTTCAAGTATAGCATAAGAGACGGGAAGCAGGAAACCTTAAAAGGAATTGTTTACCTTTCTATACAATCATGTTATGCATGACATTGCACACAGCCGGCAGAAAAATCCGAATGGAAAATTTTTCTGTCACTTTTTTGATTTTTTCAGTGACTTTCCTCTATGATCTATGGTACACTAATCCAAGCGCGTTAAAAACGAGAATAGAATATCAAATGGAGGAAATCTCAAAATATGAGCAAAAAGAAAGGCGAAGGCCTGAAATCATTCAACAGGGGATTTAACGTGCCGGATACCTACATTATCATCTTTTTTGTGGTGGTTATCGCGGCCGTCATGACCTTCCTCGTCCCGAAAGGCTATTACGAGACGGAGGATGTCACGTACCTGATGAACGGGGTAGAAAAGACCCGTACCGTCATCAAAGACGGAAGCTTCCAGTATCTGACCGATGCTGCCGGAAAACCGGTCACAGAAGGCGTTGCACTGTTCAGCGGCGACGGCGGAACCGGATTTTTCAATTACATGTATAACGGAATTATCAGCAGCTCCGCTATCGAAATCATCGCATTTCTGATGGTAGTCGGCGGTGCTTTCGGCATCATGATCCGCACCGGAGCCGTTGAAGCCGGTCTGATCGGCCTGATCCGTAAAGCAAAAGGAGCCGAAAAACTGCTGATCCCGGTCCTTTTCGTCCTGTTTTCCCTCGGCGGAGCCGTGTTCGGAATGGGAGAAGAGGCCCTTCCGTTCACCATGATCCTCTGCCCGCTGTTCGTCGCTGTCGGATACGACACGGTCATTGCCGTGCTTGTCACGTACGTCGCAACACAGATCGGCTTCGGATCCTCCTGGATGAACCCGTTCTCTGTCGGAATCGCACAGGGAATCGCCGGCGTTGACGTCTTCTCCGGCGCAGGTTTCCGTATGGTGATGTGGGTGGTGTTCACCGCTCTTGGCTGCGGCATGACCATGTTCTATGCAGCAAAAGTAAAAAAGACCCCGGAAATCTCCGTTGCTTACGAAAGTGACCAGTATTTCCGTGATCAGAACGAAAAAACAGGCATCGACGAGGGCCATTCCTTCGGCATCGGCCATATCCTAGTTCTGGTGACACTGGCTGTTACCGTTGTCTGGGTTATCTGGGGCGTTATGGCAAAAGGTTATTACATGGCCGAAATCGCAACCCAGTTCTTCATCATGGGAATTGTGGCAGGTGTGATCGGTGTCATTTTCCATCTGAATGACATGAAAGTGAACGACATTGCCGTTTCCTTCAAAGACGGCGCAAAAGACCTGATCGGCGCAGCACTCGTTGTTGCGATGGCACAGGGCATCATGCAGGTGCTCGGCGGTTCCGATCCGACCACACCGACCGTTATCAACACCATTATGTACGGCATCTCACAGGCACTGGCCGGTCTTTCCGGTGCAGCCGCAGCCGTGCTGATGTACGTGTTCCAGTCGGTCTTCAACTTTTTCGTCGTGTCCGGCTCCGGCCAGGCGGCGATCACCATGCCGATCATGGCACCGCTCGCGGACCTTCTCGGCGTATCCCGCCAGACATCCGTCCTTGCGTTCCAGCTCGGTGATGCTTTCACAAACCTGATCGTCCCGACCTCCGGCTGCCTGATCGGCTCCCTGGCGATTGCAAAAATCGAGTGGTCGAACTGGATCAAATTCATGTGGAAATTCTTAGGGATACTGATGATTGGAGCAGTCATTACGATTCTGATTGCGGTTGCCATTGGATTTTAAGAGGAGTGAGAGAAAATGATATTATTTCAGAACATAGACGTCTATGCGCCGGAATACCTCGGAAGAAAAGACGTTCTTACTGTGTATGATAAAATTGTCAAGATCGCAGATGCCGGCACGATAACGGCAGACGGCCTGCTCTTTGGCGCGGAGACCGTAGACGGAACCGGACTTGTCCTGACACCTGGCTTTGTCGACTGCCATGTTCACGTGCTCGGCGGAGGCGGCGAGGGCGGCTTTGCCAACCGCACCCCGGAGGCGACGATGGAAGGCCTGAACAAGTTCGGTGTGACAACCGTTGTCGGCTGCCTCGGAACTGACGGCATTGGCCGTGACATGTGCGCGCTCGTGGCAAAAACAAAAGGCCTCCGGGAGCAGGGCATGTCCGCCTGGTGCTACACCGGCAGCTATCAGGTTCCGGTGCGTACACTGACGGATGGAATTACGAAAGATATCATGATGATCGAAGAAATCATCGGAACCGGCGAAATCGCCATCTCGGACCACCGATCCTCACAGCCGACCTTCGAAGAATTCGCCCGACTGGCAGCAGACACGCGCCTCGGCGGTGTTCTTTCCGGGAAAGCGGGAGTGATCAATGTCCACCTTGGCGACGGTGCAAGATGTATGGAGCTGATCGAACGCGTCATCAGCGAAACCGAAATCCCGGCCAGCCAGTTCCTCCCGACCCATGTCAACCGGAATGAGAAGCTGTTCCAGAAGGCAATTGAATACGCCGTAAAGGGCGGTGCGGTCGATTTCACCGGAAATGAAGAGATCGATTACTGGGAAACTGTCTGTGATGAAGTCCGCGTGTGCAAAGGAATCCGCCGCATGCTGGATGCAGGCGTGAATCCGAAACACATCACCATCTCATCCGACGGTCAGGGCAGTCTGCCGATCTTTAATGAGAAGGGAGAATTCCTGCGGATGGGCATGGGCCAGTCGAGCTGTTTGCTGAAAGAAGTAAAAGAATGCGTGGAGAAAGCGGGAATTCCGCTGGAAACCGCAATTTCGACGATTACGGCAAACCCGGCAGAGATCCTGTCACTGAAAGGAAAAGGAAAAATCCAGGAAGGGTTTGATGCAGATCTTTGCGTACTGGATCAGGGACTGGAGATTCAGGAAGTCGTTGCACGGGGGAAGACGGTGTATCGGAAATAGCATATTGGTAATATTGGGAAAAGGTCACAGCTTTGCGGAGCTGCGGCCTTTTTTGATGGGAATGCCTGCGGAAAGAATGTTTTACAATAGTATTTTGTAAGAAGGTACGATATAATGAACATATATCTTGCGACAGGGAAGGAGAAACTGCAGTGTCGGAAATAAAACTTTTTGAGGTCGGAACGGTTGTGAAAGAGCGCACCTCTTCCACGGTAGTATTGGAGAAACAACTGCAAACAACGATAGAGCAGAACATGGAGACATTTTTCGGCGTTCGTTTTCTGAAAAGTGAATATATGATCACATCCGGAAGAATGGACAGCATCGGAATTGATGAAAATAATAGCCCAGTGATTTTTGAGTATAAGAGAAGCTCGAGCGAGAACGTAATTAATCAGGGATTATTCTATCTGGATTGGCTTTTGGATCACAAAGCGGATTTCAAACTGCTTGTGATTGAAAAACTGGGTATGGAAGTAGCAGACCAGATTGATTGGTCGGTGCCTTGTGTGATTTGTATTGCAAGTGATTTTACGAAATACGACGTGCATGCAGTGAATCAGATGCAGAGGAATATCAAGTTGGTGAAATATCGGAAATATGGGGAAGATCTGTTGCTGTTTGAACATCTGAACACACCGGTGGCAAAGCCAGTAACGGAAACATCAACCATTTCAACAACAAGTAGTACATACACACAGAAAACACATTTAGAGAAGCTGTCATCAGCAAGCAGCCATTTCAAAACATTATATACGGCGCTTTGTGACTACATCGAATCGCTAGGAGACGATCTTGTTCCAAACCAATTGAAGCTGTATTTGGCCTATAAGAAAGTGCAGAACATTTTCTGCATTGAAATTTATAACAAACAGATCCTGCTCCGAATGAAACTCGACCCGGACACTGTTGAACTGGAAGAAGGATTCACAAGAGATACCCGCGGGATTGGACATTACGGAACGGGGGAGCTGGAAGTGTCAATCAAGACGGCAGAAGACTTTCAGAAGGCAAAGAAGCTGATTGATCGGGCGTATCAGGAGACGTTATAAAGCATGGTAAAAACTGGAAAATGATGAAAAAATTTGAATTGTAAAGTCAAATACGTTACAATTTAAAGTTAGAACAGAGAGGATGAAACGGTGAAAGAAGAAATAATACAAAACATAAATCAAGGGTTGGAAGCAGCCTATATCAATGGAAATCTTGCTTCAAATCTGGAATATAAACCGAGTTTTATATCAAACAATCCAGAAGAGGGTAAAAAAGTTATTTCTTCTATTGAAGAAGAGCTACTTCGCTGTGAACAATTCCAGATTAGTGTGGCATTTATCACAATGGGAGGAATTACGCCCCTCCTGCAGACGTTAAAAGAACTCGAGCGAAAGAGAATCCCGGGGCAAATTCTTACAACGAACTACTTAGATTTTAGTGAGCCAAGAGCGTTGGCAAAACTGAATGAATTGAATGAAAAGTCTAATCCCCCAGCTATGCTGGGGAGAATAGAGTAGTCGGAAGTGGTGAGGATAACAAAATAAAGCCTCCTGTGATAGAATGAGAATGGTGTCGCAAGCCAAACTCAAAATCAAAGGAGGCGGTCCAAATGGACAATAAAAGTTTATCACATACTCGTTGGAAATGCCAGTATCACATTGTGTTTATTCCTAAAATACCGAAAGAAGGTATTGTATGGGAGAATACGCAGAGATGTCCGAGAGATAATAGCAACTTTATGCCAGTATAAAAATGTAGAGATAATTGCAGGAGCGGTATGTATAGATCATGTACATTTAAGCGTAGCAATTCCACCAAAACTCAGAGTATCAGATTTTATGGGGTATCTGAAAGGAAAAAGCACATTAATGATTTATGACAGGCATCCTGAGTTGCAAAGTAAATGGGATAAAGCGTTTTGGGCTAGAGGATATTATGTTGAAACGATTGGCAATATAACAGATGAAGCAGTTCAAAAGTATATAAAAGAG